>JAYSRE010000047.1:0-13776 GCA_043721235.1 Polaromonas sp. | reverse complement strand
TAGGGCAGCGTCATCATCTGGTGGTGCGCAGCGTCGGCAAGTTCTTTGCGGCCATAGCCTACATTCACGCACCACAGACCACTCATTGCGTCTAGCATGCGGGCACCTTCAGAGTCCCACACGTAAATGCCCTCGGCCTTGGTAATCACGCGGGCGCCCTTGCTGGAGAGCTGCTTAAAGTCAGTAAATGGATGCAAAAAATGCGCGCTGTCCAAAGCCTGGATCATGGCGGTGTCAACTACGGTGTTCATGGTACTGCTTTCGGAGGAAATGGAGAAAGATTTAACTGCATGTGCCAACCATGGTGAGCGCTGTACGCCTATACATGGAGCAGCAGATGCTCTCGCTCCCAAGGCGATATGACCTTCATAAATTCATCAAACTCAAGCTCTTTGATTTCTGAATACACAGTGATAAATTCTTTGCCTAAAACTTCGTGCAAATCAGACTCTTTGCGCAACCAATCCAGCGCTTCGCCCAAACTGCGGGGCAATGAGTAGGGTGCCAAGTAAGCATCGCCCTTCATTTCTGCCTTGGGTTTAATTTTGTTTTTCAAACCTAAATAGCCGCATGCCAAGGTCATGGCCAGTGCAACATAAGGGTTTGCATCGGCACCGATCACACGATTCTCTACACGCCGCGCCTCAGGGGTAGAGATTGGTGAGCGAATGCCTACTGTGCGGTTGTCATAGCCCCATTCAATGTTGATGGGCGCAGCGCTGTTGCGCGACAAGCGGCGGTAGCTGTTAACGTAGGGTGCCACCAGCACCATGGCGGCTGGTATGTAACGCTGCAACCCACCGATGTAGTGCATAAAAGATTCTGAAGGGGTGCCGTCTTCATTGCTGAAAATGTTTTTGCCTGTAGCTTTGTTCAATATGCTTTGGTGCACATGCATGGCGCTACCGGGCTCGCCTGCTATGGGCTTGGCCATGAAGGTGGCGTACATGTTGTGTCTCAAAGCAGCTTCGCGCACGGTGCGTTTGAAGAAGAAAACCTCGTCGGCCAAACCCAAGGGTTCTGCATGGAAAAAGTTAATCTCCATTTGTCCAGCACCCACCTCGTGGATCAAGGTATCAACGTTAAGCTCCATTTTTTCGCAGTAGTCATAGATTTCTTCGAACAGCGGGTCAAATTCGTTCACCGCATCAATGCTGTAGGCTTGGCGTGAAGTTTCAGCGCGGCCGCTGCGGCCAATTGGCGCTTTTAGCAGCGTATTAGGGTCTGTGTTACGGGCTGTAAGGTAAAACTCTAGCTCGGGCGCAACGATGGGTTGCAAGCCTTCGGCAGCAAACAAGTCACACACCCGGCGCAGCACTGAGCGCGGCGCAAACGGAACCAGATTGCCTGCATGGTCAAAGCAATCGTGAATCACCTGAGCGGTAGGGTCGGTAGCCCATGGCACGATGCGCACGGTAGATGGATCGGGCCGCAATTGCATGTCTTTGTCTGTAGGGTCGATAACATCGTAGTAACTACCGCTCTCAGGGAACTCGCCAGTTACGCCCATGGCTACAATGGCTTCTGGCAAGCGCATACCTCGGTCTTCGGTAAACTTGGCACGGGGCAGAATTTTGCCGCGTGCAACACCTGTTAAGTCAGGCACCAAACACTCAACTTCGGTAACGCGGCGCTCGTTGAGCCATTGTTCTAGTTCATTGAAAGTGGTTGCTTTTTTATCGTACATAGTTTCCTTCCCGCTGCGGTTAGCAACGTATAGTTAAGCGGTAGCCCTGCCCCGCTGGCGTGCACGGCACGCATCACCAAATGCGGTAAAAATGGCCGCATAAAAAGGTGTTTCCCAAAACTTCCACTCAGGGTGCCACTGCATAGCGTAAGCGAATGTACTTGCACCAACCACTTCAAAGGCCTCAACTAGGCCGTCTGGGCCGTGTGCCAACGCACGCAAGCCCTGTGCCAGCTGGGCTACGCCCTGACCGTGTAGCGAATTAACTTGGGCCGAAGTGGCACCAGCCCATTGGTGCAACACACTGCCAGGTTCAAATTCCACCGCATGGCTGGGAGCGTACTGCACATCGTATGACTGGTCAGCCCTCTCGCGGTGGTCTTGCAGGCCAGCGACATGGTGCACACGCTGGTGCAAGCTACCTCCCATGGCCACGTTAATTTCTTGAAACCCTCGGCACACGCCCAGCAGAGGAACCTGCTGCGCTATGCAGGCTTTGACCAGAGCTAAGGTCAACGTATCGCGGTCTGGGTCTAAAGGCAGACTCATGTCAGCCACTTCTTCTCCAAAATGAGAAGGATGTACATTGGACGGTGAGCCTGTCAACATTACGCCGTTTACCAAACTAAGCAATGAGTCAATTTGCCCTGCGTCGCACAGGGGGAAAACTACAGGCTGTGCGCCAGCGCCTTGTTTAACGGCGCGGGCGTATTTGTCGCCCAACACTAAGAAAGGTAGTTGCCTCTCTGCATTGCCCAGCAGCCGATGGTCGGCAGGTAGCCACACCATGCTGGGTATAGGCTTCATAGGCTTGCCTTGAAGTGTTTTTTTTCTGTCATAAAGCCATTGTGGCAGAGTAATTGGTTTGCCATAAGAGCCAGTTAAATAAAGTCCATGGTTCCACTTTACACTAGGGCTGATTAACTGGATAACACTTCACCCGTATGCTGTCTGAACTTTTACTGTCTGAAATGGCGCGCCTTGGCCGCAAGGACAAGCTGCCCTTGCACCGCCAGCTTTACGAGGCACTGCGCCGTGCTATTTTGGACGGTAAGCTCACAGCAGGTGACAGGCTGCCCTCCAGCAGAGAGCTAACGCAAGACTTGGGTCTGTCACGCAATACGGTGGTCGCAGCATTAAGCCAGCTCAGCGTAGAAGGCTATTTGGTCAGTCGCGTGGGCAGTGGGACTTTTGTCAACGAAAACGTGCCTGTTGTACCGGCCTTGCACCACCCGCCCAAACCCTTGCCCAAAGCACAGCTTTCGCGCAGAGGCCAGTTGCTGGCCACAACTTTTTGCGCCACGCAGCTAGAAGTTCAACCTTTTTGTACCCAAGTGGCGGACTTCAGCGGTTTTCCTATCGCGCTGTGGCAACGCTTGCAAAACAAGCATTGGCGCATGGCCTATGCCGAAATGCTGGACTACAGCGACACGGGCGGCTACGCACCGCTGCGCCGCGCCTTAACTGACTATTTGCGGGTATCGCGCAGTGTGCCACTGGATGTAGAGCAGGTAATTATTACCAGCGGAACCCAACAGTCGCTAGAGCTGTGCGCCCACCTGCTGGCAGACCATGGCGATACCGTGTGGATAGAAGATCCTGCCTACTGGGGCGCAGTCAAAGCTTTTTCGGCCACCGGGCTGCACCTGCACCCCGTGACGGTAGACCATGAGGGAATTGCACCGCAAGCAGCAGACGCGGCCCACCCACCGCGTATGATTTATGTAACCCCGTCGCACCAGTACCCAACGGGTGCGGTGATGTCGCTGGCGCGGCGGCATCAAATATTGTCGCTGGCCAAGCAGCACAAAGCCTGGTTACTGGAAGACGACTACGACAGCGAGTTTCGCTTCAGCGGCCCACCTATTTCTTCCTTGGCAGGGTTAGATTCAGACGCACGTGTGCTGTACATGGGCTCGTTTTCCAAGGTGCTGTACCCGGGCCTTAAGCTGGGCTATTTGGTGGTGCCCAAAGAACTTATAGCCCCTTTTAAACAAGCCCACTACGACCTGAACCGGCCAGGCCAACTGCCCTTGCAAGCAGCGTTGGCCGAATTTATTGAAATGGGGCATTTCGCCAGCGCGCTGCGCAAAGCGCGCCTGCGCTATGCCCAGCGGCGCAGTTGCTTGTTACAAGCCCTGCGGCCTTGCCTAGGTAGCCTGGCGCACATCAGTGGCGCAGAGCAAGGCCTGCACCTGTGTTTGCGGCTGCCAGTCCAGGTAGACGATGTGGCACTGGCCCAACGGATTGCCCAACTGGGCCTGACAGTGCGCGCGCTGTCGGCCTACTGCTTGGGCCGCAAAGATACCAAAGGTTTGGTGATCGGCTATGGCTACGCGCCATTGATCGATATTGCCCGCTGTGGCCCGATATTGGCTACAGCGATTGCCGCAGAGCTGGCCACTCTCAACGCAGTTTGAGGGCTTTGCTATTGCGCACTGGTGGGCTATGGGATGGCGTAATCGGCAAAAATTACAGCTTGTCGCGCAGCTGGTGAAACAGCATGCCCAGCACCAAGCTGGGCATGCGCAGCAGCGCCCCGCCCGGAAATTTGCGGTGCTGCAGGCGGGCAAACACATCAAAACGCTCAGCCTGTCCGGCAATGGCTTGGGCTGCTAAACGGCCAGCCAGTCCCGTAAGTGCTACGCCGTGGCCACTAAAGCCTTGCAAGTAATACAGGTTATCCGCCAACCGGCCAAAGTCGGGCGCGCGGTTCATGCTGATGTCTACAAAGCCGCCCCACACATAGTCAATACCTGCGTTTTGCAACTGAGGAAACACTTGGTGCATGCGCGCTGCCATCACTTGCTCTAAATTAGCAGGGGTTTTGGCGCTGTAGCTGACCTTGCCGCCAAACAACATGCGGTGGTCGGCACTAAAGCGAAAGTAGTCCAAAATAAAGTTGTTGTCACACACCGCGGCGTTATGGGGGATTAAGCTTTTGCACAGCTGGGGGTCCAGTGGTGTTGTGGCCACAATGTAGGTACCCACAGGCATGATGCGCGGCGCAATTTCTGGAGCCACGCGCGGGCCGTATTCGCCCAGCATGCAGTTACCGGCCAGCACGCCAAAGCTGGCATGCACCACACCACTGGCTGTGTAAGCCTGTATCTGGGCGCCGCGCCGCAAATCCACCACGGGTGAATGCTCAAAAATTTGCACCCCCAGTGCGCGCGCGGCGCGCGCCAAACCCAAGCCGTACTTAAGCGGGTGCAGGTGGCCCGATACGCTCTCATAAGCTGCGGCGCAGTAATGCAGGCTTTGGATATGGCGCTGCACATCAGCGCCTTGGGCAAAGTCGCACTCTAAGCCATAGTGGTCTTTTTGTTCTTGCAGGCTGCGCTCTAGCGCGCGGGCTTTGCGCGGCGAGTCGGCCACATACAAATAGCCTTTGGTCCAGTCGCATTCAATGCCGTACTGCGCCGTGCGCTGGTCAATCATGCCAATCGCTTCTAGCGACATGTCCCATACCAAGCGGGCATCAGCCCTGCCCAGCTGCTGCTCAAACGGCTCCTGTCCGCTGGCAAAGCCCACGATGGCTTGTCCGCCGTTGCGCCCCGAGGCACCGCTGCAAATGCGGTCAGCCTCTAGCACGGCCACGCGGTAGCCGCGCTGGGCCAGCTCGATAGCCGCTGACAACCCCGCAAAACCTGCGCCCACCACCACCACGTCCGCATGCACGTCGCCTTGCAAAGGCGCCAGGTCTGCATTGCGCTGCGCACTGGCCTCGTAGTAGCTTTTTTGGTTGAGCTGGGTGTCTGACTTTAATAGCATAGCGCGGTTACCTCTAAATAAATGGGTATCAAACAGACTTTGCGGCTAGGCAATCTTGGCCACTTGGCCGCACAGGTACGTCCACACAAATGTTGCCGCTGCATTGCTGGTGAGCTCAGCGTGGTCGTAAGCAGGGGCCACTTCCATGCAGTCCATGCCCACCATGTTGAGTGGGGCCAGTTCTTCTAAAAAAGTCAGTACCTGCGAGCTGCTCATGCCGCCGGGCTCTGGGGTGCCGGTGCCGGGGGCAAAGGCGGGGTCTAGGCAGTCAATGTCCAGCGACATGTAGCACGGCCTATTGCCCATGCGTTGCAAAATTTGGGCAATGATGGGCTTTAGGTTCGCGCCGTCCAAGCCGCGCAATGCACGGGCATCAAATATCAAGCCCCCTTGGTCCTGCACGTACTCCCGCGAGGCCCGCTCACCGCTGGAGCGCAGGCCAATTTGCACAGTGTGCTGTGGGCTAAGCAAGCCTTCTTGCAAGGCCTCATACGTCCAAGTGCCGTGGCCTGAGGGCTCGCCAAAATGGTCAGTCCAGGTATCGCAATGCGCATCAAAATGCACCAACGCCATTGGCCCATAGCGGGCGTGGGCAGCGCGCAACAGGGCAAGTGTTACAGAGTGGTCGCCCCCTAAAAACACGCAATGGTGCTTGGCCATCAAGGCGCTGGCTTGCTGCTGGATGTGGCTGCGCACATCGGCCAGCGGGGACGCATTAGGCAGGCGCATGTCTAGCGCATCACCCAGGTGGTTGACAGGAGTGACGTTAAAAAATGGGTGCAGCCCGTCGCACAGCATCAAGCTGGCACGCCGAATCTCTTGGGGCCCAAAGCGCGCACCAGGCCGGTTGGTCACTGCCCCGTCAAACGGTACGCCCGCAATGGCAAATGCCTGGTCTTTCAGCGCAGGAGCGGCTAAAAATCGGTTGCTGTTGCTGGCGTAAGCAAATTGTCCTAGGGCCATGCTGTGTCCTTGGTGGTGGGCAGATGAGAATTGGTTTGAATTTACAGCATCGCATGGGGGGTTTTAGGAACCAATTTAGACACGACAATGCAAACCACTCTGTTAGCGGGGTGGTTTGATGCACGCAGATTACCCGATTTAAAGGCTTTCATCCTCTGGTAGGCATGATTAAAAACTATTAAATATATAGCTGCTTATGCAGCATTTCCTTGGGCTAGAGGGTTAAAACGACCATGAGAAAGACCCTGCTTGCCATGGTCTCTGGGTCGCTTTGAAGCTTGGAGAAAAATTTAAGCCGCTGGCTGGTCTAAATCAAACGCCTTGTGCAGCCCGCGCACCGCCAGCTCCATGTACTTCTCGTCAATCACTACCGAGGTTTTGATCTCGCTGGTGGAAATCATTTGGATGTTGATGCCCTCTTCGCTCAGCGAGCGGAACATCTTGCTGGCCACGCCTACATGGCTGCGCATGCCGATGCCCACGATCGACACCTTGCAAATTTTGGTATCGCCCACCACTTCTTGCGCGCCCAGCTTGGGCAACACCGTGGTTTTTAGCAAGTCCATCGTGCGGGCATAGTCGTTGCGGTGCACAGTAAAGCTAAAGTCGGTTTTGCCGTCTTTAGACAGGTTCTGGATAATGATGTCCACCTCAATATTGGCATCGGCCACCGCACCCAAAATTTGGTACGCAATACCTGGGGTGTCAGGCACACCCAGCACAGAAATTTTGGCTTCATCACGGTTAAAAGCGATGCCCGATACGATGGCTTGTTCCATTTGCGCGTCTTCCTCAAAAGTAATCAAAGTGCCTGATTTGGCCTCTTCTTCGATGTTAATGTCCCACGGCGTAAAACTTGACAGCACGCGCAGCGGCACTTTGTATTTGCCCGCAAACTCAACCGACCGGATTTGCAGCACTTTGGAGCCCATTGAGGCCATCTCTAGCATTTCTTCAAAACACACAGTGTGCAAGCGGCGCGCCTCGGGCACAACGCGCGGGTCGGTGGTGTACACGCCGTCTACATCGGTGTAGATCAGGCATTCAGACGCGCCCATGGCAGCGGCTACCGCTACGGCCGAGGTGTCGCTGCCGCCACGCCCTAGCGTGGTGATGTTGCCTTCAGGGTCTATGCCCTGAAAACCGGTCACGATCACCACCCGGCCTGCAGCCAAGTCGGCGCGCACTTTTTTGTCGTCTATCGACTCAATGCGCGCCTTGGTGAAAGCACTGTTGGTTTTGATGGGCACTTGCCAGCCTGCGTAGCTTACCGAGGGCATGCCTTCGGCCTGTAGCGCGATGGCCAGCAGCGCGCTGCTGGCCTGCTCGCCGGTCGAGGCCAGCATGTCCAGCTCGCGGTGGTACGCTTCAGAGGTTTTTTCTGGTGCCAGCTCTTTGGCCAAACCAAGCAGACGGTTGGTCTCGCCACTCATGGCAGAAGGCACCACCACGATCTGGTGGCCAGCACGCACCCATTTGGCAACGCGCTTGGCGACATTGCGAATGCGCTCGGTCGAGCCCATCGAAGTGCCGCCGTATTTATGAACGATTAAAGCCATTTTTATGTGTTGGAAAATCTGTGAAATAGCCTTTGAGCAATAGACCCCAAACGGGCCTTTGTATTGCCTTTGGCCTAGGCTCTTGGCAAAGCCCTAGATTATAGCGGGGCCTGCGGCGCACCCAAGGGTAAGTACTGCAGCATGTGGGCGTTGCGCAGCAGCGTACCCGAGGCCAGCTTGATGCGAATTTGCTTGCCTTTGTCAGTGCAATGGGCGATCTGGCTTTGCAGTTCGTCTAGTTGTGCAGCGCTGGGGGCTGCGCCGTGGCTGGTACTCAGCCAGTGGCGCAGCAGGTTGGCTTGGCGCTCGGGGCTGAGACTTTGCAGCGCGGCAATGCCCGGAGGATTGCCGGTTTTTGCTATGTCTTCTGTAGCCACTTGCGCAAGTAATGCCTGGGCCTGCGCCGCATGGCGTGCTGAACGGGCAAAAGTGGCTTGCGCCTGCGGGAAGGCCGCCAGTAGCGCAGGCATCACCGTATGGCGAATGCGGTTGCGGGTGAACTGCAGGTTTGTGTTGCTAGGGTCTTCGATCCAGCCTTGGCCTAGGGTACTGGCAAAATCTACACTGCCCACATGGCGCGCTGCTAAGCCTTGCGCGGCCAGCCAGCTGCGAATGCCCGCTGAGGGTACGCCAAGCAATGGCCGCACAAACTCCAGCCCACCGCGCTGCCAGCGCTGGGGCATAGCCGACAAGCCTGGCAGCCCCGCACCACGGCTCAAAGCCAAGAGCAGGGTTTCAATTTGGTCATCTGCGTGCTGGGCTATTACTATTGTTTTAATAGCTGCTTGTTCAGTATTTCCTTGGGCGATAGCCTTATTTAGCTTAGAAATTTGACCTTCCAATGCACTGTAGCGCGCCCTGCGGGCGGCATCTTCAGGGCTGTCGCCCAGGGCGTGTTTGGCTTGCACATGCACGGTGTGCAAAGGCACCTGCAATTGGCTGCAAAATACCGCGCAGTGGGCTGCGAAATCGTCTGCTGCTGACTGCAGACCGTGGTGTATGTGCACGGCTTGCACTTGGCCGGGAAACTGGGCCACGCACAGCAGCAGCAGCGCAGTGGAGTCGGCCCCACCCGAATAGGCAACGGCCAACGGGGTCGACAACAGGTGGGTGGGCAGAAAAATCATACAGCCAGAGTGTATGCGCTGGGGTGGGCCCTGGTACTGACCCAAGGACTGGGCCTCGTTTGGAGCACTCTAGTGCAACAGACGCAGCTACCACTTGTTACCCAGTTTTTGCCAAACAAAGGCAAAATTGCGTTATGGTATTTGAAAAAATAGTAAAAGGAGGGCACACTGTATGAAACGCCAATGGATTTTAGAATGCTGTTTGCTAGCCTGCATCAGCATGATTGTTTTAGTGATTGCAGGCTGCTCTAGCTTGCCAGCCACCTCGCCGGGTGGCAGCCCTGTAGCTGGCGCTGGAAATAAGGTACCAGGTGCAGTGCCCAACGCGTTGTCAGGTGCACCGCTGTTTGAGCGTCCTTCGGCAGGCGCTGGCGCGCTGCGCGAGGGTGTGGCAGCTTTTAATCTAGGCGAATATGGCCGGGCCGAGAAAAAACTATTGCAAAGCTTTGCACAAGGCTTAACCAACACACCCGATCTTTTGCAGGGCCATAAAACGCAAGCTTTTGTGTACTGCGTAACAGCCCGAACTGCTTTGTGTGAAAAATCTTTTACCGCAGCCCTCAGTGTCGACAAAAAATTCAAGCTCAGTGACAACGAGCAATTGCAGCCCGTGTGGGGCCCTGTGTTTAGCAAAGTGCAGCGACGGGTAACGACAATTGGTTAAACGAGCGTCTGAACACCCGTTTAACCGTGCAGCTGCACAGCGGTTTTTAAGAGATGCAGCAGTAGCCCAGCCTACCTGCTGTCAGCTTTGGTGTCGGTGTACCGGCCAAAACTGCGCAGCTTGTCGTAGCGCTTGTCTAGCAGTTCTTTCACCTTCAGGTCGGCCACTTGGCGGTAGGCATCGCTTAAACCACGCTTGAGCAAAGCAGCCATTTGTTTGGGGTCGCGGTGTGCGCCGCCCACGGGCTCACTGATGATTTTGTCGATCAAACCCAGTGCTTTTAAGCGGTGGGCGGTAATGCCCAGTTGCTCGGCTGCGTCTTGCGCGCGGTCTGATGTTTTCCACAAAATAGAGGCGCAGCCTTCTGGGCTGATCACACTGTAGATAGAAAACTGCAGCATCAGCACTTGGTCGGCCACGCTGATGGCCAACGCGCCGCCAGAGCCGCCCTCGCCAATGATGGTGGTGATGATGGGCACCTCAAGCTGGGCCATCTCAAAAATGTTGCGGCCTATGGCCTCGGACTGGCCGCGCTCTTCAGCGTCCATGCCAGGGAAGGCGCCGGGCGTGTCCACAAAGGTGAATACGGGCAGGCCAAATTTCTCAGCCGTTTTCATCAGGCGCAGGGCTTTACGGTAGCCCTCGGGGCGGGCCATGCCAAAATTGCGCGCGGCGCGCTCTTTGGTGTCGCGGCCTTTTTGGTGGCCTAGCACCATGCAAGCATTGCCGTTAAAGCGGGCTAGGCCGCCGACTATGCTTTGGTCGTCTGCAAAGTGGCGGTCACCGTGCATTTCAATGTAATCGGTAAAGCACTCATTGACATAGTCCAGGGTGTAGGGCCGCTCGGCATGGCGGGCAATTTTGGTAATTTGCCATGGCGACAGGCTGCTGTAAATGTCTTTGGTGAGCTGCTGGCTTTTTTTGGCCAGTTGGTCAATTTCTTCGCTAATGTCTACCGCAGACTCAGACTGCACGTAGCGCAGCTCTTCTATTTTTCCCTCTAGCTCAGCAATGGGGAATTCAAAATCTAAGAATACTTTTTTGGCCAAAGCGGGCTCCTAGGCATTACAACGCTGTGCAGTTTAAACCCGTTTGACGGAATTTAAGGGCTTGACAAACACGATTCATTCACCCCAAAAACATAGCATTCTAAAAATAACGCCCTTAGTTTTAAAAACCACGCCCAGCGCAATGCAACCGCATGGCGACATGCTGTCTGGTGCAGACCCTACTGCCCTTCGTCTGGCGCCACATCCAGCGAGCGCCACAGGTACCATGTAGCCACGCTGCAGTAAGGTGCCCAAGCGGCAGCCACTTCGCGTATTTCACTGCGGCTGACCGATTCTCCCGAAAAATAATTCTGGCTGATACCGTTGACCAACCCCACATCGTCCAGCGGAAGCACATTGGGCCGCAGCATGTGGAACATTAAAAACATCTCAGCTGTCCAGCGGCCAATGCCGCGTATGGCCACCAGCTCGGCAATGATGGCTTCGTCATCCATGGCGCCCCAGCTTTTCACGTGCAGCGCGCCACTGTCAAAATGCAAAGCCAAGTCGACCAAATATTCAATTTTGCGGGCTGACAGCCCCGCTGCACGCATGCCGTCTACCTTGAGCTTGAGCACGGCTGCGGGCGAGAGCTGAGGGCTGAGTTTGGCAAATCGCTCCCAAATACTTTGCGCTGCTTTCACGCTGATTTGCTGGCCCACCACGCTGCGCGACAAGGTGGTAAATGGGTCGTGGCGGCGCTGCAAAAATGTGCTGCCCAGCTGGGGAATCAGCCGCTTCATAACGCGGTCTTTTTTAACCAAATGCTTGCAGGCATCCTCCCAATAGTCGGGGGCCACGCTATCTGTGGAGATTTTATTTACTATAATTTTCATAGCTGCTCGTGTAGCATTTCCTTGGGCGATAGCCCTAAAACACTTAAAAATAGCAGTTTTAAACTCATTTTTGCACTTCCCAGGTGGTACCTGTCGGCGCGTCTTTGAGCACGATGCCTTGCACCGCCAAGTCCTTGCGTATCTGGTCTGCGCGGGCAAAATCTTTGCCCGCTTTGGCGGCTGCGCGCTCGGCAATCAGGGTTTGAATCGCTGCATCGCTCAGGGCAGAACCCAACTGCAAATACGCTGACGGATCGCTTTGCAATAAGCCCAGTACACCGCCCAATGCTTTGAGCGCACCTGAGAGTGTTGCACTCTTACTGCGGTTGATCTCGCTGGCCAGATCAAACAGTACCGCAAATGCCTCAGGCGTGCCAAAGTCGTTGTCCAGCGCGGCTTTGAATTTGGCAGCCCATGGCTGGGCCCAGTCCAGCGCCACGGCCGCTGGGGGCACAGCCTCTAGCACGGTGTACAAGCGCTTGAGGGCTGTGCGTGCGTCGTCCAGCCCGGCATCGCTGAAGTTAAACGGCCTGCGGTAGTGCACGCGCACCATAAAGTAGCGAATCGTCTCGCCGTCGTAGCTTTTCAGCACATCGCGGATGGTAAAAAAGTTACCCACCGACTTGCTCATTTTTTCGCCGTCGACGTTCAAAAACCCGTTGTGCAGCCAGTAGCGCGCAAAGGTTTTCCCGGTTGCACCTTCGCTCTGGGCAATTTCGTTTTCGTGGTGCGGAAACTGCAGGTCGGCTCCCCCACCGTGGATGTCAAAAGTCTCGCCCAGCACACCCATGCTCATGGCCGAGCACTCAATATGCCAGCCGGGGCGGCCTGTGCCAAAGGGTGAGTCGTATTTGGCATCCTCAGGCTCTTCAGGCTTGGCGGCCTTCCAAAGCACAAAGTCCAGCGGGTCTTGCTTGCCGTCTAATACCGCTACGCGCTCGCCAGCGCGCAGCTGGTCTAGCGATTTACCGCTGAGTTTGCCGTAGCCGGGCAGTTTGCGCACACTAAAGTTCATGTCGCCTTGGCCAGTGGCCTCACCGGCTTGCGTAATTTGGTATGCCAGGCCTTTTTGCTGCAGCACGCCTATTAAGTCGGTCATCTCACGCACATACTCGGTAGCGCGCGGCTCGTGCGTGGGCCGGGCAACACCCAAAGCATCCAAGTCGCGGTGCATGGCAATGATCATCTCATCGGTCAGCGCGCGGATGGTCATGCCGCGCTGTACCGCGCGTTTGATGATTTTGTCGTCAATATCGGTAATGTTGCGTACAAAAGTTACCTCGTAGCCGCTGGCGCGCAACCAGCACTGCACTACGTCAAACGCCATCATCATGCGGGCGTGGCCCACATGGCACAGGTCATAAATGGTCATGCCGCAAACGTACATACCAGCTTTGCCGGGCACCAGGGGCACAAATTCTTCTACTGCACGCGACAGCGTGTTGTAAATGCGAAGGCTCATGAGAGAAAACGAAAATTAAAAGTATTGGAATGGTAGGCAGCGCATGCAAGGGCAGCGGCTAGGTCAGCAAGCTGCCGTCGGGCATGGTCAGCCGCTACAATATCGCAGTATACGGCCCAATTCTTGGCCGCGTTTTTGTTATTGCGTGTTACGTTGAAGTTCAAAGAGGTTGTATGTACCCTGCCAGATCCATTGCGTTATTTGCTGCAAAGCCTTTGGCTAGTGCGTGTTTGGCCATCGGTTTATTTACCGCCACTGCCGCATGGGCTGACGATTACTCCGACGTAAACCGTCTGCTGCGCGCTGGCCAGCTGGCCGAGGCAGGCGCCAAGGCCGACCAGTTTTTAGCCACCAAACCGCGCGATGCCCAAATGCGGTTTTTAAAAGGCGTCATCCTCACCGAGCAAGCCAAACCCAACGATGCCATCAGCACCTTTACCAAACTGACCGAAGACTACCCCGAGCTGCCGGAGCCCTATAACAATTTAGCTGTGCTGTACGCCGGCCAAAGCCAGTTTGACAAAGCCCGCGCCGCGCTAGAGATGGCCATCCGTACTAACCCCAGCTACGCAACCGCGCACGAAAACTTGGGCGACGTGTACGCCAAGCTCGCTAGCCAAGCGTACAGCAAAGCCTTGCAGCTGGACAACACCAA
>JAYSRE010000046.1:0-1976 GCA_043721235.1 Polaromonas sp. | reverse complement strand
ACGTAGCCACAAAGAAGCCCCGTGGCACCCGCGAACCACTGCACTCTGAGCGCATTGAAAGCGAGGCGCTGGCGCTGATTGAAGTGCAGGGTTTAGACGCATTTACGACCAGAAAACTGGGTGAGCGCTTGGGCTGTGAGGCCATGAGCATCTATTACCACTTTCCAAGCAAGGCGCACCTTCTGGACGCCTTGGTAGACCGCTTGCTCAATGCCTTGCCCATCCCTCCCAAAGACCATACGCCGGCCCAACGCCTGCGTACGCTGGTGCAGAGCTGGCGCACGATGGCACGGCAAAACCCGCGCTTTTATCTCTGGATGGCCATGCACCGCTGGAATTCAGCCACGGGCGTTGGTTTCATGGCCGAGGTGCTGGACTGCTTTCACGACGCTGGTTTGGAGGCAGAAGGCGCGGCGCGGGGGTTTCGTGCTTTGGGCTACTACGTGCTAGGCGCTACGCTGGACGAAACCAGCGGTTATGCCCAGGGCCCCTCATCGCTTGACCCCATGAGCGAAGCGGACGTGCAGCAGCAGCACCCGCTTGTGTACCAGGCAGGTCAGTATTTCGTGGCCACTGAATTCGACCGCACATTTGCGCTTGGGCTGGGGGTCTTATTGCGCGGCTTCAAGGTTGAAGGCGTCCAGTGAGCGGGGCGACTTAGCCCCTCTAGGCATGTCATAAAGATTCGTGCGAAAACCGGCCACAGCGCCCTGTACTCAGAATTTTTTGGTTTCCGACGATGTCGGCTGGCATTTTTATGTTTCCGAGTCCCAAAAACTATGGGCCCGTATGACAAACACCCTGTATCTAAGGCGCTGTTGATGTCAGATTCCTAACTTTGTGCAGCGATAGCAGAATCGACAAACCCAGCAGGACGATCAAAACTGGACCAGTGTCCTAAACGACCGCTTCCGCTGCTTTCCAGCCACCCGCCTAGTTGGCAATTCACTTTAATTGAGTGACCGCTTTGCGGCGATGAGTTCGAGGGACCGTACTTCCGCTATGTCGTCGAAACCTGTCGATTTCTTGCGACGCATAAAGGCCCGCTTTGTGCCTTTTGCCGACTCCCAAGAACGTCAGCTGACTAACCTCCAGAATCGTGAAACTGCCTGCCCATAACCGTGCGTTTGCCACAGTTGGTTCCAACGTTTGCTTCAAAGCCGATTGCGGTGAGTCAGTTTGTCCGAGGGACTTTCTTTTCTCCCGACGGACTTTCTTTTCTTCAATCAGCTTGGAAGTCTTAACAACCTCCTCACTCCACGGTAACGCTCTTAGCCAAATTCCTTGGTTTGTCTACGTCTGTACCCCTAGCGCAGGCGGTGTGGTAAGCCAGCAGTTGCAGCGGGACTACGTGCAAGATGGGCGACAGCGCGCCGTAGTGCTCTGGCATGCGGATGACGTGGATGCCTTCTTCGGCGTGGATTTTGGTGTCAGAGTCGGCAAATACGAACAGCTCGCCTGCCCGGGCGCGCACTTCTTGCATATTGCTTTTTAGCTTGTCTACCAGCGCGTCTTGCGGGGCGATTACGACCACTGGCATGCTTTTGTCTACTAGCGCCAGCGGGCCGTGTTTTAGCTCGCCTGCGGGGTAGGCTTCGGCGTGGATGTAGCTGATTTCTTTTAGCTTTAATGCGCCTTCAAGTGCGATGGGGTAATGCAGACCGCGCCCTAAAAACAGCGCGTTTTGCTTGGTGGCAAAGGCCTCGGCCCAGGCGATGATTTGCGGCTCTAGTGCCAGCACGCTTTGTAGCGCAGCGGGCAGGTGGCGCATGGCTTTTAGGTGGGCTGCCTCTTGCTCGGCGCTTAAGTGGCCACGCAGCTTGGCCAGCGTTAGCACCAGTAAAAATAGCGCTGCTAGCTGAGTACTAAAAGCTTTGGTGGACGCAACGCCGATCTCGACCCCGGCGCGGGTGATGTAGGCCAATTTGCACTCGCGCACCATGGCGCTAGTAGCGACGTTGCAGATGGTTAGCGTG
>JAYSRE010000045.1:0-13877 GCA_043721235.1 Polaromonas sp. | reverse complement strand
CTGCGCAGGCAGCTGGCCACCGCCGAAGGCCGCATTGTTGGACCTGACGGCAAAATCTACGCCCATGCAACCACCACTTGCTTGGTATTTGAAGTGCCTGCAGGCTAGGTTTACTATTAAATACATAGCTACTCATTCAGCATTTCCTTGGGCGGTAGGGCTGTTTGGTACATAATTAGTCTATGAAAGCCCGATTTTTTGACCTGCAAGGCCACCGAGGTGCGCGGGGCTTGCTACCGGAAAATACCTTGCCGGGCTATGACGAGGCCCTGCGCATAGGGGTCAGCACCCTGGAGCTGGACGTAGGTGTCAGCAGCGACGGGGTGGTGGTTATCAGCCACGACCGGGCGCTTAACCCCGAGATTACCCGTGATGCGCGCGGCCAGTGGCTGCCTGCACCCGCGCTGGTCAACCGGCTTAGTTTTAGGCAGCTGCAAAGTTTTGACGTAGGCCGCATCAACCCTGCCAGCCCGTATGCCCAGCGCTTTGCCAGCCAAACGCCGCTGGACGGCACCCGCATGCCCTCGTTGGCCGAGCTGTTTGAACGCCTGCAGGCTTCCAACGTGCACTTTAATATTGAAACCAAAATTTCGCCCGACCACCCGCATGAAACAGTCAGCCCCGAAACATTTGTAGACAACTTACTGGCCGTGGTGCAGGCCCACAGCATGCAACAGCGGGTGATGGTGCAAAGCTTTGACTGGCGCACCCTGGCCTTGGTGCAGCAGCGCGCCCCCGCCCTGCGCACTGCCTACCTCAGCGCCCAGCAGCCGTGGACAGATAACATCAGACCCCAAGCAGGCAAGGCCTGCTGGACGGGTGCGGTGCGCAGCGCAGACCATGCCGACGTGCCCAGTATGGTCAGCGCAGCAGGTGGCTCCGCGTGGTCGCCCTATTTTGGGGATCTGAGCCCCGCATTGGTGGTGCGCGCCCAGTCGCTGGGGCTGCAAGTAGTGCCGTGGACGGTCAACACCGAGGGCGACTTAAGCCAAGTAATAGCCATGGGTGTGGACGGTTTGATCACCGACTACCCCAACTTGGCCCACAGGTTGCTTATCGCACTGGGGATACCTCTGGCCCATACGGGCCCCAACACCGCTTAAACTATGTTACTTTTAATTTTTTAGGATTATTTTTATGAAACCTATGACATCTACCCGCCGCTTTGCCCTCATGGCATTCGCATCGGCCGCCATTCTTGCAGGTTGCAGCAAAGCGCCTGAGCCAGCACCAGCCGCACCTGCGCCTGCTGCAGCAGCGCCAGCCCCAGCACCTGCCCCGGTAGCCAAAGTCTACGTGGTAGGTACCGATGCAGCCTACGCACCGTTTGAGTCACAAACCCCTAGCGGCGAGATCACCGGCTACACCGTAGACGTGCTGAAAGCTGCCGCCACCAAGGCCGGTATTGAAATCAAGTTTGTCAACACCCCGTGGGAAGGCATCTTCAAAACGCTGGACACGGGCGAGCGCGATATCGTGGCATCCTCGGTCACCATCACCGACGAACGCAAACTGACCATGGACTTTACCGGCCCTTACTTCAACGCCAACCAGTTGATCGCCGTGAAAGACAGCTCTAAAGTTGCCAAGTTTGACGACCTGAAAAAGCTCAAAGTAGGCGTGCAAACCGGCACCACGGGTGACGAAGTAGTGCAAAAGCTGCTGGGCAAAACCAGTGCCAACATCAAGCGTTTTGAATCCACCCCCTTGGCTTTGAAAGAGCTAGAAGCTGGCGGCGTAGCTGCTGTGGTGGCCGACAACGGCGTAGTGCAGCACTACATTGCTAACAACCCGAATGCCAAGTTCAAGAGCGTAAGCGATGCCTCTTTTGCCCCTGAGCAGTATGGTTTCGCCGTTAAAAAGGGCAACACCGAACTGCAAAAGAAATTGACCGATGCACTGGCCGCCATGCAAGCCGACGGCAGCCTGCAAGCCATGAATGTGAAGTACTTTGGCCCTGCTGCCAAATAACTGTTTGATTAACCAAGTAGCATGCAATAGCCCTTTATGGATCTGCGCTGGGAAATCCTCACGCCCTATGCACCACTGTTTGTAAAGGGCGTGTGGATGACCGTGCAACTCACGGTGATTGCCTTGGTGCTGGGCTTGCTTGCAGGCCTGTTTATTGGCCTGGTTACCTCCCAGCGCGCTACCGGTTGGCGGCGCCTGGTGCGCTGGCTGTGCGTAGCCTATGTGGGGTTTTTCAGAGGCACACCGCTGTTTGTGCAAATTTTGCTGGTGCATTTTGCCCTCATGCCCGCCTTAATTCACCCTGAAAACGGGCTGTTAATGTCGGGCGAAACTGCTGGCGAGCTGCGCCAAAATTACGGTGCCTTCATGTCGGGCGCACTGGCGCTCACGCTCAATGCTGCGGCCTATATTTCTGAGATTGTGCGGGCCGGCATTGCGTCGATCTCACGCGGGCAAACCCAAGCTGCGCAAAGCCTGGGCCTGAACCACAGCCAAGCCATGCGCTACATTGTGCTGCCCCAGGCACTGCGCCGTATGGTGCCGCCGCTGGTGAACGAGGCTATCACGCTGCTGAAAGATTCGTCATTGGTATCGGCCATCGGCCTAGCCGAGCTGGCCATGGCGGCCCGCACCGTCGCAGGGGCGTATTCGCGTTACTGGGAGCCCTACTTGGCCATCTCGTTCATCTACCTGATCATGACCTGGCTGCTCACGCTGGCTGCGCGCAAGCTAGAAACTCCTGCCGAACACGGACGTTAAAACACAGGTAAGCATCAGTTCTGCTGCATGCCAGCATACAGCGCGCTAACGTTGTGCCGCATCATCTTTAGGTAAGTCGCGCCGGGTTTGTCGCCACTAGACAGCGCATCGGCGTACAGCGCTGCACCAGGGCTTACACCAGCGTCTTTGGCCAACTGCGCCAGCAGCTTGGGGTTGCTCATGTTTTCTACAAATACCGCTTTGATTTTTTCGGCCTTGATCTGGCGTATTAATTTAGCCACCTGTTTGGCACTGGGTTCGCCTTCGGTAGACAAACCTTGCGGCGCTAGAAATGTGACTTGGTAGTGCGCTGCAAAGTAGCCAAAGGCATCGTGCGAAGTGATAACTTTGCGCTGCTGCAACGGCACAGCCGCAAATTGCGCTTTGGCCCATGTATCTAAAGTTTGCAGCTCAGCTATGTAAGCCTCGCTGTTGGTTTTAAAAAGGCCTGCGCTGGCAGGCTCTAGCTTGGCGAGGGCCTCTGCAATGTTGCGCACGTACACGGCCACGTGGTTAGGGTTTTGCCAGGCGTGGGGGTCTGTCTCGGGCTTGGCACCGAGTTTTTCTGGGGGGCTGGTAAGGCTTGGTATGCCTTGTGCAGCCACCACTACAGTACCCTTGTAGCCTGCAGATTTGACCAACTTTTCAGCCCAAGGCTCAAAGCCCAGGCCGTTAGTCACCAGCAGTTTGGACTGCAGCAAGTTTTTAGCGTCTGTGGGCTTGGGTTGAAACACATGGGCATCTTGGTCGGCACCTACCAAAGTGGTAACGGCTACGCGGTCACCGCCCACCACCTGCACCAGGTCACCCAAAATACTAAAGCTGGCGACCACAGGTAGTTTGTCTGCAGCGCCGCTGGCCAAAGGCGCTAGCGTCAGCAGACTGGCCACTAAAAAATGTGGAGAGCACCACTGGCGAAATAATTTTTTCATGAAGCGTCCTTAGGTAAAAACAGGGGGTTAAGCCACGCGGTGCACTGGCCGCACTGCCCGTGGCAGCCAGCCGCCTGGCGCAAACAGCAGCGACAGGCCATACAAAGCCCCCGCACAGCCAATGATGGTGGGGCCGGATGCTGTGTCCAGGTGGTACGACAGCAGTAGCCCCAGGGTGCTGGCCAGCATGGCCTGGGCACTGGCATTGACCAGCTGTGCAGGCAAGGAGTCGTGCCACAAGCGCGCAGACACAGCGGGCAGCATCATCAAGCCCACGGCCATCAAGGTGCCAAGGGTTTGAAAACCCGCCACCAGGTTGAGCACCACCAGCATCAAGAAGCCCTGTTGCCACATCCACGCTTTGCTGCCCAATGGGCCGCGCTTGCGCTGCGACACAGCGCTTAAAAATACGGGGTCAAAACTCTCTGCCACGAAACCTCGGTAGCCCGCTGCCAGGGCCAGCACGCTGGCGCTGGCGACGCTGGCCACCATCACCAAGCCTTGGCTGTCCACACTTAGCGCGCTGCCAAACAGTATGTGCAACAAATCAAGCTGGGTGCCGTGGCGTGAGATCAGCACCACACCCAGTGCCAGCGCTATGAGATAAACCGCTGCTAGGCTGGCATCTTCTTTCAGCGCTGTGAACCGGCTTACCAGCCCTGCAAAAGCGGCCACCAACATGCCCGCTACAACACCCCCCACAGCCATCGCGGTCAGCGACAAACCAAACACCATAAAGCCGACAGCCACCCCCGGCAAAATAGCGTGGCTGAGCGCGTCGCCCAGCAGGCTCATGCGGCGCAAGGTCAGCAGCACGCCCAGCGGCGCAGCGCTAAGCGACAGTGCTAGGGCCGCCACCCAAGCGCGGCGCATAAAAGCAAACTCTGCAAACGGCGCTATGCATAGCTCGTAGGCCGTGGCGGTAATTTGCCAGCCAGTGGCGCTCATACCGCCTGCTCTTGCACAGGGTGCAGGCTATGGTTGTGCTGGCCATGGTTGTGCTGGCCATGGTTGTGCTGGACATTGCTGTACTGGTCAATCTTGCGCTGGTCCACGCTGCAAAGCTCTGCATTGTCGTCCCACGCCTGGGTCATGGCGCGGGCTTGTTGCAAATGGGGCTCGGTAAGCACCTGTGCGGTGTCACCCCAGGCCACCACCTGACGCGCCAGCAGCAAGGTTTGCGGGAAATGCTGGCGCACTTGGGATTCGTCATGCAGCACCGCAATGACCGTGCGCGCTTGTTGGTGCCACTGCGCTACGATGCCCAGCAGCGCAGCCGTGGTTTTGCTGTCGATCGCATTGAACGGCTCATCTAGCAAAATAACGTCGGCATCTTGCACCAGCAGGCGCGCAAACAGCGCCCGTTGAAACTGGCCCGATGACAGCGTGTGCAAAGGCCGACGCGAAAAATCACCCAGCCCTACCGCGTGCAACGCATCGGCCACTCTAGCCTGCAGCGTGTTGCCCACACTACCCCAAGCGCCTGTAGCAGGCCAGCAGCCCAGCAGCACGCTGTCTTGCACATTGATAGGAAAGCTGCGGTCAATTTCAGCTAATTGCGCAAGGTAAGCAATGCGTGGTTGCGGCTGGGTCCAAATAAGCCGTCCCCCCGCAATAGGCAGCAGCGCCGCGATGCTTTTGAGCAAGGTGCTCTTACCTGCCCCATTGGGCCCGATCACTGCGGTCAACGAACCACGCGCAAACTGGCCCGTAACATGGTGCAGCGCAGGGTGCTGGCGGTAGCTGACCGTCAGGTTGTCAAGGCTTACCACAGTACGGCATCCACATTGGCCCACACAACAGCGCCCCCTAACAGCAACAGCACTGGCACCACCGCCAGTAGGCGCAGCCAGGCAGGCCACGCCAAGATGCTGGAACTGCTACGTTTGAAAAATACAGGTAAAAAACTCACAAACTCTTTCATAAAGCGCAGCAAATACTCTGCAAGCAGCAGCTAAATATTAGATAATGCAATTTAGTTGCACTAATTTTAACGCAACTTTGTTGCATTATTTAGACTATTTACAAAATTTAGACCTATGGCTTTAGCTACAGTGCCCAGCTCGCCCACCACCAGCGCAGACACAGCGCCTGCAGACCCCATTGATGCACTGCTGCAAGCCCATGGCCTGCGGCGCACCAGCGCGGGCCGTACGGTGCTGAGCTGGCTGCTGGCCCACCCCGATACCAGCTACACCCATGCGCAGTTGCAAGCAGCATTGCACACCGACAGCGCGTTAGCACTTGACCGCGTAACGCTGTACCGTTTGATTGACCGCCTGACGCTGGCAGGCCTGCTGCTGTGCCGTGTAGATGCCAGCCGCGTACGCCGCTACCAAGCCATGCCCGCCAGCGTGCATGCCCTGCCGCATTTTGAATGCCAAAGCTGCCACCAAGACCGCCCCCTGGCGGGCGCTTTAAAAGCCAGTGCCATCGACCTGGAAAAAGCCGCCCAAACCGCGCTAGAAGCCCTCAAGGCACTGGGTTACCAAGGCATGAGCATGGACTTTGCCGTGCGCGGGGTGTGCGCCGACTGCGTCACCAGCCAGCAGGCAATACCCGCATGATCGTCAGCCAACAGTTGTGCTTCCAGTACCCCGGCAGCGCAGCTATGGCGCTGCCCGAGGTCAGCGTGGCCCAAGGTGCAGCGCTGGTGCTGCGCGGCAGCTCGGGCAGTGGCAAATCCACCTTTTTGGCACTGGCTGCCGGTTTGCTCACCACCGCCCTGGGCACGCTGGAGGTTGCGGGGCAAAACCCTGCGCGCTTAAACAGCAGGCAGCGCGACGCATGGCGCGGGCGTACGGTGGGGTTTTTGCCGCAGCGGCTGCACTTAAGCGATGCGCTGAGCGTGTTTGACAACCTCGGCTTGGCTTACTTTGCCTTGGGCAAGCCCACCCACAGTGGGCACATCATGCACAGCCTAGAGGCCTTGGGCGTGGCCGACCTGGCGCGGCGCTTGCCGCACACGCTGTCTGGCGGGCAGGCGCAGCGGGTGGCGCTGGCGCGGGCGGTGCTGATGGCGCCGCAAGTCATATTGGCCGATGAGCCCACCGCTAGTCTGGACGACGGCGCTGCCCACAGCGCCGTTACCTTGCTGGCACACGCAGCGCTGCACTGCAACGCCACCTTGGTGATTGCCACCCACGACACCCGCGTACACCCTGTGCTAGAAGCCGTTTTTATAGATGAAAAAAGCCTGTCGCCCAAGGAAATACTGCATAGTACGCTATGAAAACAATAGTATTGGCTTGGCACTATATTCTCAGCCGCCCGCTGGCTGCAGGGCTTAACATACTGCTGCTGGCGCTGGGCTTGGCATCGATTAACTTTTTGCTGCTGGTGCAACACCAAGTGCAGGCTTCGTTTGAGCGTGACCTGCAAGGCATTGATGTGGTGGTGGGTGCAAAGGGCAGCCCGCTGCAACTGATTTTGGCGGGCGTGTTCCATATTGACGTGCCGACAGGCAATATTTCACTGGCCGAAGTGACTGCACTGGCAAAAAACCCCCAAGTAAAAACACTCATCCCCCTCAGCCTGGGCGACAGCTTTGCGGGCTACCGCATAGTAGGCACCACGCAAGACTACCTTAATTTGTACAGCGCCAAAATGGACAGCGGCCAAGGGTGGACTGCGCCCATGCACGCAGTGGCTGGCTACAGCGCTGCGCAGTCCATGGCGGGTGCGGGCCTGCAAGCTGGCATGCCGTTTGTGGGCAACCACGGCTTGGGTGCTACAGGCCACCCGCATGGCGAATCGCCGTATTTTTTAGTGGGCACGCTGCAAAAATGTAACTGCGTGCTGGACCGCTTAATACTCACCATGACCGAATCAGTCTGGCAAGTGCACGAAAAAGCCACGGCGCTGAACGATGAAGATCGCAAAATTCTACAAGAAGAGCGCGAGGTAACGATGGCGCTGGTTCAGTACAACTCGCCGCTGGCGGCGGTGAGTTTTCCGCGCTTTGTCAACACCACCACCGAGATGCAGGCCGCCGCGCCAGCCATAGAAATTACGCGGCTTTTTCGGCTGCTGGGCGTAGGCACTGACGTGCTGCGCGGTTTTGCCGCCGTGCTGCTGCTGATTGCCACCATCAGCCTGCTGATAGCGCTGTGGAATGCCCTGCGCGAGCGCCAGGCTGACTGGGCTATGCTGCGCCTGCTGGGTGCACCGCCTGCGCGCATAGCCGGGGTGCTGGTGTGGCAGGCGCTGCTGCTCACGTTGGCAGGAGGGGTTTTGGGGCTGGCCTTGGGCCATCTCTTGACGGGTCTGGTAGGCTATTTATTAGCTGCGGACAGGTCTATTCCCATTACGGGGTGGATCTGGCTGCCAGAGCAAGTGTGGGTGCTGGCCGGTGCAGCAGCCATGGCCTTGGTGGCCGCGCTGTTGCCTGTATGGGCTGCTTACAAATTAGATGTTCTTAAAATTTTACAATCGAGGTAATTTATGACTGTTTTTCACCCAGCTTGTGTCCTGAAGTCGTTCATAGCGGCTACTGTGCTAGCCTGCGCAACATTCAGCGCTTTGGCGCAAACCGCCGCCGGGCCCGATGCCGATGCCAAAAAAGACATGGCCCGCCACCGCGCCATAGCGGCCGCGCACGAGGCAGCGGCCAAGTGCTTGGAAACAGGCAAGAAAGAAGATGTCTGCCACAAAGAATTGCAAGCCGCCTGCAAAGGCTTGGCCATTGGCAAATACTGCGGGATGAAGCATGAACACTAAACTGATACTGGTCTGCACAGCGCTGTTGGCCACCACAGCCAGCGCGCAGCTAAGCTCACCTTTAAGCTCACCTTTGGGTGCGCCGGCCCAAGCTGCAGCACCAAATAAAACGGCCTCCATGGCGGCAAATCCCACACCTGCTGGCGTACCCGCAGGGCAAGGCGCTGGCGTGCACAGTTCTTTAAGCCCTTTTGCGCCGCTGCAAGAGCGCGCCGACGTAGTGCCTTGGGGCATGCTGACATCGATTAAAACTAAAACCGATAAAAACAAAATACTGCCAGTATTTGATGTCGCGCAAATGGCGCTGCACCGCAGAACCCAAAAAGTACAAGGCTTCATGATGCCCCTGGAGCCTGGCGAAAAGCAGCGCCACTTTTTACTCACGTCAGTGCCCATGAGCTGCAGCTTTTGCCTGCCGGGTGGACCAGAAAGCATGGTGGAGGTGCGCACTAAAACGCCCATTAAATACACGCTAGACCCTGTCGTGGTGGAGGGTACCTTTATGGTACTTAACGACGACCCCTACGGCTTGTACTACCGCATTACCGAGGCAACGCCAGCCAAATAAAGCCGCCTTAAACCGGGTGCCACGTACTGCGCTGTGCCAACCGGCAGCCTACACATGTCTGTGCGCCAAGGGTTTGCGCGCCTTGCCAGGCGGCGCGGTGATTGCATGCCCCTGGTCTAAGGCCACTTCATTGGCACGTTGGTGCAATGCCTCAATCAAGTGGCATGCTGCGCCTTCGCCGTTACAGCGCTTGCGCAGCGCCTGCAAGTCCAGCTCCAGCTGGGCTAGCTCCGCCAGGCGCTGGCGTACATGGCCAATATGGTCGTCTAAGGTAGTGCGTGCGGTCTGGCAATCAGCCTTATTACGCAGGTTCAGCCCCAGCAGGCTGCGTACCTCGGCAAGCGACATGTCCAGGCTGCGCAGCATGCGGATAAAACGCAGCTGGTGCAGGTCTTCATCGTTGTACAAACGGTAGCCGTTGCCACCACTGCCGCGCGCGGGAATGAGATTTTCTTTTTCATAAAACCTAATATTGGCCGCGCTGACGCCGCTGCGCTGGGCAGCTTGGCCGATCAGATAACCTTGCTGCGCATGGGGGTTTGGTACTGCCATTGCTTGACCTTAAAGTGACTATAGGGTTTCTAATCATGCCATTGAAACCCGTTCGAAGGAAATTAACGATGTCAGCCCATTGCCAGCACGACCATGACGCACCTGCGCATGCCAGCCCGCGCTACCGCCGTGTGCTGTGGGCAGCGCTGGTTATTAACGCGCTGATGTTTGTAGTAGAGCTGCTTGCAGGGTTTGGTTCAGGCTCGGTGTCGCTGTTGGCCGACGCGATTGATTTTTTTGGCGATGCCGCCAACTATGGCGTGTCGCTGGCGGTGCTGGCCATGGCGCTGGCTTGGCGCGCGCGCGCTGCCTTTGCCAAAGGCTTGTGCATGCTGGCGTTTGGCCTGTTTGTCATTGGCAAGGCCCTATGGGCAGCCCGCACGGGCACGCCGCCTCAGGCCATCACCATGGGCGCTATCAGCCTGCTGGCGCTGGCCGCCAACGTGGGGGTAGCAGTGATGTTGTATGCGTGGCGTGAGGGTGACGCCAACATGCGCAGCGTGTGGCTGTGCTCGCGCAACGACGCTGTGGGCAACGTAGCCGTACTGTTGGCCGCGCTGGGTGTAGCAGGTACAGGCAGTGCGTGGCCCGACTTGGCAGTGGCAGTGTGCATGGGCGCACTGGCGCTTAGCAGTGCCAGCAGTGTGCTGAGGCAATCGCGCGCCGAGCTGCGGTCGTGCCCGGTGCGCTGACCGCTCAATCACGCTGTAAAACTAAGCTTTCACAACCTACACCCTAAAAAGCAAACTCCTATGTCCAGCACTATCACCTACCCCCTAGAAGGCTTGCACTGCGGCGCCTGCGTTGGCAAAGTAACCAAAGCCCTGCAGCCATGGGCAGATGAGGTTACCGTCAGCCTCTCACCCATGCAAGTTACCCTAGCCCAGCCGCGTGCTGGGCTGGCACAGTTACAAGCCGCCGTAGCCGGTGCTGGCAAGTACATTTTGATGCCAAACCAGCCTGTGGCCCAAGGAAATGCTAGACAATTAGCTATTCCTATAATAGCAAACAACAGCACCATTAGTAATGCGCCCATGGCCCCCAGCTGGCTTAGCACCTACTACCCGTTGCTGCTGATTGCCGCTTTTATCTTAGGTGCCAGCCTGCTGCTGCAAATAGGCTTGCATGCCAGTGCCATGGCTGAGCCGATGGGTTTGGGTATGCACCTGGTGATGGGTCTGTCTGCGGTAACCGCTGGCGAAACCATGCGCTACTTTATGGCCGGTTTCTTCCTGGTATTTTCGTTTTTCAAGCTGCTGGACGTCCGCGCATTTGCCACCGCCTATGCAGGCTACGATCTGCTGGCCGCGCGCTGGCATGGCTGGGGCAGGGTGTATCCGTTTGTCGAACTGGCGCTGGGTATGGCGTACCTGTCTAACTTTAACCCAGTGCTTACCCTTTGGACCACCATCGTCGTGATGGGATTTTCAGCGCTTGGTGTAGTTCGTGCGGTAATGCACAAGACGCAAATTCAGTGCGCCTGCCTGGGCACCGTCTTTAAGCTGCCCATGAGCACGGTCACTGTTGTGGAAGACGTGGGCATGGTGCTGATGGCGGCCAGCATGCTGACGCAACTCTAAGTAGTTGAAATCCGCACAATGGCTGGTGCAGCTGAACTTTTACGCGGGGTTTGTACCGTGTGCTCTTCAAGACTGCACTCTTTACGACCGCCATTGAACTTTTGTTCCGTTAGCGTATCATTACATTATGCGTAAATGGTTTGTCATTGCAATGTTGTTCCTGATGCCCCTGCGTGGGCTGCTAGGCGATGCCATGGCTTACAGTATGCTACCCGAGGCACCTAAGGGTACCGCGTCCACCCTGCAAAGCACTAAAAACTTAGCCGCCGCTCATGCAGTATTTGATTGGACTAAGGTCTCTTTTTACCCTCAAAATCATACTGAAGCTGCATCAAACCTGCCTTGTCACAGCCCCATCGCGCAAACCGATGCTAATGACAATGACACAGCGCAAAACCAATGCACCGCTTGTCAGGTCTGCCACTTAGGCGCCTTGACTGACACAGTGAACGCAGCCCATGTGCTGCAATCTGCAACCTCTGCCCCAGCGCAGCAAGCCACCCAGTGGCATAGCGCCGAGCCGCGCCTCCTCGCCAAAACCCCCGTCCTTTGAGCTTTCACACCCGTAGTACGTCTGCAATTTAGCTTGCAGCTAGTCTCAGGTGCCACGGCGCGTGCGCCATGCGTTACGCACCCCCCCACTCGACGTTCCAAGGAAGCTCAAATGCGCGATATCCGCTTTACCCCAAACCGCCTATTTGTTATCAATACGACCATGCTGGGCATGGCATTGTTGGGTGCATTTCTGGCGCGGCCAGTGATCGCCCAAATGGAGGACAACGCCGCCAACCCCAAGGCTGCCGTGCCTGCAGTCAGCTACCGTTCGGTATTTAAGGAAACCTCACAGGGTGTAGAAAAAGATACCGACAACTGGCGCAGAGCCAACGACACCGTGGGTAAATTTCTGCGCGGCCATGTGGACATTTTGAAATGGGAAGAACAAGAAAGTGCCAAGACCTTAAAAAATGGCACGGACAAGCCTGCCACAGCACGGCCCTCTGGCGCTATGACCAGCATGCCAGACGCCACTAAATCCTTGGCAACTCCCGCCCACAAACACTAAGCTACAGTATGAAACCATTGTATAAACACACTCTGATAGCCGCTGCTTTGACATTAGCGGGCTGCGCTACGGTATCGCCCGATGGCAACGCCTCAGACCTCAATACGCTCACATCAGGCAAAACCGCCGGCGTGACGGCCCAAGTCGCCGTGGCCGACACTGCGACTACGCGTGAGGCGGTGGATAAGCTGCTAAGCCAACCTATCACCGCTGAATCTGCGGTACGCATTGCCTTGTTAAATAACCCCGGCTTGCACGCGTCCATGGCTACGTTAGGCATTAGCGATGCTGACCGCGTGCAGGCAGGCACGCTGCCCAACCCCCATTTTTCGATCGGTCGTTTTATAGAAGGCGATGCCGTAGAAATTGAGCGCATATTGAAATTCAACATCGTGGGTTTGCTCACCATGCCATGGCGCGCCAAATGGCAAGGCCAACAGCATGAGCTGGCCAAGCTGCAGGCTGCGCAAGAAGTCATCAAGCTGGCGGCAGAAACCCGCAAAGCCTGGATCAATGCAGTGGCTGCGCAGCAAACAGCTGTTTATATGGCGGATGTCAAGCTGGCAGCCGAGGCTGGCGGCGAGCTGGCTAGGCGCATGGCACGCGTAGGCAACTGGAGCCGCCTCGAGCAAGCGCGCGAGCAGGTATTTTTAGCCGATGCTGTAACGCAGCTGTCTAGGTCGCAACAAGCAGCCTTCAGTGAACGTGAAAAGTTAATCCGCTTGATGGGCCTGTGGGGTCAGCAGACGCAATTCAAGCTGCTAGACCGCCTGCCAGATGTACCCAAAGCGCCGCAAGAAATTAACAACATTGAAGAACGCGCGCTGCGCGATCGGCTGGATGTGCGTTCTACCGTGGCCGAATCTGGCTACGTTGCTAACTCGCTTGGCTTGGTCAAAGCCAGTGGCTTTGTCAATGCTTTAGACATTGGCTACAGCCGCAGCACCACGTTTGACAACGGCACGGGTGAAAAATCCACCCGCAAAGGCTGGGAGCTGGAATTTCCGATTCCTGTATTCGACTGGGGCGGTGCCAACAATGCGCGCGCGCAGAGCGTTTACATGCAGTCCGTTGCGCGCGTGCGCCAAACCGCCATCAATGCCCGCAGCGAGGCGCGCGAGGCCTACCACGGCTACCGCACCGCCTACGACGCAGCGGTGCACTACCGTGATGAGGTGGTGCCGTTGCGAAAATTTATCAGCGACGAGGTGCTGCTGCGGTACAACGGCATGCTGCTCAGCGTGTTTGACTTGCTGGGCGATATGCGCACGCAGATCATGGCAGTCAGCGGCGCTATTGATGCACAGCGCGATTTCTGGCTGGCCGATGCTGATTTGCAAACCACACTGACTGGCACATCACCTGGCGGCTTAGCCAGCATGAAAGCCAGCACAGGTGGTGGCGAAGCGAAAGCGGGGCACTGAACCATGACTACATTGAATAACACCAACAACCTAGATCAAGCAAAACTCTCTATGAACCGACGTAACTTCTTTGGCGGAGCCGCCATGACGGCCGTTGCCGCAGCCAGCGTCAGCAAAGTAGCCATGGCTGCCCTGCCCGAACCTGTGTTAATGACCAAGCCCGATACCGCACCGCCATTGGTACCGCCAACAGGCCAGCCCTACCACCCGGTAGTCACCTTGAACGGCTGGACCCTGCCATGGCGCATGAACAGTGGGGTAAAAGAATTTCACTTGGTAGCCGAGCCTGTGGTGCGAGAGATGTCCCCC
>JAYSRE010000044.1:0-4990 GCA_043721235.1 Polaromonas sp. | reverse complement strand
GAAATCCTACTTGGATAAAAGCAGACGACATTGCCAGCACTGCCCCCATTATTTTTGTACAACTACCCATGAGCACGGTACAAGAAACTACTTTGCGTGGCACGATGCAAATGGATGTGATTAAAGCGCTAGATTACATTCTTGGCGAATGCGCCTCTGATGCTGAAATTGTAGTCAACCTCAGCTGGGGTACGCTGGCTGGCCCGCATACGGGCACTAATTTGCTAGAACGAGAGATTGACCGGCTCGTTGGTTTATTAGGCGGACGGCTTCAAGTGGTCATTCCTGCAGGCAATGGCTACCAGTCACGCACACATGCTAATTTTCAACTGCAGCCTAATCAATCTATTCAGCTAGATTGGCGTGTGCAACCTGATGATGCCACTGAAAGCTATTTAGAACTCTGGATGGAGCAAGGGGCTAAGCTGCAGCTAGACATCGTTACGCCTGCTGGCAGAGCACTGCGCAGTGTGCAAGAAGGTGATGTAGAGTTTTTAGACTACATAAACAAGTTTAATAAGGATGATGCTATTTTGGGTGTTTGCTACAACCCAACTGCACAAGACAAATTAGGCCCTGGCCCTGGCTTGGTATTAGCTTTAGCACCAACCACTAGCCTCGCAGGCCTGCGAGCAGCTGCACAGCATGGTGTGTGGAAAGTTAATGTGAAGAACGTAGGCAACACAACGACTGTGGTCGACGGCTATATTGAGCGCGATGACGATGCTGCAGGCACACGCCGTGGTGCACGGCAAACTTATTTCGACGACCCCGAATACAAACGTTTTGATCTAGTGGACAGCACAGGCCTTGCGCCACCGGTAGCACCTGCTGCTGCAGATGACACCTGCGTACGCCGCGAAGGCGTATTTAACAGCCTAGCCACAGGTTATCGTTCCATCGTAGTGGGTGGCCTGCGCGAGAGCGACCGCGCCTATGCAGAGTATTCGCCCAACGACGACTACAGCTTAAGGCCTCAAAGGCCTCAAACTCCAGTAGCGCGCAACGTACAGCTAACTTATGTGGTCACCGAAGAAAGCAACACTTTGCACGGCGTGCGTGCCGCAGGCACACGCAGCGGCGCTACCGTTCGACTCTCAGGCACCAGCATGGCAGCGCCGCAAATTACCCGCGATGTGATCAACGGACTTTGGCCTTGAATTGAAGCCATAAAAACGGTACTAAGGCTGACAAGCAGGCATAGGCTACAAACACTGCACCTGCATTAAACTGCAACGACAGCCCATGCAGCGCAGGCCCAGTCGCAGCGCCTAAGAAGACCGCGGCAGTTAGCCACACGCCTGCCTGGCCAGGGTTGTCGTTAACCACAGCAGCTTGCAGCCGCGCTGACAGAACATTCAAGCTAAGTTCCCATAGTAGTACGCCCAGCATGAAGACAGCTGCTATTTTGGCGAGTGCCATGCACAGCAACGCAATAACCAGTACGGCGCCGGGTGCCAAAAGATCAAAAGCAGAACTAGGCTTAGTTTGCGTTTTGGACCTCAATTTTGAATTGAAGTACAACCACAGACCTGCTGCTATTTTGCAAAAAGCAATGGCATAAGCTACATGCTCTAAAGCCACCCCGCGTTGCTGCACGTTTTGCACGGCATAGGCCCAAAAGCCGGGTTGGCCAACAAACAGGATAAATATGACAACTAGACCATACCAACGCTTATCTAACTGTGCAGGCCCAGCTATCGAAGCATTTGAAGGTTTTTTTCGGGCTAAAGCCAAAGCAGCAGGCGGTTCATACAACCACAACCCTAGCAATGTGAGCACTGCAAAAACTATGCAAAGTTGAACCGCCAGTGCTGAATAGCTGGCAAATCCCTTGCCTAACTGCAACGCCACGATGGCTAACCCACTGACAATCAGCGTCAAACTGAGCCGCAATGAAAACGCGGCTTCTCTGTTAACTTGCGCTGCGGCTGTAGTAGTAGCCAGAAAATACAAGTTGCCACAAGCCAAACCTACTACAAACCAAGATAGCAATAAACCACCAGCAAACGGCAAGTTAGAGCAAAGCACTGCGACCAACAAGGCTGCAACTGCTATGGCTGCATGACTGCGTGTGAGATAAGTAAAGCGCAGCAATGGCAAAGAGACAGCTGCTACCAATTGCCCCGCCAAACAAGCACTGGCTACCCAGCCCGCTTGCGCTATAGGCAAACGGCCTTGCGCAATGACAGCGGCGATTAATAGTGGTAATAGATGTAGCGGTAAAGCTGCAGCTGCTGACAATAAACTAGCACCTAGTACAGCGCGCAAGGTGGGTTACTCGCTGTCAGATTCGTGTTTGGTGCGCTTGCGAGTGGCGTTCGTATATTCAGCTTTTTCAACAAACTCACCCGGCGCATCTACGCGTATAGTTTTACGGAATCCCGCCCAATTGGCATCTGACATGGAAGGCTGCCCGTCATGTGCTAATTCTAAGCCTTCACGTACTTCGTGGCGATGCGCTTTGTCCCCATACGTTTCACGTCTGAGAGGTTGAATTTGAAATAAAGGCGTAGTTTTAGAAATTTTAATAACGACATCAGTCGCCAACAACTGCATATTGATAAACAAAGGAAAAGGTTTATATTGATCAGATTCGACCAAACCTTCAAAACAGTTGAAATTATGACTGCTTCGAATATTAACTACAGGGCGGACCAATAAACTCCAACCCGGCTGAGTCGAGCATAATAATCCTGACCAAATTTGTAGAAATCCACTCACTGCAAAGGGCGTCATAAAAGGCGGGGCCATTCCTTGCATTTGTGATGGCGCATGTGCATCCCAATAACTTGAAAAATTTGGTAATTGAATTTGCTCTAATGGCTTCCATTGGCCATTCACTTCATCATTTTCTTGATAATTATCAAGAAAAAGAATATCTGAGCCATTCCATTTGAAATAGATATCCTCGGGCGGGAAAATATACCAGCCGAATGCGGAGGCTGTACGCACAGGCTCGCAATGTCTATACGCCATAGTAGGCAAGGTACCCAATGCAGCCTTGTCTGCCCGCATAGGCGAAATAGCAGCTGGATACACCTTATGAAAAATCACAGTAGGTGGGTCATCAGGTCTAGTATCCAGCTGCATAGGGTGGGTCACTTCAAAAATATTGCCAAACAAACAAGATTATTTAGCCAAATGTCTTTTCAGGTCATAAGAAATAAGGCCACCGCCCATAGCGATAGTTTTCTTTTGCAAGTGGGCTTTTGCAGCTGGTGAAATTAGTCCGCCACCCATTACCACAACTGGTGGCTTTTGCACATGCTGTTTTAGGGCGGGCGAGATAGCGCCACCGCCCATTTGAACCACTTTGGATAGGAGATGACTTTTTACAGCTGGGGATATAACACCACCGCCAAATTGCACATTACGCATTTTGATTTCCTTAAATAAAAAGAGATTTGACCGTCAAAATTAACGATCAAAAAGAATGTAACTTGAGAAAATAAGAATGGCAATTTAATTTTGACAGAAGCTACATTTGCTAACTATCTTGTTGATTTTTACGCACGTAACGTCTGACTTAGCGATTTGGTTGAACACGCGTGACAGCACCCCCTGGCCTGTGGAAAATCGTTGTCACTAATGTGTGCACCCACAAGGGCGTAATAGATGCCTATGTAGAGCGTGACGACGTAGCACTGGGCACGCGGCGCGGCGCGCGGCAAAGCTATTTTGAAGACGTGCATTACGACCGCATGGCCATAGACGACGATGTGCAGGTAGACCTGGACTGCGCTAACCCGCAAGCCGCTTACGTGCGCCGCGAAGGCGTGTTCAACAACATTGCCACTGGCATGCACACCATCAAAGCAGGCGGCGTGCGTGAGACAGACCTGGAAATTGCCGAGTATTCACCGCACCACTTCTACAGCAGCCGTGCTAAACGCAGCAACACCGCAACGCCTGTGCACTACTACGCCACTACCGAAGAAAGCCGCATCCTGCACGGCATACGCGCCGCCGGCACGCGCGCCGCCAGCACAGTACGCCTGTCTGGCACCAGCATGGCCGCACCGCAAATTGCGCGGGATGTGGTGAATGCACTGTCTTGAATTTATATGACTAAAGTGCCTGTAGAGGCCTAAAATACTGCTCAAGCAGCTATTTATTTGGTAGTTAGTTAAGTTTTTTATTATTCAGAAGCACATCAAAAGTTTTGAAATTTGCGCGACGCAACTAGTTTTATAACTCGCTTACCGAATCAAAAATCACCATCGCGGCATCGGCGCATGCTGCCTTGACAGTACCCCACGCATGCCATTTTGGGTCAAGTCCTTTGTACTCTGCCAGGCCCGGTGCCATGTCGTCCAAGTCATAGGGTAGGGGATTGGCAAGCTGGATTTGCAGCTGTTGAAGGGCAGACTGGCCGTTGGGTTGCACGTACAGCGTATCAAAATTTTGCAGTGCCAAAGCCATGGCGGGGTTGCCCATGTGCCGCGCTAGTGCGATGAAGTCGAGGTAGTCGCGGGTGGCATTGCGTTTGAGGATCAGTACGCCTTTGATGCGCAGAATTTCTGCGGGCGTAGGTACGGTAATAGATGTTCCTAAATGGTCAATCACCATGGTTTCTAAAGGCGCTTCGCGGATTAACTGGCGCACACCCGTTTCTATACCGTCAAGACTGCCCAGTATCAACACCGGGCGCTGCACGCGTGCGGTTTTCCAGCCCGCAACAGACTCTAGCTGTGCCAGTACCCCATCAAATCGAAAGCGCAGGTCGGTCAGGACATGGTCGGCATCGCGAGAGAAGCGGTGACGAGCGTGAACTGCAGATGCAGTGCCACCTACCAGCACGGCGTCGGGCAATATTTGTTGCAGTTGCGCTGCAGCAGACAGCACCTGCTCCCACTCAGGCAGCGCTGCGGTGGGCTTGGGCATAGTGGTGCCAAAAATGGTAGCGCTGTGCGTAGCTGTCGGCAATGTGGGCCTGGCATACGCGGGCTACTTTGTCTAGCGTGGCGCTGTCGCCCAGTGCAGCCAA
>JAYSRE010000043.1:0-14091 GCA_043721235.1 Polaromonas sp. | reverse complement strand
GTCGTCGGCGGTTTGAAAATGGAAGTCGGCTTTTTAGTGGACGGCCTGACCGCCATGATGATGTGCGTGGTCACCTTCGTCTCGCTGATGGTGCACATTTACACCATTGGCTACATGGAAGAAGACGAAGGCTACAACCGGTTTTTTGCCTATATTTCTCTGTTCACTTTTGCCATGTTGATGCTGGTGATGAGCAACAACATGTTGCAGCTATTCTTTGGCTGGGAGGCCGTAGGCCTTGTATCGTATTTGCTGATTGGGTTTTGGTACAACAAGCCCACCGCTATTTTTGCCAACATGAAAGCCTTCCTGGTTAACCGTGTAGGCGACTTTGGTTTTATTTTAGGTATCGGCCTGATCGTAGCCTTTGCAGGCACCCTTAACTACACTGAGGCATTTGCCAAAGCAGGTGATCTGGCCAAGCTGAGCTTTCCGGGTACCGACTGGATGTTGATAACCGTAATCTGCATTTGCCTTTTTATTGGCGCTATGGGCAAGTCCGCCCAGTTTCCACTGCATGTGTGGCTGCCTGATTCTATGGAAGGCCCTACACCTATTTCCGCGCTGATTCACGCAGCCACGATGGTGACAGCAGGTATTTTCATGGTGGCGCGTATGTCGCCGTTATTCGAGCTGAGCGATGCGGCTTTAAGTTTCATCATGGTCATCGGCGGTATCACTGCGCTGTTCATGGGCTTTCTGGGCATTATCCAAAACGACATAAAGCGTGTGGTGGCATATTCCACGCTGTCTCAACTGGGCTACATGACGGTGGCGCTGGGGGCATCGGCCTACTCAGTAGCGGTGTTCCACCTGATGACGCATGCCTTCTTTAAAGCGCTGCTGTTCTTAGGTGCAGGTTCGGTAATTATGGGCATGCACCATGTGCAAGACATCCGTTACATGGGCGGCCTGCGCAAGTACATGCCGATCACGTGGATCACTTCTTTGCTAGGCTCACTGGCACTGATTGGTACGCCTTTGTTTTCAGGCTTTTACTCAAAAGATGAAGTCATCATGGCGGTCAAGGCGAGCCAATTGGCGGGCTCAGGTTTTGCCTATTTTGCCGTGATGGCGGGCGTTTTTGTGACAGCGTTTTACTCTTTCCGTATGTACTTTTTGGTCTTTCATGGCAAAGAACGTTACGATCAAAACCCGGACGCGCACCATGCGCACGACAGCCACGGCCATGACAGCCATGGACACGATGTCAAACCGCATGAGTCACCATGGGTGGTGACAGTGCCTCTGGTGCTGCTGGCCATACCCTCAGTGGTGCTTGGCTTCATGGCCATTGCGCCGATGCTATTTGGTGACTTTTTCAAAGACGCCATCTTTGTAGATGGCGCTAAGCATAAAGCGATGGAAGAGTTGGCCAAAGAATTCCATGGTGCAGTGCAATTGGCTTGGCACGGTTTAATCACTCTGCCGTTTTGGTTGGCAGTGGCTGGCGTGGCCCTGGCCTACTATATGTACATCATCCAGCCCGCATTGCCTGCAGCCATCAAGGCCCGCGTCATGCCGATTTACACCTTGCTAGAAAACAAATATTACTTTGATTGGTTCAATGAAAACGTGCTGGCACGAGGTGCTCGCATGCTGGGTATGGGTTTGTGGAAGGGTGGAGACCAAACGCTGATTGACGGCGGCTTGGTTAACGGCTCTTGGAAAGTGGTGAATGTGGTTTCAAGCTTAGTGCGCCGTGCGCAAACTGGGTATCTGTACCACTACGCGCTGGTAATGATATTGGGTTTGTTTGCCATGATGACGTACTTTGTCTGGTTCAACAAATAAGAAGGAATAATAAAAATGGGTTTGTTGAGCCTTGCAATTTGGATGCCGATCGCTTTCGGTATCGTGCTGTTGGCCTTTGGCCGTGATGACCAAGCGCGCGCTGTGCGCTGGATTGCCTTGATAGGGGCGTTGGCCAGCTTTTTAGCGACACTGCCTCTGTACGAGGGCTTTAAGTTGGGCACCTCGGCCATGCAGTTTGTAGAAAAAGCCCCTTGGATTGAGCGCTTTAACGTGCACTACCATTTAGGCTTAGACGGTATATCGTTTTGGTTCGTACCTTTGACCGCCTTCATTACTGTAGTGGTGGTGTTGTCAGCCTGGGAGGCCATCACAGAGCGTGTTAACCAGTACATGGGCGCGTTTTTGATTCTTAGCGGCCTGATGATTGGTGTTTTCAGCGCTTTGGATGGAATACTTTTTTACGTATTTTTCGAGGCCACTCTAATACCGATGTACCTGATCATAGGTATTTGGGGTGGGCCTAACAAAATTTACGCGGCCTTCAAGTTCTTTTTGTACACCCTGCTTGGCTCCTTGCTCATGCTGGTAGCGCTGATCTTTTTGTACACCAAGTCGGGCGGCAGTTTTGATATTTTAACGTGGCATAAACTGCCTTTGGGCAGCACAGCGCAAGCGCTGGTGTTTTTTGCCTTCCTGTCTGCCTTTGCGGTGAAGGTGCCCATGTGGCCAGTACATACATGGCTGCCTGATGTGCACGTAGAAGCACCTACGGGCGGTTCTGCCGTGTTGGCTGCCATCATGCTCAAGCTGGGTGCATACGGCTTTTTGCGGTTTTCTATGCCCATTGCACCCGATGCGGCGCATGAGTATGCGTGGCTGATGATCGCCTTGTCATTGATTGCTGTGGTGTATGTAGGTTTAGTGGCCATGGTTCAGCAAGATATGAAAAAACTGGTGGCCTATTCATCAGTGGCGCACATGGGCTTTGTTACTTTGGGCTTCTTTATTTTCAACGACTTGGGCGTCGCTGGCGGCATTGTGCAAATGATTGCGCATGGCTTTGTGTCTGCGGCGATGTTTTTGTGCATTGGCGTGTTGTATGACCGTGTGCATTCGCGCGAGATTGCCAGCTACGGCGGTGTGGTCAACACCATGCCAAAGTTCGCCGCGTTAGGCCTGTTTTTTGCTATGGCCAATTGCGGCTTGCCGGGTACGGCAGGTTTCGTCGGCGAATGGATGGTTATTTTAGGCGGCGTTAAATACAACTTTTGGATTGGTTTTACCGCTGCTTCAGCATTGATTTTTGGTGCTGCCTACACACTGTGGATGTTCAAACGCGTCTACCTTGGCCCGGTAACCAACGACAATGTGAAAGGCCTCACTGACATCAATGGCCGCGAATTTCTCATGCTGGGCCTGCTGGCTGCTGCCACACTGTGGATGGGCCTGTACCCCAAGCCCTTTACCGATGTGATGAATTCTTCGGTGGCCGATATGCTCAAGCATGTTGCCTTGTCTAAATTGAACTGACCCCAGCTGAAATACCGAGAACGCACATGATTGATAAAACCAGTTGGATTGCTATTTACCCCGAGATCGTGCTCTTGGTAATGGCCTGCACGATTTTGTTGGTGGACTTGTTTGTTAAAAGCCCACGCCGTACGGCCACTTATGTGCTGACCTTGTTAAGCCTGGGTGTGGTTGCTGTGATGCACGGTCTGTACGCTACTGGCAACAGCACCTTGTATGGTTTTGGCAATATGGTGGTGAGCGACCCGATGGGCCATTGGCTTAAGTGTTTTGCCTGCATTGCCATGGCCGTTACTTTGGTTTATGGCCGTCCTTATGCTGCTGACCGCGGCATGCTGCGCGGCGGTGAGATGTTCACGCTGTCCATGTTTGCCCTGCTAGGCATGTGTGTGATGATCTCAGGCAGCAATTTCTTGGTCATTTACATGGGCCTGGAGTTGCTCACGCTGTCAAGTTACGCTTTGGTCGCCCTGCGCCGTGACCATGCACAGTCTACAGAAGCAGCAATGAAGTATTTTGTGCTCGGTGCGCTGGCCAGTGGCTTCTTGCTGTATGGCCTGTCAATGCTGTACGGGGCTACTGGGTCGCTTGATATTGCAGCCGTGTTCAAAGCCATTTCTACCGGGCAAATCAAGCACCAAGTGCTGGTTTTTGGTTTGGTATTTATTGTGTCCGGCTTGGCTTTTAAACTCGGTGCGGTTCCTTTTCACATGTGGGTACCTGATGTGTACCAAGGCGCGCCCACTTCAGTTACCTTGATGATTGGCGGGGCACCCAAATTAGCGGCCTTTGCTATTTGCATTCGCTTGTTGGTAGAGGGCATGTTGCCATTGGCTTTTGATTGGCAGCAAATGCTGGTGATGTTGGCTGTCTCGTCTTTGCTGGTAGGCAATTTGGCCGCCATTGCGCAAACCAACCTTAAGCGCATGTTGGCTTTTTCTACCATTGCGCAAATGGGCTTCTTGCTGCTGGGCCTGCTGTCGGGCGTGGTTAATGGCAATACCAACAGCGCCGCAGCTGCCTACAGCGCGTCGATGTTCTACACCGTAACCTACGTACTGACCACGCTAGCCACTTTTGGCGTTATGCTGCTGCTATCACGCGAAGGTTTTGAGAGCGAGGAAATTTCTGACTTTGCAGGCCTTAACCAGCGCAGCCCTTTGTACGCTGGCATCATGGCTATTTGCATGTTCTCATTGGCAGGTATTCCACCCATGGTGGGGTTTTTTGCCAAGCTCAGTGTGTTGCAGCCTTTGATTGACTCACGCCAGCCATTTTTAATTGGCGTAGTGGTGTATGCCGTAGTCATGTCGTTGATTGGTGCCTTTTACTACCTTCGCGTGGTCAAAGTAATGTACTTTGATGCCCCCATTACCGCCAGCAGTGTGGTGGCATCCAAGCATGTGCGCTTGGTGCTGGGCATCAATGGCGCGCTGGTATTGCTGCTGGGTATCTTTCCCAGCGGGTTGATGACCCTGTGCCTGCAAGCCATTGTGAAGACCTTGGGTGCCTAAGCCTGAGCACGAATGAAGATTAAGTAACGCACACTATGGGGCAAAGTGCATCTGTTTGGCTGGTCATTGTTTTTGCTTTGTTGGCGGCTAATGTACCGTTTGTGTCGCAACGACTTTTTGCATTGGTAAAACTGCACCATGGCAAAAACTTAGCAATTCGTTTTGCAGAACTTGTAGTGATGTATTTTCTGGTGGGCGCTGCAGCGCTTTTGCTAGAAAAGCGCTTAGGCCAAATTGCCCCGCAGGGCTGGGAGTTTTATGCCATTACCGGTACGCTGTTCATCACGCTGGCTTTCCCCGGTTTTGTATGGCGTTATTTGCTTAAACACCGCAGTTAAGCAGCCTGTAACCCAGCATCTTGGCCCGAACTGGCAAACCCACTATTTTGACTAACCCATGGATGAACTGAAAGAAACCTTGGTCTGCAGTGAGCTGCTGCTGACAGGTAAATTTTTGCACATTAAGCGCGATACCGTCAGCCTGCCTGATGGCAAGCACGCCACGCGCGAATACGTGGTGCACCCCGGCGCCGTGGTGGTGGTGCCGCTGCTGGGCGATGGCCAAGTGGTGTTGGAGCGCCAGTACCGCTACCCGGTGGGCCAGGTAATGATCGAGCTGCCTGCAGGCAAGCTAGACCCAGGTGAGGACCCCTTGCTGTGCGGCCTGCGCGAGCTGCAGGAAGAAACCGGCTACACCGCTGGCCAATGGGCGTATGCAGGCCAGATGCACTTGGCCATTGCCTACTCTACCGAAATCATCCATATTTACTTTGTGCGCGGCCTAACTGTTGGCCAGCGCAAGCTCGATGCAGGCGAGTTTTTAGAGGTGTTTACTGTGCCTGTACCCCAGCTACTTAGCTGGTGCGCCGATGGCACAGTGACCGATGCCAAAACCATGGCCTGCGCGCTGCACCTGGCCAACCATACAAATGGTGTACGCCCGATGGCCTGGCAATCGGTGCCGCGCCTGGCGCATACAGACCCGAGCCAGCATAAAGCTCAAGGCCAACATTCGCCATGAAAGTACTTGATTTGCAATGCGCATTGGCCCACAGCTTTGAGGGCTGGTTTGGCTCTGAAGTTGACTTTCAAAGCCAATTGGCGCGCGGTTTAGTGGAATGCCCTTTGTGCGCTAACGCCAGCATTACCAAAAAGCTCTCTGCCCCCCGTTTGAATTTGAGTGGCGCAAGAGACCCGGGCAAAGAAAGCAACAGCCTTGAAGAGTGTAATGCTGAAGCGTCTGCAGACCCAAGTGGTGCTAGCGACAACGCACCATCACGCGACCTGGCCACAGTACCTCCTAAGCCCAGCGATGCTAGCCAATCCCTCATGGCCATGGCGCAAGATCCGCAGTTGCTGGCCGCGTACATGCAAATGGCCCGCAAGATCATGGCCCACACCGAAGATGTGGGAAACCAGTTTGCCAGCGAGGCACGCAAAATTCACTACGGCGAGGCTGACGAACGCGCCATTCGCGGGCAAGCCACCCGCGATGAAACCCTTGCCCTGCTAGACGAAGGCATTGACGTGCTGCCATTGCCACTGCCTGAGGCGCTTAAGCACCCGTTGCAATAGCCCATTAGTGCTGCCAAAGCACTGTAAAAGCAGTGCGCGGCCCAGTACCGCTACAGCTGCGATTGCATTCTTCACAATGCCTTAGTGTCTCATAGCGGATTCTCCTAATGCAGTTTGCAGTGCCAAGCGCTTACCATTAGTCTATTGAACACATTGCTTGAAAGCGCGCTGTCTGCGCTACAACTGATCAGTTCCGCAGACCCCGCGCTGTGGGCTATTGTGCTGCGCTCTTTGGCAGTGAGCGCACTGGCTTGTGTGCTGGCGTGTGGCTTGGGCTTAGCACTAGGGGCTTGGCTAGGTGTGGCGCGCTTTGCAGGCCGCCGTGTGGTGCTTGCTTTGGTCAACACGTCGCTGGCCCTGCCTGCCGTAGTGGTGGGCCTGCTGGTCTACGTGCTGCTGTCGCGCAGCGGGCCACTGGGCTTTTTGGGCTGGCTGTTCTCGTTCAAAGCCATGGTACTGGCCCAGGCTGTGCTGGTGCTGCCGGTGGTGGTGGCGCTGACCCAGCAGGTTGTGGGTGATGCGCACAGCCAGCACGGCGAACAGCTCCAGTCGATGGGCGCTGGTCCCGCACTGCGCAGCCTCTTGCTGGCGTGGGACGAGCGCTACGCTTTGCTTACCGTGCTGATAGCCGCCTTTGGCAGGGCGATCTCTGAGGTAGGGGCAGTGATGATGGTGGGCGGTAATATTGACGGTTTTACCCGCGTAATGACCACCGCCATTGCGCTAGAAACCAGTAAAGGCGACCTGCCTTTGGCTCTCGGCCTAGGGCTAGTGTTGCTGCTGATAGTGCTACTGCTCAACGTTGCTGTGGCCGCGCTTAAATACTGGCGTGAGCGGGTGGAAGCGCAGGCACTATGAACCTGTTGATCGATCTGCAAAACGCTGGCGTGCGCTTTGGCCGCGTGCAGGCCCTGCACGGGGTGAGCTTACAGGTAGCACACGGCGAATCTGTGGCTTTGGTGGGCAGCAATGGCAGTGGCAAAAGCACCCTGCTGCGCTTGGCCCATGGCCTGCTGGTGCCTAGCGTGGGCATAGCCCAGCGCGCACCCGCAGCGGTGCAGGCCTTTGTTTTTCAAAAACCGTTTGTGCTGCGCAGCACGGTGCTGACCAATGTGGCGCTGGCGGCTTGGCTGCGCGGCCAGCCTTGGGCCAGCGCCAAGGCGCGCGCGCTGCAGGCGCTGCAAGATGTAGGTTTGCACGACCTCGCCCGCCGCCAAGCGCGCACATTGTCAGGCGGCCAGCAGCAGCGGCTAACATTTGCCCGCGCGTTGGCCGCCCAACCCGACGTGCTGCTGCTGGACGAGCCTACGGCCAGCCTGGCACCCCAGGCCAAGCGCGACGTGGAGGCCCTGATGGCGCAGTGCACGCAGCGCGGAATCACGTTATTGTTTGCCAGCCATAACCTGGGCCAAGTCAAACGGCTGGCCAGCCGGGTGGTGTGCCTGGATGCGGGCCGTGTGGTGGCTGACCAAACCGTGGCTGATTTTTTTAACCTGTCGCAGAGCGTTGCAGTACGCAATTTCATACAAGGGGATGCCTGATGCTGCTCAAGCAAGTTAATCTATTTTTTAAGTGTTTTAGGCCTATCGCCCAAGGAAATGCTGCACAAGCAGCTATTATTTTTATAGTATCAAGCATTTGCGCGGTAAGTGCACAGGCGCAGTCTATAGTAATGGTGTCCACCACATCCACCGAGCAGTCGGGTCTGTTTGGCCATATGCTGCCTGAATTTAAAAAGGCCACCGGTTTGGACATTAAAGTGGTGGCTTTGGGCACCGGCCAAGCCATAGACTTGGCCCGCCGAGGTGATGCCGATGTGCTTTTTGTACACGATGCGGTGGCCGAAGATAAATTTGTTGCAGAAGGTTTTAGTCCCAAGCGTTACCCGGTGATGTACAACGATTTTGTGCTCATTGGCCCCAAATCCGACCCTGCAGGCACCGCAGGCAAAGACATTGTTGCTGCGCTGCAAAAAGTAAGCAGCGCCAATGCGGCATTTGTATCGCGCGGTGACAAGTCAGGCACCCACGCCGCAGAGCTGCGTTTTTGGGGCATGGCCACTGCAGTGGCCGGGGCTGTCCTAAAAAGCAGCGGCTACAAAGAGTGCGGCTGCGGCATGGGCCCAGCACTCAACATGGCTGCCTCCAGCGGGGCCTACGTGCTGGCAGACCGCGGTACGTGGCTTAACTTTAAAAACCGCGCTGATCTGGCCGTACTGGTGCAGGGCGACACCCGCTTGTTTAACCAATACGGTGTGATGGCTATCAGCCTCAGCAAGCATCCCCATGTGAAAGTGCAGGAGGCGCAAAAGTTAGTAGACTGGGTTACCTCACCTGCAGGGCAAAGCGTGATAGCCAGCTACAAAATTGGCGGTGAGCAGCTGTTCTTTCCTAACGCCGCAAAGTAGTTTTAACGGCTTTTATTTGGCTGGCTTTGCTGCACCTGAGCTTGGTGCGTTTGTGGTGGTCGAGGCAACTTCTGCCGCCTCTGCTACCTCTGCGGTCGCTTGCTCTGGCGCAGTTTCTAGGGCCTCACGCTCAGCTCTAGTGACCGCTACGGTGGCAGGGACTATGGTTTTGAGCTTGTCATCAACCAAGCCCACCAGCAAGGCGCGGCCGTCGGGAAGAGCGCGAAACTCACCAAATTTAGCCGCCTTGAACGGCTCGCCACGGCCTTCGGGAAAGAAAAACGCATCGGTCACCAGCACCCACTCACCGCCCTTGCGCAGCACGGGCAGCAAGATTTCACCAGCTGCCAGCACTTCTTTGCCTGACGGGCCAGGACTGGCTGCGCGCAGCACCTGTGCTACGCCGCGTGTATCTAGCTTGGCCACTACTTTGGCGCGGGTTTGCAGGCGGTTGTCCTGATTAGTTCGTCCAAGCGCCTCGTTGAGCGTGCGGGCAAAGGCAAAGTTCAGAGCCATGTAATCGCCCTGCATTAGCGACCGTGGGTCGCGCGGTACCAAGGCCAAGTAGATTTTTTGCCCACCTGTGATAACCTGTTCTTTTTTCATGACATCGTAGTTGGCCGCACCCAATGACAGCACGGCGCCTGTGGCAATCAGGGCCATGGCGAGCACACTCTTGCGCGCAGCGCCTTTGCCCACACCGCTAGGTGATGCACTGGCCAAGGTAGCTGGGCTGAACTGCCTGCGCAGCGCCCACAAAAATAAACCTAAAAACGCACCCACTACGGCCAGTAACAGCGCCTTGTGTGCCAATGGCCAAGACAGTGCGTAGTAAAAGCCCGACAACTGTGCCAGCAGCACCACCAGCGTCAGCGCAAGCATGCGTTTGCGGCCTGTGGCCAAAGCGACCGTACCCACCACGGCCACTATGCCGCCATCGTGTGTAAAAAAGCCAAACACCACCAAGCACAGATAGACCACGGTCAGTATTGTCCACGTTGTGCGTTTTTCTGCTGCAGGCAATTTCCAGCGCTGGGTTAACCACCACCACGCTGCAATGGTCAGCGCCACTTGCACCACTACCACCCAGTTCAGTGCAAACATCACTCCCGTACCCGCCAAGGGGTCGTCTGCAGAGCCCATGCGGCTGCCCGACCCAAAATCGCCCATGAAAAAGCCACGCGCGGCGTAAATTTGGGTGCACAGCAGGGCTACCCCAACACCCTCAAAAAAAGCGCCCATGTTGCGCGCTACAGTATGGCCCGACAGACGCACTTCGCACAGGCACCAGGCAGCCCACACGGCGCTCAGCAGCAGTGCGTTAGGCAAGAGCGGAAAGTGCCGAATGAGGGCGCTTTCGCTCAGACCAGCGCCCATAAAATTCTGCGGGATCAGCATCAAAAAAACCACGGCCGCGCCCAGGCCTAGCAGGCGCTGCACCCAACCCACGCGCACCAGCATGGCCGCGCCTACTTGCAAAACCAGCAGCACCAGCAAGCTCCATTGCCCTGCGCTCATCACTTCCAGCATTGAAAACGTCAGCAGCCCAAAACCAGTGAGCAGCAGGCTAAAGCAAATGTGGGTAAGCAACAAATTAAGCTGGTTGCGCAGGCCCACTATGGCACCCACCATCAGCAGCCCTGCAAACACAAACGACATGGGCGGCTGCAGAAAAATATCACCACCCAGTAAGCCCAGCACCACTATCAGTGGCCACACTGCAAACTGCGCGCCAATCAGGGTCAGTAGGGTGATGGTCCACGACGGGCTCGGGTCGTGCAGCACCTGGGTGGCTGCGCTAGGCAGCAAACCTTCTGCTTGGGCTGCTTCTACAAGATTTTTCTCAAAGTTCATATTTTTACCTCCGCGCGCTGCATTTTATAAATCCAACTACCGCTTACACCCACGCTGGCCATGGCGACTAGGCTGAACATAAATAATTTGCCCAGCCAGTCGCCCCATCCGCCGTCAAACATCACATGCACCACACCCGCTAAAAACAGCACATTCAGCGCCAGCACAGCCATGGCCAGCACGGTAATGTCGCGCGGTTTGCCCGCCCAGGCCAGCGCCGCCGTGCCCACGACAAACAAGCCGTTGATAAAGTAAGAAGATTCGCCTTTTTCAAATAAACCCCATATGCCGTAAGTGCACCATGCTGCCAGCGCCAACAACACCGCCAGCCTGAACGCATATCGCCCATGCAATCGCCCATGCAATTGCCCATGCAATTGCCCATGCAATTGCCCAGGCACTTTGCCGTCCTGCGCCTGCAAACTGGTGCGGCTGACCAAGGCAATTGCCAGCACCAGCAGCGCCCACAGTGAGGGCGTGAGGGTGCTTTGCGTCCAAGAGCGCCCCAGCGTATTGCCCACAGGGCTGAACAATTGGTCGCCCGACCACAGAGCAATGCCTGTGCCCACTATCAGCACCCACACGGCCCACAGCATGTCGCTGCGGGCTGCCACCATCCACAGCAGGGCCAGTGCGCCCCATGCAGCAAACAGTTGCCACGGGTCGGCCCCGGTTTGGTAGGTTTGCCCTATAAAAGCCAGCAAACCGCCCAGCGCCATCGTGGCCAGCAGCAGCAGCGCACTGCGCCCGCGCGGCCAGGCCAGCGCGCCGGTAAGGCTGGCCAGCAGCACCGCCTGAATAAGGTAAAACTTAAACTGCCGTGACTGGTCTTGCCAGTTGGCGGCAATCCAAAAAATCAATCCCGCACCCAGCAGCAGCGCAGCCACAACGCCTAAAACGCGCTCGGTGTGCCTGGCCAGGGCAGGGCCAGGCTCGTGCAGCTTGGACAGTTGCCATAAGCGGGCAGTTTTATCAACGGGCAGAGAAAACTCGGCCACCAGGCGGTGAAGTAGGTCGTGCATACAGGTCAGTATAAGTGGCAGTTGCTTGTATTAAGCCTGCCTAGACAGAGCTAGCCAGATCGATTGCGGTAGTCTTATGCCGTGCGCCTTTGGGGTGCAGTAGCCAGTACCACGCCCAGCAAGGCAACGCCAAAAGCTACCAGTTGCGCGCTGCCAATAGGCTCGTGCAGCACCAGTACGCCTACGGCAGCCGCGCTGATGGGCAGCATGACAGTAAACACACCGGCCTGCGCTGCGGGCACGACTTTTAGCCCCGTCATCCACAGCCACACGGTCCACACGCTGGCGGCAAGGGCATAAAAAACTAGCAGCATCCAGGTACCTGGCGCTACGGCACCAAAGGCAAAGCTGCTGGCCTGCCACAAGCCCAGCGGGGTAACCAGTACAAAGCCCCACAGGTTAATCAACGCGCTAATGCGCTTGGGCCCCAGCACACCGGTGAGCTTTTTGCCAATCACGGCATACGCCGCTTCGCACAACACGGCGCACACCAGCAGCAGGTTGCCCAGCCAGGCGTTGGCACCGTGAATTGCCATTTGCGTGCTGGGCGCAGGCCCGGCTTGCAGGGCAGTGGCTACAGCAGGTGCGGGGGCTTTAGCCAAAGACACCAGCGCAATCCCCAGCACCGCGCAGCCCACGCCTGCCCACACCCGCGCAGCCACCCGTTCGCGCAAAAGCAGCCAGCTTAGCACCGCCACACAGGCCGGTATGCTGGCCATGATCACGCCTGCGGCTACGGCACTGGTCAGGCTGACCCCGTAAAGCATGCAAATAGAAAATAAAAAATTGCCTAAAAAAGACTCTAAAAAAAGCAGCCGCTGGGTAGCCCTGGTCAAAGGTGGTTCGCTGGCGGGCTTGCGCAACCAGTGCAGCATGGCTACAGCCCCCACGCCAAAGCGCAGCCAGGCCAATAAAAACACCGGAAACACGGCCACCAAGCCCTTGGACAGCCCCACGTAGCTGCCCACCAGGGTCATCGACAGCGCCAAACACCCAAAGGCTAGCCACCGGTTCACAATAGAGCTTTCAAAGATGCGGCTTTCAAAAATTTAGCGATCAATCAACTACAGCTGTTTAAAACAGCAGTTTAAGACACCATGCCACCCATCATGCCAGAGCCTGTGGGCCCCCCACCACGCAGAAAATTTGTTTTTTGTACACGGCACGCTGCGCCAAAAAGCGGCCAACGACATTACCCTGCAGTGTTTTGTGTACGAAATGAACCTGCGGTTTACCCATGGCAAGCCGGTCATTGCCAGTGGTGACTGGCTTGCCGCTAGTAACTTACTATCAAAATAATAGCTAACTATCTAGCATTTTCTTGGGCGATAGGGCTAAAACGCCTTGGATTCCAGCACGAAGTGCAACAGTAGCTAGTTTAACGGACACATTTGCAGGCCATAGAACACCTCATGCGGGGTGAGATAGCCCAGACATTTGCGAGGTCTGTGGTTCAAGCGATAAACCGCATCGTTGACATCATCGGCACTCAGATTGGCAAAGCTCATCGCCTTGGGGAAGTACTGGCGTATCAAGCCATTAGTGTTCTCGTTGGTGCCCCGCTCCCAGGAGTGGTAGGGGTGCGCAAAGTACACATCTGCATCCAAACAGTGGCCAAAGAAGACGTGGTCTGCAAACTCTTTGCCGTTATCAAACGTCAACGTATGGCAGCGCTCTTTGTGGGGGCGCAGCATCTCAATGATGGCGCTGCTGACAGGCGCAGCCTCTCGGTTGGGCAGCTCACGCGCCAAGGTGTAGCGCGATTTGCGCTCTACCAGTGTCACCAGTACGCCCTTGCGCCCCCGTCCAATGACAGTATCGCCCTCCCAGTCGCCCACCCGCTGGCGCGCCTCAATGTGGGCGGGTCGCTGCTCAATACACACCCGGTTTTTGAGCTGGCCTCTGCGCTCATGGCCGCTGGCGTAGCGTTTGCGCCGCACCTTCTGACAGCGCAGATACCTCACCAGATCTCCTGCCTGGGCCTTGTCGCGGTACACATATTGGTAAATGCTCTCGTGGCTGATGCTAATGGCATCCTCCAGCAAGAGCCTGCCCGCCACCTGCTGGGGCGAGAGCCACAGGCGCAGATAGGCATTGACCTTGACCCAGTGCTGGGGCGCAATCGTGCTGGCGTTGCGGCAGCCCAGTGCGCGCGCACTGGCAAGTTGCTGGGCCTGTGCGGCCACGTAACCCTCGGGGCTGGCGTTGCGACCAAGTTCGCGGCCAATGGTGCTTTTGTGGCGCCCTAACTGCTTGGCAATCTTGCTGTTACTTTGCCCGCAGTTATGCAGGGCTTGAATTTGGTATCGTTCGTCTTGGGTCAATTGTGGATAGGTCATGGTACTTCTGGCAGACTTGCAGGTCAAAAAGAAACCATCCTATTGGCTTTTGACCCACCTGTTTTAGAGGTGTTGCACTTCGTGCTGGAATCCAAG
>JAYSRE010000042.1:0-2015 GCA_043721235.1 Polaromonas sp. | reverse complement strand
CGGCGAATACATCAGCGACATGTCTGACGCAGCAGGCACACTGTGGCTTGATGTTGCGCGCAGAGACTGGTCTGACACTATGCTGGCGGCCACAGGTTTAACCCGCCAGCACATGCCCCGTTTGGTTGAAGGCAGCGCGGTAGCAGGCTATGTAACGCCAGCAGCTGCCGCGCTGCTGGGCCTGACAGCGGGACTGCCTGTAGCGGGCGGCGCGGGTGACAACGCAGCCAGCGCTATTGGCTTGGGCGCGGTGAACGCAGGCGACGGTTTTGTGTCTTTAGGCACCAGTGGTGTCATATTTTTGGCCACCGAAAAGTTTGCACCCAACCCCGCTAACGCCGTGCACGCTTTTTGCCACGCCCTGCCCGGCGCGTGGCACCAAATGGCGGTCATGCTGTCAGCCGCCAACTGCCTGCGCTGGGTTACAGAGCTCACCGGCAAGGCGAACGAAGCTGCGTTGTTGGATGAAGTTGCCCAGCTGACCCCAGCGCAGCGTGCGCAGTGCCCCTTATTTTTGCCCTACCTGTCTGGCGAACGTACGCCGCACAATAACGCCGATGCCAGTGGTGTCTTTATGGGCTTGCGGGCCACACACCAGGCCGCCCACCTGGGCTACGCCGTGTTAGAGGGCGTAAGCTTTGGCCTGTTAGATGGGCTCAACGCCCTGCGCCTGGCAGGCGGCAACGCCGAACAACTGCAGCTGGTAGGCGGCGGTGCCCGCAGCGCCCTGTGGGCCCAGCTGCTGGCCGATGTACTGGGCCTGCGCATTGCCACCTACCAAGTTAGCAGCGTGGGCGCAGCGCTGGGCGCTGCACGCTTAGGCCAACTGGCCGCAGAAGGCTGCACGGCAGCATCGATTGCACGGGTGTGCACCCAGCATGCGGTAGAGCATATTTACCGGCCCAACGCCGCAGCCCAAAAAGCCTTGGCGCAGCGCTTTGCGCAATTCACACAGCTGTACGGCGCACTTAAGCCGGTGTTTACTGTGCAGGCACAGGCTGCTGCGCATGCGGCCCTTGGCTAGAGGCCCGTGTTTTAACTACTTATTTATTTCAAAATCTGCAGCCCACTTTTTCAACTTCACTTTTACCCACCATAGGAGCCATACCGTGCACACATTTTTTGAAGGCATCGACAAAATCACCTACGAAGGCGCAGACTCGCGCAACCCCCTAGCCTACAAATGGTACAACGAAGACCGCATGGTGCTGGGCAAAACCATGAAAGAGCAACTGCGCATGGCAGTGTGCTACTGGCATAACTTCTGCTGGAACGGGTTTGACCCGTTCAGCCACAGTGGCACCCTGGAGCGCCCATGGTTCAAAATTGCCGATCCGATGGAAAGCGCCAAAGCCAAAGCCGATGTTGCTTTTGAATTTTTCAGCAAGCTGGGCCTGCCCTACTATTCTTTTCACGACCGCGACATCGCACCGGAAGGCGCGACACCACAAGAAAGCGCACACAACCTCAAAGTGATGGTGGACTACCTGGGCCGCAAGCAGACCGACACGGGCGTTAAGTTGCTCTGGGGTACCGCCAACGCGTTCAGCCACCGCCGCTTTATGTCAGGCGCAGGCACCAACCCCAACCCTGAAATTTACGCGCTGGCCGCGCTGCAAGTACGCGAAGCCATGAACGCCACCAAAGCCCTGGGCGGTGACAACTACGTGCTGTGGGGTGGCCGCGAAGGCTACGAGACCTTGCTCAATACCAACCTGCGCCAAGAAGGCCTGCAGTTTGGCCGTTTCTTGCAAATGGTGGTCGAGTACAAACACAAAATCGGCCTCAAAGGCCACATCTTGATCGAACCCAAACCGCGCGAGCCGTCCAAGCACCAGTACGACTTTGACGTAGCCACTGTATTTGGCATGCTGCAGCAGTGGGGCCTGGAGAAAGAAGTGACCGTCAATATTGAAGCCAACCACGCCACGCTGGCAGGCCACAGCTTTGAGCATGAAATTGCCACAGCAACCTCACTGGGGATTTTTGGCTCGGTCGACATGAACCGCGGCGAC
>JAYSRE010000041.1:0-43198 GCA_043721235.1 Polaromonas sp. | reverse complement strand
GCCTCGCAAAACACTGGGCTGGAGTAGCCCACTGGATGTCTATAGACAGTGGCTGGCGCGTTTGCAGATTCAACCCGATACGATCCAGTAAACTTGATATGTTGCACTTAGACTTGAGACCGCCGGCTGCAAGTTAAGGCACGAGCGCTACTGTAACTATAGCTGACTGTGCATATTTTCCTTGGGCCATAGGGGCTATTGGGCATAAAATTGGTTAAGCAGGAATATTCAGAATAAGGGCGGCACGCGGCTAACCGCGTGGCCAGTGCCCGAGGGTTTAACGTACCAGCCGCACGGCCAAAATAGCCAGCCAACCCAATGCAAAATTAACCACCACCAAGGTGTGAATTTGCCCCGCCGCCTTGGCGGCCAACGGCCATTCGGCAGCGGCCACCGCGCGTTTGAATTTGCGAAAACCCGCAAAATAAATATGCCCAAAAATCAACATCATCAGCAGGCCAAAGACCAGCATCAGGTTCCAGCCCAGGGGCACGCTACCGCCCGTACCTGTGGCTGCACCTGCAGCTTTGGCCGCTTTGAAAGCCTGGGTATACAAATGTGTGCCGGTGGTAAAAAGTACCACCACTGCTACAGCCACCATAGCAAAAAAGCGTTGCCACACCTCACCCATCAAGCGCGCACGCGCCTGCGGCTCCATCACGGCCAGTATCGCCGGGCGCAGCGCAAAGAGCATGAAAGTCATGCCGCCCATCCATACCACCGCGCTGATCAGGTGAAGTAACTTGGCAATTTCGTACATACAGGAGCCTTTGGCATAGGGGTAAATAAAGAGGGCAGAAGGGCAGAAAATACACAACTTAGTCCGATTGTGGCGGCTTGCGCGGGAGCCTGTATTTTGTGGAAATGCACCCTCAGACCGCTTGGGCTTTAACATTTTATCGACAGCCGGGGGTTTCTACGTATAATCAGAGGCTGTGCTAAATTTGGCAGTTTGTAACGTAGGTGTAACTTTGACATGGCTAAAATACATGCAGTGACTTCCTACAAAGCAGAAGACAAAGAAGCGACAGAACCGGTTTTTAAGCGCTGGACGGCTGACCAAGCCAGAGCCTTGCGAGAAAAGTCTCCGTCAGTTTCGCCTTGGCGTGTGGTGGGTTGGCAAGTGATAGCGGGGGTGGTTATTGCACTGGGTGCATGGCTGCTCAGTGGCGATAAAGTGGTGGCACTGTCTGCGCTGTATGGTGCGCTGGTGGTGGTTCTTCCTGCTGCAGTGCTTGCGCGGGGCATGACATCACGGGTCACTGGCATGAATGCAGTTAGTGCAGCATTGGGCTTTATGGTGTGGGAAATGGTCAAAATTGGCCTGAGTGTGGCCATGTTTTTGGCTGCACCGCAGATCGTACCCGGCTTAGATTGGCTGGTGATGTTGGTAGCTGTGATGTTGACGATGATGGTGTATGGGGTGGCGGCTGTGTACCGGCCTAAACCCAAAGCTATAAGTTGATGAAGAGTTGAAGTGGTAAATAATACAAGCGCAGTGCTAAGGTTGCAAGAAACTTGGGCGCTGCATAACCGTAACGTGATTAGGTAAACAACAAGATGGCCGCTTCTGGACAAGCCCCGACCTCTGGTGAATATATTGTTCATCACCTGACGCATCTGCAAAACAAAGCGCAGACTGAAGTCGTTGACTTCTCGGTTTTTAATATCGATTCAATTTTCTACAGCGTGTTGTTAGGCATACTGGGCTGCTTTTTCCTCTGGAAAGCGGCGAGCAAAGCCACCTCAGGTGTGCCAGGCCGCTTCCAAGCCGGGGTTGAGATTTTGGTTGAAATGGTCGAGAGTCAAGCCAAGGGCATCGTGCACAGCGCACAAAGCCGCAAGCTGGTAGCGCCTTTGGCCCTCACGGTGTTTGTCTGGATTTTTTTAATGAATGCCATGGACATGCTGCCCGTGGACTTGATTCCGTCCATTTGGCACACCGTAGGCCCAGCTTTGGGCTTTAAAGACTACATGCGCGTAGTGCCCACTGCCGACCTGTCTGTCACCATGGCTCTGTCATTGGGCGTACTGATTGTGTGCTTGGTGTACAACGTCAAAATCAAAGGCTTTGGCGGCTGGATGCACGAGCTGTTCAGCGCGCCATTTGGCAACCATCCACTGCTGTGGATTCCTAACTTTTTGATGCAAATTATTGAATTTATAGCCAAAACCGTATCGCATGGCATGCGACTGTTTGGCAACATGTATGCGGGCGAATTGATATTTTTATTAATCGCTTTGCTAGGCGGTGGCTTTACGTGGTCACTGGGCGGCTTTGGCCTGGCTGCTCTGCACATCGTGGCAGGTACCGCATGGTCTATTTTCCACATTTTGATCATTGTGCTGCAGGCCTTTGTGTTCATGATGCTTGCACTGGTGTACATCGGGCAAGCGCATGATTCGCATTAGTCGCTAGTGCGGCATCGAGATAGCAGTTTTTCGTTAGTTTTCTTTAACCCTTCCCTTTCACTTTAGGAACCATCATGGAAGTTATTAGCTTTGTAGCATTGGCAGCAGGTTTGATCATTGGTCTGGGCGCTTTGGGCGCTTGTATCGGCATTGGCATCATGGGCTCTAAATTCCTGGAATCTGCTGCACGCCAGCCTGAGTTGATGGGCGAACTGCAAACCAAGATGTTTCTGTTAGCCGGTCTGATCGATGCGGCTTTCATTATCGGAACCGGTATTGCACTGTGGTTTTCAACAGCTAATCCATTCTTGGGCCAAATCGCCCGTCTGGTTAAATAATCTTCCGTCTCTGTGAAAGCTAACTGCTGCCCTTAATACCAGCAGTTTGCAATCCACATCACCTTAAAGGATGTTGACGTGAACATTAACGCCACCCTGATCATTCAATTGATCGTGTTCCTGATTTTGGTCTGGTTCACGATGAGTTTTGTTTGGCCTCCCATTACCAAAGCGCTGGACGAGCGCGCAGCCAAAATCGCCGACGGCTTAGCCGCTGCCGACAAGGCCAAGGCCGACCTGACCTCTGCGAACAAACGCGTAGAAGAAGAGTTGGCCAAAACACGCACCGAAACCGCCAGTCGCCTGGCCGATGCTGAGCGCCGCGCCCAAGCTATTGTTGAAGAGGCGAAAGCCAAAGCAACGGAAGAGGGCAACAAAATCATAGCTGCCGCCAAGGCCGATGCCGACCAGCAAACTATCAAAGCCCGCGAGACCCTGCGCGAGCAAGTGGCCAGCTTGGCTGTCAAGGGCGCAGAGCAGATCTTGCGTAAAGAAGTCAATGCAGGTGTGCATGCAGATCTGCTTGGCCGCCTCAAGGCTGAGCTGTAAGGAAGCGCCATGGCAGAACTCGCCACTATCGCCCGCCCCTACGCTGAAGCGCTGTTCAAGGCCGCCAAGTCTGACTTGTCGGGCACGGCAGTGTGGCTAGACGCTATTGCGGCTGTTGCTGCCAATCCTCAGCTACAGCAGTTTGCAGGCAACCCTAACGCCAGCGCAGTCCAAGTGTTTGAACTGCTCAGCTCGGTGGCCAAAGTCACCCTGTCAGAGCAAGGCAAAAACTTTTGCAATACGGTCATTGACAATGGCCGTGTGAATGCGCTGCCAGAAATCGCGGTTCAATTTCGCGCGTTGAAAAACGCGCAAAACGGAACTTCTGACGCGGTTGTCTATAGCGCTTTCGCCATGGATGGTGCAGCATTGGCCGATGTGTCGGCATTGCTAGAAAAGCGCTTTGGCCGCAAGCTCAATGTGTCCGTGGCGGTTCAGCCAGAGCTGATCGGCGGTATTCGTGTGGTGGTTGGCGACGAAGTGCTTGACACCTCGGTCAAAGCCCGCTTAGAACAAATGAAAGTTGCCCTGACCGCTTAACCAGCGTGCAGCGGCGTGCAGTGCAATATTAACTATAGAAGGAACGAGCCATGCAACTCAATCCCGCAGAAATTTCCGAACTCTTGAAGAGCCGCATCGAAGGCTTATCAGGAGCCGCCGACATCCGTAACCAAGGCACCGTGGTGTCCGTGACCGACGGTATTTGCCGTATCCACGGCCTGTCTAACGTGATGCAGGGCGAGATGCTGGAGTTCCCTGCCGATGCCGACGGTCAGCCCAGCTACGGTTTGGCACTGAATCTGGAGCGTGACTCAGTGGGCGCTGTGATTTTGGGTGCCTATGAGCACATTTCCGAAGGCAATACCGTAAAATGCACGGGCCGCATTTTGGAAGTGCCCGTGGGCCCCGAGCTCAAAGGCCGCGTGGTTAACGCGCTAGGCCAGCCTATCGATGGCAAAGGCCCCATCAACGCCAAAATGACCGACGTGATTGAAAAGGTTGCGCCCGGCGTGATCGCGCGCCAATCGGTCAGCCAGCCACTGCAAACGGGCCTCAAGTCGATTGACTCTATGGTGCCAGTGGGCCGCGGCCAGCGCGAACTGATCATTGGTGACCGGCAAACCGGTAAAACCGCTGTAGCGATTGATGCCATCATCAACCAAAAAGGCCAAAACGTGACCTGCGTGTATGTGGCTATTGGTCAAAAGGCATCTTCGGTCAAGAACGTTGTGCGTGCGCTGGAGCAAGCTGGCGCGATGGAATACACCATTGTCGTGGCAGCTACAGCGTCTGAATCAGCAGCAATGCAGTTTGTGTCGGCCTACTCTGGTTGCACGATGGGTGAGTACTTCCGCGACCGCGGCGAAGACGCACTGATTGTGTATGACGACTTGTCCAAGCAAGCCGTGGCTTACCGCCAAGTGTCTTTGCTGTTGCGCCGTCCACCAGGCCGCGAAGCCTACCCGGGCGACGTGTTTTATTTGCACAGCCGTTTGCTAGAGCGCGCGGCCCGCGTAAACGCCGACTATGTTGAAAAGTTTACCAAGGGTGCCGTCAAAGGCAAAACTGGTTCATTGACTGCGTTGCCGATCATTGAAACCCAAGCCGGTGACGTGTCAGCCTTCGTGCCAACCAATGTGATCTCCATCACTGACGGTCAAATCTTCTTGGAAACCTCATTGTTCAACGCCGGTATTCGCCCCGCTATCAATGCCGGTATTTCGGTGTCTCGCGTGGGCAGTGCTGCACAGACCAAGCTCATCAAGAATTTGTCCGGCGGTATCCGTACCGACCTGGCCCAGTACCGCGAGTTGGCTGCGTTTGCGCAGTTTGCCTCGGACCTGGATGAAGCCACCCGTAAGCAGCTTGACCGCGGTGCCCGCGTAACCGAATTGCTCAAACAAGCCCAGTACAGCCCACTGTCGATCAGCACCATGGGCGCTACGTTGTTTGCTGTGAACAAAGGTTTCATGGACGATATCGAGGTCAAGAAAATCTTGTCATTCGAACACGGCCTGCATGCTTACCTCAAAGACAAGCACGCAGCACTGATGACTAAGTTAGAAGCCGACAAAGCCATGGACAAGGACGCTGAGGCTGAACTGAACACCGCAGTGGCAGCGTTTAAGAAAACCTTCGCCTAATTTCCCTGACTACTTAACAAGGAAACATTATGGCGGCAGGCAAGGAAATACGCGGCAAGATCAAATCGGTGGAAAACACCAAGAAGATCACCAAGGCCATGGAAATGGTGGCCGCATCCAAAATGCGCAAAGCGCAAGAGCGGATGCGCGCTGCCCGTCCGTACAGCGAAAAAATCCGCAACATGGCGGCTAACCTCGGTCAAGCCAATCCAGAATACACGCATGCGTTCATGAAAACGAACAATGCGGCGTCTGCTGGTTTTATTGTGGTGTCAACAGACAAAGGCTTGTGCGGCGGTATGAACACCAACGTGCTTCGCGCTGTTACTAACCAGTTGCGTACCAACCAGGCTGCGGGCATCAGCGCGCAAGCCGTGGCTATCGGTAACAAAGGCTTAGGCTTTTTAAACCGTGTGGGTGCCAAGGTAGTGGCGCATGCCACGCAGCTGGGCGACAGGCCGCATTTAGACAAACTCATTGGGCCCGTCAAGGTACTGCTGGATGCGTATGTCAAAGGCGAAGTCAAATCGGTGCACCTCTGCTATACGCGTTTTATCAACACCATGAAGCAAGAGCCTGTGGTGGAGCAGTTGCTGCCCTTGTCGCAAGACAAGTTGCAGGCTGAGAAAACTGCGCATGGCTGGGATTACATTTACGAGCCCGACGCACAAGCTGTGATTGACGACTTGCTGGTGCGCTACGTGGAGTCGTTGGTATATCAAGCTGTGGCAGAAAACATGGCTTCTGAGCAATCAGCGCGCATGGTGGCCATGAAAGCTGCGACTGACAATGCAGGCAGCGTGATCGGTGAGCTCAAGCTCATCTATAACAAGACCCGCCAGGCAGCGATTACCAAAGAGTTGTCCGAAATCGTTGCCGGTGCGGCAGCGATCTAACAAGATTTATTGATTATTTAATTGGAGCAAATAATGGCCCAAGCTAGTGGAACAATCGTTCAGTGCATCGGCGCAGTGGTTGACGTGGAATTTCCGCGTGACCAAATGCCTAAAATTTACGATGCCCTGAAAATGGACGGCTCAACGCTGACCCTGGAAGTGCAGCAGCAACTTGGGGACGGCATAGTGCGTACTATTGCGCTCGGTTCGTCCGACGGCTTGCGCCGCGGCATGGTGGTGACCAATACTGGTGACTCCATCCACGTGCCTGTGGGTAAAGCCACTTTGGGCCGCATTATGGACGTGCTCGGCGCTCCTATCGATGAGCGCGGCCCCGTGAGCCATGCTCACATTGCCTCTATCCACCGCAAAGCGCCAACCTATGACGAGTTGAGCCCTTCCCAAGAATTGTTGGAAACCGGTATCAAAGTGATCGATTTGATCTGTCCATTTGCCAAAGGCGGCAAAGTCGGTTTGTTTGGCGGCGCTGGCGTAGGCAAGACCGTAAACATGATGGAACTGATCAACAACATTGCAAAAGCGCACAGCGGCGTGTCAGTGTTTGCGGGTGTAGGTGAGCGTACCCGCGAAGGTAACGATTTTTACCATGAGATGGCCGACTCTGGCGTGGTGAACTTGGAAAACCTCGAAGAATCTAAAGTAGCCATGGTTTACGGCCAGATGAACGAGCCACCAGGCAACCGTTTGCGCGTGGCTTTGACTGGTTTGACCATTGCTGAGTCGTTCCGCGACGAAGGTAAAGACGTTTTGTTCTTTGTGGACAATATCTACCGCTACACGTTGGCAGGAACCGAAGTGTCCGCATTGTTGGGCCGTATGCCTTCTGCCGTGGGCTACCAGCCTACACTGGCGGAAGAAATGGGCCGTTTGCAAGAGCGTATTACATCCACCAAAGTGGGTTCTATCACGTCCATCCAAGCCGTTTACGTGCCTGCGGATGACTACACCGACCCGTCACCCGCAACAACCTTTGCGCACTTGGACTCTACAGTTGCTTTGTCGCGTGAAATCGCATCTTTGGGTATTTACCCAGCGGTGGATCCACTAGACTCTACCAGCCGCCAGCTGGACCCTAACATCGTAGGCGAAGACCACTACAACACTGCCCGCGCAGTGCAGGGTACTTTGCAGCGCTACAAAGAGTTGCGCGACATTATTGCCATCTTGGGCATGGATGAGCTCGCACCGGACGATAAATTGAGCGTGGCCCGTGCCCGTAAAATTCAGCGCTTCTTGAGCCAGCCCTTCCATGTGGCTGAAGTGTTTACCGGTTCACCAGGCAAGTACGTTACCTTAGCCGAAACCATTCGCGGCTTTAAGATGATTGTGAACGGTGAGTGCGACCACATGCCTGAGCAAGCGTTCTACATGGTGGGCACAATCGACGAAGCTATTGAGAAGTCCAAAAAGGTGGCGTAAAGCGCATATTCGGGCGGTTCGCCATGTTGGTGTGCTCACTGTGCTTTTCGCACTACTGAGCGCACCGACCAGCGAAACATCCCGACGATGCACTTTCGATCCACCTTTTAAATTGGAGTACCTATGAACACTATCCATGTTGATGTTGTAAGCGCTGAAGAATCTATCTTCTCTGGCGAAGCTAAATTCGTGGCTTTGCCGGGCGAAGCGGGCGAACTGGGCATTTACCCACGCCACACACCGCTGATCACCCGTATTAAAGCGGGCTCTGTACGTATAGAGAAAGCTGACGGTTCCGAAGAGTTTGTTTTCGTTGCCGGAGGTCTATTGGAAGTGCAGCCTAATTGTGTGACTGTGCTCACAGACACTGCTGTACGTGGTAAAGATTTGGACGACGAGAAGGCCAGCGCGGCCATGGCCGCTGCCAAAGAAGCCTTAGACAACGCCAAAGGCGAAATCGACGTTGCCAAAGCGCAGTCAGAGCTGTTTGTAATGGCGGCGCAAATTGCTGCACTGCGCAAGTTTCGTCAAAAGAAATAAGGGCGTTGCTGCTGGTAAAAAAACCACCGTAAGGTGGTTTTTTTGTGTGCCCAGCATAGGCGCACCCCTATGGATGCAAGTCCCATCGCGAGCTGACCATAGCGAGCCAAGCCAAGTGCAACTGCACGAGGGTGATCAAGTGTGGGGTAGGCAAGCGAGGGGCATAAATCATGAGCCGATGTACAAGAACCACATACACGGCGCTGTAAAGTAGGGCGAACGGGCAAAAAACAGCGAAGCTCTTGTGATCCAACTCCGACTCCAGCTCGATGGTGCGGGCGGGCATTCGAGCAAGAAGCTCATTGCACCGGCCTATACGCTTGCTGTGCTTGCCGCCTTACGCCTCAGAGCTCAACCTGGTGAAGCACATCTGGGATGGGCTGCGCGAGAAATGTTTCGACAACACGGCCTGTGTAGGCCTCGCCGCTTATAAAGGGTGCTCGGTGTAAAACTTGCCGCCATGGTAGAGCAGTGGCACAGCTCCGGTTTGCGCCGTGCAATGCTCTACTTCACCGACAAAAATCACGTGGTCGCCTTCTTGGTAGCGGCTGCGGTTAAAGCATTCAAAGCGTGCCACACAGCCAGGCAGCAGGGGCACGCCGCTGGGCGACAGCGTATGCACCACGGCCTGCCAGCGGTCAGCGGTTTTAGAGGCAAACTGCGCAGCCAGGTCTTTTTGCTCTGCGCTCAAAATATGGATGGCGTAGTGCGACCCGGTGCTAAACGCCTCCATCGAGGTGGCGCTGGTTCCTAAGCTCCACAGCACCAGCGGCGGCGACATGGAAACAGAGTTAAAGGAATTGGCTGTTAAGCCCACCAGCGTGCCCGCAGGGGTGCGCGCGGTAACGATGGTAACCCCGGTAGCAAACATGCCCAGTGCGGCGCGAAAGTCGCTGCTGCTAAAGCTCGGGGGCGCTGCGCTAAAGGGTGCTGCGCTGGGGGGTGCAAAAACGCCAGGCGCGTTAAGAGGTGTGAGGGGCATGCAAAAAAGCTATAAGTAGTCAACGCATTATGCCTGCACAGCACCGCTGCCCGGCCCTGTGCGCCCCGGTTTGGGCCCTTGGCGGGCGTTGGTAATAGGCTGTTAATCGCTCTAGAATGGGGCATTCCTGAAGGAAAACACCATGCGTATTTTGATTGCTGAAGACGACCAAGTGCTAGCCGACGGCCTGCTGCGCACACTGCGCAGCTCAGGCGCGGCGGTAGACCATGTGACCGACGGCGCACAAGCCGAGTCCGCGCTAATGACGCACACCGAGATTGACCTGCTCATCTTAGACCTAGGCCTGCCCAAAATGCACGGCCTGGAAGTGCTTAAGCGCCTGCGCAGCCGAGGCTCCACCTTGCCCGTGCTGATCCTGACTGCCGCAGACAGTGTGGACGAGCGTGTGAAAGGCCTGGACCTGGGCGCAGACGACTACATGGCCAAGCCGTTTAGCCTGCACGAGCTAGAGGCCCGCGTGCGCGCGCTTACCCGGCGCAGCACCGGCGGTGCCACCACCTTGATTAAACATGGCCCGCTGCACTACGACCAGGCAGGGCGGGTGGCCACCATCGACGGCAAGATGGTCGATTTGTCCGCCCGCGAGCTGGGCCTGCTGGAAGTGCTGCTGGTACGTGCAGGCCGCTTGGTCAGCAAAGACCAACTGGTCGAGCGCCTGTGTGAATGGGGTGAGGAGGTGAGCAACAACGCCATCGAGGTGTACATTCACCGCCTGCGCAAAAAAATAGAAAAAGGCCCTGTCCGCATAGCTACCGTGCGCGGGCTGGGCTACTGCCTAGAGAAAATCCCTGGCTAAGCTGATGGCCCCCACGCTTGCCACTGCGTCTGCCTTGTGAAGCTCTTTCAGCGCGAGCAGCGCAGCCTGTTTGGTGAAATTCTGGACTGGATGCTGACGCCGCTGCTGCTGCTGTGGCCTATCAGCTTGGTGCTGACCTGGCTGGTGGCGCAAGGTATTTCCAGCAAGCCGTTTGACCGGGCTTTGTCATTTAACGTACAGACACTGTCCCAAATGGTCAGCGTGCAAGGCAGCCGCGTGCAGCTTAATATGCTTGCCCCTGCCCGCGAAATTTTGCAGGCCGACGATGCTGATCTGGTCTACTACCAAGTGTTGGGCCTGCGCGGCGAATTCATCAGCGGCGAAAAAGACATGCCCCTGCCCGCAGAAGACGATAAAGCCGAACCCGACAAAATCAAGCTGCGCGACGACGAAATGCGCGGCCTGACCGTGCGCATTGCCTATGTGTACGTGACTGGCAACGCTTCCAGCACCAGCAGCAACCGGCCCGAAGCGCCTGCCCCTGGCACCCAGAGCGCCGTCCCAGCCAACTTGGTCTTGGTGCAGGTGGCCGAAACTCTGGAAAAACGCTCCACCCTGGCCACTGAAATCGTCAAAGGCGTGATGCTGCCGCAGTTTGTCATTTTCCCACTGGCAGTGTTTTTAGTGTGGCTGGCGCTGGTGCGCGGCATTCGCCCCTTAAGCGAGCTGGAAGACCGCATTCGCGCCCGCAAACCCGACGACTTAAGCCCCATAGACGAAAAAACGGTGCCGTTTGAGGTGGTGCCACTGGTGTCGTCTGTCAACGACCTGCTGTCCAGGCAAAAGCTGGCTGCGGCCGCACAAAAGCGCTTTTTGGCCGATGCTGCCCACCAGCTTAAAACCCCACTGGCGGGCCTGCGCATGCAGGCTGAGCTGGCCCTGCGCGAGGGCACCAACGAAGCCGACCTGAAACTCTCGCTCAAACAGGTCAGCCGCTCCAGCATTCGCGCCACCCACACCGTCAACCAGCTGCTGGCCCTGGCCCGCGCTGAGGCCAGCGGCCAAAGTGTGCCCCGCCAAGTGTGCGACCTGGCCCGCATTACGGTCGACGTAGTGCAGGACTGCCTGCCGCGCGCGATGGAAAAACACATTGACCTGGGCTACGAAGGCGAAGACCCAGCCCACAGCCAAGCGCAATTGTTGGGCAACCCTACGCTGCTCAAAGAAATGGTGCGCAACCTGGTAGATAACGCCATTAACTACATCGCCAGCAACCCCCAGCGGCCTGGCGTAGTGACCGCGCGGGTGCTGGCAGACCCCTTTGGCAGTGTGCTGGTGCTGCAAGTTGAAGACAATGGCCCGGGCATTGCAGCGGCTGAGCGCGCGCTGGTAGTGCAGCCCTTTTACCGCAGCCTGGGCACAGATGCAGACGGCTCAGGGCTGGGCCTGGCCATTGTGGCGGAGATTGCGCAGCAGCACCAAGCGGCCCTGAGCATTGACGATACAAGCCCACGTGCGCAACCACCGGGGGCTCGGTTTACTTTGCGGTTTCAGAAAGTCACTATCTAAATAATAGCTACTCGCGTAGCATTTCCTTGGGCGATAGGGCTAAAACGCTTATTTTTGAGGTTTTGGGGATGTTTTAGGGGTTAGTTGGGTGCGTATTTCTTGCGTGGTCTCGTAGGCACGGCGGGGTGTTTGCCGACCGCCCTCATACTGGGCATACCAGAAATCGGTCGATCGGCAAACACCCCACCGTGTGCGACCAAACCAGCGCGCTACCGGTAGTCTTCGGATCCACTATGTGTTCAATACAGGTCGCGCACCACCATGGTCGCAAGGCGAGATAACGGTTGCAAACTGACCGATTTCTGGTACCCCAGTATGAGGGCGGTTTGCAACCGTTATCTCGCCCGACACCCGCCAAGCCAGCATAGCCTAGCACCAACGCCCCGCATCATGCGTAAACCCAGATAGCCAGCGCCACTTTTACCAGTTAGCATTGCAGCCATGATTGCAGAAACTCTTGCCAAGGCTAACGCCTACTTACCTGTTCGCTACACGGTGTGGGGCCTGTGTATATTTGGTGCCCTGCTGAGTTTGTTCAGCATAGTGGCCTTTCAACTAGGGCTGCTGTTTTTCATCGCTTTTACAGCCTTGAGCCTGCTGGGCGTGCGCGACCTGCGGCAAAGCAAGCATGCTATTTTGCGCAACTACCCTGTTATTGGCCACTTTCGGTTTTTGCTGGAGTACATTCGCCCCGAAATGCGCCAGTATTTTTTAGAAAGTGACAACGAAGCCGCGCCGTTCTCGCGTTCGCAGCGTTCTCTGGTGTACCAGCGCGCCAAGGGCGAGTCTGACAAACGGCCGTTTGGCACCCAGCTGGACGTAGGCGCTGAGGGCTACGAATGGATTAACCACTCCATTGCGCCCACCCGTATCGCAAGCCATGACTTTCGCATCACAGTGGGCCATGCTGCCAGTGGCTGTTCCCAGCCCTACGCCATGAGCGTGTTTAACATCTCGGCCATGAGCTTTGGTTCGCTCAGCGCCAACGCCATTTTGGCGCTGAACCAGGGGGCTAAACGGGGCAACTTTGCCCACGACACCGGCGAAGGCTCCATCAGTGCGCACCACCGCGTGCATGGCGGCGACCTGGTGTGGGAGATTGGCTCGGGCTACTTTGGCTGCCGCAATGACGACGGCAGCTTTAACGCCGACAAGTTCACTGCCAATGCGCGCGACCCGCAGGTCAAAATGATTGAGCTCAAACTCAGCCAAGGCGCCAAGCCGGGCCACGGCGGCGTGCTGCCGGGGCCCAAAGTAACCGCCGAGATTGCCGCTGCGCGCGGCGTGCCTGCCGGAGTTGACTGCGTCTCACCCGCTGCGCACAGCACCTTTAGCACGCCCTTGGAAATGATGCACTTTGTGGCGCACCTGCGCGCGCTGTCGGGTGGCAAACCCACAGGTTTTAAGCTGTGCATTGGCCACCCGTGGGAATGGTTTGCCATTGTCAAAGCCATGCTGGCCACTGGCATTACGCCCGACTTTATTGTGGTGGACGGGGCCGAAGGCGGCACTGGGGCAGCCCCTTTAGAGTTTACCGACCACGTGGGTGCGCCGCTGCAAGAAGGCTTGCTGTTGGTGCACAACACCCTGACCGGTGTGAACCTTCGCAGCCGCGTGCGCTTAGGCTGCGCGGGCAAAGTGGTGAGTGCGTTTGACATTACCCGCATGATGGCCCTGGGCGCAGACTGGTGCAACTCGGCGCGCGGCTTTATGTTTGCGCTGGGGTGTATTCAAGCGCAAAGCTGCCACACAGGCAACTGCCCCACAGGGGTAACTACCCAAGACGTGCACCGCCAAAAAGCCCTGCACGTGCCCAGCAAGGCCGACAGGGTGTACAACTTCCACCAGCAAACCCTGCACGCCCTGCAAGAGATGGTGCAAGCTGCTGGGCTAGAGCACCCCAGCGCCATCACGGCGCACCACATTGTGCGCAGGCTGGACGACAACCAAGTGCGCTTGCTGGCCAATTTGGTGCCGCAAGTGGCCCCCGGTGCGCTGCTGGCCGACACGCTAGAGGGCCAGCATAACGTTTTCAAAATGTACTGGCCGCGTGCGCAGGCGGCCAGCTTTTCTGCGCTGGCTTAGCTCAGGTCAGCCGCCATGGTGGGTAAATGGTGCGCGTCGCTGCCAGCTGAGTTTGAGTTGCCCTCTTGGGTATGTGCAAGCGGGCTGCTGCGCGCATTGGTGGTAATGGCGCGGCAAATGTACAGCGCATACATATCGCGCTGAAGCTGCTTTTTTTGTACCTCGGTTTGGGCACCCAGGGCCGCAGCCAAGTCAAGCCAAAGCCAAGCCTGCTGGCTCAGCAGCTTAAGCAGGACCGCATGCCGCGGCACCAGCAAGCTGCTGCGCACACGCGGCATGCGCCGCAGGTGCACAGGCCGCACAAAGTAGCGTTCGGGCAACGGCAGCGCGCTGCCGTGCATGGCCAATATCCACATGAGCTCTTCTACCATCCACAGCATAAAACCTGCAGGCTGGTTGTTGGCACCAGCCGGGCGGCTCAGCCAAGCTGCATCGTCAACATCGAAGGGGCGCAAACCTTCACGCACCATCACGCGCTGGCGCGGTACGTCCACAATAGCTTGCAGTACCGACTGGTGCTCCAGGTGAAAGGTGTGTTTGTTGTCCAGCTCGCCCTGCCGCTCGCTCAGCTGCAGCGCCAGCGCATACAGCGTGCGCAGTGGGCGCAAGCTGGCTTCAAAATACTGCAGCGTGCGGGTCATGCTGCGCGGGTCGCTCAGCACGGTATGCGGTGTGCCAGCAGGCATTTGCGCCAGCACCGCAGGGTCTAACTGCCCCACCACGGCGCAGGGCAAGGTCAGCTCGCTGGGGCGCAGACCTACGATGTCGCTGTGGGCCGTGTCGGTATGAAAGCGCACCTCGTATTTGTTACACGAGGCCATGGCCTGGGCATTGAGCAACAGCGCGTTGGCCTCGCTAAAGTGAGTGATTTGCCACACCGGATGGCGCGTTTCGTCAAACTGCGAATGGGCATCTTGGCTTACAGGCTGCGCACTGTTCAGGCCCAGCTGCACCGCAATCAGCGCTTGTTGCTGCGGTGTAAAGCCAATAATGCCTAGGTTTAAACGCGGGTGTTGCATGAAAAAGTAGTGCTCCGCGCTGTGGGCTGTCGCTAAATTACCGAAAAGGTTTTTGTTGGTTGGTTTTCGATCAAAGTAAACAATTAAAAAACATTACTTCAGCATTAGAAATAAGGGTTTGTACTAGGACTTATGCCCCATCTACCTTTGCTGCCCCAGCTGCTCCAGCCGCTCCAGCCGCCCCAGCTGCCCCAGCCGCCCCAGCCGCACTGGCGCGCATGGCCAGCAGCACCAACAAGACCGACGGAATGCCCAGCAAGGCCGTGCCAATAAAGAAGCTTTGGTAGCCAAAGGCATCCACAAACTGCCCCGAAAAGCCGGCCACAAACTTGGGCAGTAGCAGCATGATGGAGGTAAACAACGCGTACTGTGTGGCTGAATAATTGATATTGGTCAGGCTGGACAAATAGGCAATGAATGCCGCTGAGGCAATGCCGCCAGACAAGTTGTCGGCAGAAATCACCCATACCAGTGCCTGCACGTCATGCCCCCGTGTGCCCAGCCAGGCAAACAGCAGGTTGCTGGCAGCCGACAGCACAGCGCCCAGCACCAGTACCCGCATGACACCCAGGCGCATCGACATCACGCCGCCAATAAAAGCGCCCAGCAGGGTCATGACTACGCCGTACACCTTGCTGATATTGGCCACCTCGTCTTTGGTGTAGCCCATGTCTACATAAAACGGGTTGGCCATGATGCCCATCACCACGTCGCTGATGCGGTAAATAGCGATCAGCGCCAAAATCATCACCGCTTGCAGCTTGTAGCGGCCAAAAAAATCGGTAAAAGGCTCAATCAGCGCGGTTTGTAACCACTGCGCGGCGTTTTTAGGCGCGGCCATCAGCCGGCCTGCAGGCTCAGGTGTGAGCAGCACCGTTACAACGCCCACCAGCATGGATGCCGCCATCACCAAATAGGCCACTTGCCAGGCAGCGTGCTGGTAGCTGGCAGCGTCAGATACCTCGGCGCGCGCGGCGATTTTAAGCACCCCTGCGCCAGCCCAGATCATGGCGATACGGTAGCCGGTTTGGTAGGCTGCAGCCAGTGCAGGCTGGCGCTGCATATCGGCGCTTTCAATGCGGTAAGCGTCCAGCGCAATGTCTTGCGTGGCCGAGGCAAAGGCCACTGCCAACGCGCACCATACCACCGGCATGAGGGTCACTTTAGGGTCGTTTAACGCCATGCCCGCCAAAGCCGCCATGATGACCAACTGCGACAACAGCAACCAGCTGCGCCTGCGCCCGAGCAGCCTGGTCAGCACGGGGATGGGCATGCGGTCTACCAGCGGTGCCCAGCACCACTTAAATCCGTAGGCCAGGCCTATCCAGCTGAGGTAGCCAATGGTGGAGCGGTTAATACCGGCTTCGCGCAGCCAAAAGCTCAGCGTGCCCAGCACCAGCAGCAAGGGCAGCCCCGCAGAAAATCCCAGCGACAGCATGCGCAGCGTGGAGCCCTCGGTGTAGACCTTGAAGGTGTCTTTCCAGCCCAGGGCCTGGCTAGGGTGTTGAGGCAGCCCGGAGGTGGGCGCTGGGACGGCTTGGGCGGTGGTTGTGGTGTTTTTATCGGTCATACTGCCCATCATATCGTGGCGCCAGCCGCGCCAAACGCGCCGGTCAACCGCACCTAAAACACGCTAATGCACCTGCCCCACTGGCCGCTACAGCCGCGCGATGGCGGCCAGCACCTGGGCGGGCGTGATGTCGTTTAAACAACGGGTATGGCCCAGCGGGCAGCTGCGCTCAAAACACGGTGCGCAGTCCAGTGCGGGCTGGTAGGCGGGGTCATTTTTAAGCCACAGCACTTGGGCGCGCGGGCTCAGCGGGGGGGTGTGCAGCGGACTGCTAGAGCCAAACACGGCCACCTGCGGCACGTCCAGCGCAGCGGCTACGTGCATGAGACCGGAGTCATTAGTTACTATAAATTTGCTAGCTGAATGTGCAGCAATTGCTTGGGCGAGCGTGGTTTTTCCTGCTAAATTAGTGCACTGCCTGGGAGCCAGGGCCACAATGGAATCGCACAGTGCAGCGTCTTTACCCGAGCCCAATAGCAGCACAGGCACCTCTAACTGCTGTGCTAATGCAGCAAAGTGCGCAGCAGGCCAGCGCTTGGCAGGGCCGTACTCGGCACCAGGCACAAAAACAGCATATTGGCCGCGCTGCAGGAACAGCGCGTGCAGCGTGGCCTCTACCTCAGTGGGGCTTAATTGCAGCTGGGGGCGGTCTTGCTGCACGTTGGTATCACCACTAAGGGCAGAGTAAAAAGCCACCATTGGCGGGCGCTTGTCTTTGGGTGGGTTTTTAATCCGGTGGGTGAGCAGGCCCACACGCGCCTCGCCCAAATAACCCACCCGTTTAGGTACGCCCGCCAGCAAGGGCAGCAGGGCGCTTTTGAGTGAATTGGGCAGCACATAGGCGGTGTCAAACTGGCCCTCCATCTGTTTGGCCAAGCTGCGCCGCGCTCTAAGCTGCAGGCCACCGTGGGCAAACGGCAGCTCTATCACCTGGGCTACCTGGGGCATGCAGCGGTACACCGGTGCCACCCAGGGTAGCGCACCCACGGTAATGCGCTGGCCTTGCGCATGCAGGCGGCGCAAGAGCGGCTCGGTCATTACCGCGTCGCCAATCCACTGCGGCGCGATGACCAGGCTCGCGCTAGTGGTGGCCAACCACGTGCTCGCCAGCTTTAAGTGCGTAGGTGGTGCCGCAGTAAGGGCACTTGACTTGGGCGTTATGTACCAAGTCTAAGAACACCTTGGGGTGGGAGTTCCACAGCTGCATGCCGGCCAGCTTGTTGGGGCAGAAGACCCCGCCCTGGGGGTTCAGGTCGGTGGCTTTGAGTTCGATGGTTTTCATGGATTCCTTTAATCAGTTGAGGACAGAGCAACGAGGCGCTTTACGCTGTTCGTCGGCCTGTCCCGCAATCAAACCTTACTTAGTTGAGGACAAAGCAACGAGGCGCTTTGTGCTGTTCGTTGGCCTGTGCCGCAATCAGACCGTACTCAACCAGCTAGCGTACTTAGGATTGCGGCCGTTCACGATGTCAAAAAACGCGGTTTGAATTTTCTCGGTGATGGGCCCGCGTGTGCCACTGCCAATCTCAATGCGGTCAAGCTCGCGGATGGGTGTTACTTCGGCGGCGGTGCCACTGAAGAAAGCTTCATCGGCGATGTAAATTTCGTCGCGGGTGATGGCTTTTTCTTTGAGCTCAATGCCTAAATCCTTGCAAATGGCAAAAATCGTATTGCGGGTAATGCCGTTTAAGGCACCCGCGCTCGAATCAGGCGTGTAGACCACGCTTTTGCGCACCACAAACACGTTCTCGCCTGCGCCCTCAGATACAAAGCCTTGTGGGTCTAGCAGCAAGGCTTCGTCGTAGCCTTCGTCGGTCGCTTCCATATTGGCCAAAATTGAATTGGTGTAATTGCTTACTGCCTTGGCGTGGATCATGGTAATGTTGACATGGTGGCGGGTAAAGCTGGACGTCTTTACGCGGATGCCGCGCTTAAGGCCTTCATCACCCAAGTACGCGCCCCAGGGCCAGGCAGCCACCATCAAATGGATGTCATTGCCTTTGGGCGATACACCCAGTTTTTTATCGCCAATCCAGGTCAGCGGACGGATGTAGCAGCTGGGCAGCTTGTTTGTGCGCACGACATCAAGCTGGGCTTGCATGACTTCTTCTTGGGTGAACGGAATTTTCATGCGCAAGATTTTGGCGCTGTTAAACAAACGCTCGGTGTGCTCTTGCAGGCGGAAAATACCGGTGCTGCCATCCGCCAAATGGTAGGCGCGCACGCCTTCAAAGGCACCACAGCCGTAATGCAAGGTGTGGGTTAGCACGTGAATTTTGGCATCGCGCCAGTCGACCATCTGGCCGTCCATCCAGATTTTTCCGTCGCGGTCAGACATTGATGTGGGTGCGGGGGTTGCCATGCAGGCTCCTTAAAGATGACAGGTGGGTGAAGTCCCTTTATTTTACTGGGACAACAGCACTTCACCACGCTGTCATATGCAGCAGGCAGTATCACTGCATATTTATAAATAAGCCCGAGGAGATCGTGCTTTACCCACCCTCAAGGAGTCACCATGCGCCACTACCCGATTGCTAAAATTTTACTAACCACCGCGATAGCCTGGAGTGTGCATTCGGCGGCTACTGCCCAAAACACCGGCACAGTTAAGCTGGCCCAGCTGGATGCCAATACGCCGCAGTGCAAGAAAGAGTTGGCACAGTACACCGAGACCTTGCGGTTTTTGCGCTCCAGCGCGGGCGACCAGATTGCCAGCCGCGTGGCCAGCGGCTATCTATCGGAAGCTGAGCTGGACAAAGTTGTAGCTGCCAACGGCTCTTGCTCGGCGGCGCAATTGTTGCGTGAGAAAAAAGCCTTTCGCTGAGCACCCTTAAATAGCCGCCGCACCATCTACCGGGGGCCGCCACAGCACATAGCAGGTAAGCTTGCCGCCCGCAAAGGTGCAGGTCACGTGCGAGCCGGCGGTGTCTTGCCAGCGGTAAACCTCGGGTTGTATGTCTTTGGCGCTTTGCAGCGCCCCCAGGCTTTTGGTCATGGCGGTTACGTGCAGCAGGGTTACGCCGGTTTTAAGTTTGGCGTTAAGCATGACGGCGCTGGCCACGTGGCCCACGGGTGCGTTGGCAGCGCGTTTGAGCACGGTCATCATGCGGGTAAAGTGCAGCAACGCCCAAAACACCATGCCGCCACCCACCAAGGCCACGCCCGCCCAGCCCATGCGCTGGAAAGCCAGCACCATCAGCAACGCACCCACAGCCCAGAGAAAAGGGGTTTGAAATTTCATGGGCTGATTGTCGCAGGCTAGGGTCGTAGCAGCTCTGCGTGTATTACTTAGAGTTGGTTTACCGCATAACCAGATGCGCTGGCTGGGTTGGTTTCGGGCGAGATAACGGTTGCAAACCGCCCTCATACTGGGGTACCAGAAATCGGTCGGTTTGCAACCGTTATCTCGCCTTGCGACCATGGTGGTGCGCGACCTGTATTGAACACGTAGTGGATCCGGAGACTACCGGTAGCGCGCTACATTGGTCGTACACGGTTGGGTGTTTGCCGACCGACCGATTTCTGGTATGCCCAGTATGAGGGCGGTCGGCAAACACCCCACCGTGCCTACGAGACCACGCTAAAAACAAGCCTTTGAGCACTACTACACTGAAACAACACTGTGGCAAACATAGTAACGAGGGTCTAAAAGCGTTTTAGTCCTGTCGCCCAAGGAAGCGCTGGATAAGTAGCTATATATTTAATAGTAATTTGTAGCAGGCTAGTGTACTCCTACCGCAACCGCGTTGCCATCTATTGCAACGACCGCACCAAATTCATCGCCTCTTCCACCCGCTCTACCGCGTGGATGGTCAGGCCTTCAAACTCTTTGCTTTGCGACTTTTTGGGTGCGTTGGCTTTGGGCACGATGGCAACGCTAAAGCCCAGTTTAGCGGCTTCTTTCAGGCGCTCTTGGCCGCGCGGTGCGGGCCGCACTTCGCCAGCCAGGCCCACTTCGCCAAAGGCAATAAAGCCCTTGGGCAAGGGCTTGCCGCGCAGGCTGCTGGTAATGGCCAGCATCACGGCCAGGTCGGCTGCGGGTTCGGTAATGCGCACGCCACCCACGGCGTTGACAAACACGTCTTGGTCCATGCAGGCCACGCCCGCGTGGCGGTGCAGCACGGCTAAGAGCATGGCCAGGCGGTCTTTGTCCAGGCCCACCGACAGGCGCCTGGGCGAAGGCCCGCCGCTGTCGACCAGGGCCTGAATTTCCACCAGCATGGGGCGCGTGCCTTCCAGGGTGACCATCACGCAGCTGCCGGGCACGGGCTCAGAATGTTGGCTTAAAAAGATGGCGCTGGGGTTGCTTACGCCCTTTAAACCCTTTTCGGTCATGGCAAACACGCCAATCTCGTTGACCGCACCAAAGCGGTTTTTGATCGCCCGCACCAGGCGAAAGCTGGAATGCGTATCGCCCTCAAAATACAGCACGGTGTCTACCATGTGCTCTAGCACACGCGGCCCGGCCAGAGTGCCTTCTTTGGTCACGTGGCCCACCAGCACAATGGCCGTGCCACTGTTTTTTGCATAGCGTGTAAGGTGCGCGGCGCATTCGCGCACCTGCGCTACCGAGCCAGGTGCGCTGGTGAGCTGGTCGGAGTAAACGGTTTGGATCGAGTCAATCACCGCAATGCTGGGCGACTGCGCCTCTAGTGTGGCGAGGATTTTTTCTAGCTGCGTCTCGGCCATGACTTTGACTTGGCTGCCCACAATACCCAGCCTGCGTGAACGCAGCGCCACCTGCGCGCCGCTTTCTTCGCCCGTCACATACAGCGCCTGCATGCCGCCGCGTTGCAAAGTGTCCAGCGCCTGCAACAGCAAGGTGGACTTGCCAATGCCGGGGTCGCCGCCAATGAGCACCACGCCGCCCTCGACTATGCCGCCGCCCAGCACGCGGTCTAGTTCGTCTTGCCCGGTAGGGGTGCGGTCAAAATCAGTTGCCTCAATGTCGCACAGGGCCTGCACCGGCGCGGCTGCGGTAAGCGACGCAAAGCGGTTTTTGGTAGGCGCAGCGTTGTCCGCCACCGATTCAATTAGCGTGTTCCACGCATTGCAGTGGGTGCATTTGCCCAGCCATTTGGGGCTGGTACCGCCACATTCAGAGCAGGTGTAGACTGTTTTTTCTTTGGCCATAGCATGATAATACTGCATTTACGTACAGTATTTTATCTGTCACCGCACAGCAGCCTTAACGTTGACGCGCTTGGATGCTTTTATAAGCCTGCGCCAGGGTATGGGCCTGCGGCGCGGCGCGTTGCATCGCGCTAGCAAACCCCACTAACAGCACCACCACCAGCAACGCAATCCACCAGGTTCTGCGCAACAGCGCTTGCGCCCAGTGGCCTAGCATCGACTGCTTGCCGATGCCGCGCACCACCGTGCCCGCAAAGGCCACCTCAAACGCCACTTCCAGCAGCAATGCGTAGCCGCCCACCAGCCAAAACAAACCACTGAGCACAAAGGCCAAAGCCGCAATCGCCAGTACCCACAAACAGCCCTCTCCAGCATCGATACCCGGCACGTCCCAGCCGCTGCCCGACTTGGCCTGCAAGGGTTCGCGTTTGGCATAGTCACACCACACGCGCACCAGGCCAAAAAAACAGGCATACGCCACGGCAAAGGCCAGCGCGTAACGCATCGGCAAGGTACGCACACCACCCGCCAGCAGCGCCGCACTGGCCGCCCAGGCGCACAGCCAGGTGCCCGTAAAAATTAAGGCCACCGCTGTGATGGGCGGCGCCATGTCCAGCCTGCGCGAGACAAATAAATGGCGCTCATTGCGCTCGGTGCGTTCATTCCATGCGGTCATGGTGGTGATGATGCCACACGGCAGCAGACCTGTGCTTTGTGGCAATGCGGCAAGACGCTAGGGATGCACACACTATAAATTTAATAGCTGCTCATTGAGCATTTTCTTGGGCCAAAGGGCTAAAATTCGTATTTTTACCAGTGCTACGCTATGAACCACTTCAAACACGCCTTGCAAAATAACCAGCCGCAAATTGGCCTGTGGCTGATGTTGGCCAACCCGTATGCCACCGAAATATGCGCCAGCTGCGGCTTTGACTGGCTGCTGATTGACAGCGAACATGCGCCCAACGATGTGCGGTCTACGCTGGCATCGCTACAAGCTGCAGCGCCCTACCCCAGCCATGCCGTTACCCGCGTGCCGGTGGGCGACGCAGCGCTGATCAAGCAGTACCTAGACCTGGGCGCACAAACTATCTTGGTGCCGATGGTGGACACCGCTGCCCAAACTGCAGAGATGGTGCGCGCCATGCGCTACCCACCCCACGGCATTCGCGGTGTGGGCGCAGGCAGCGCCCGTGCATCGCGCTGGGGTGCCAACCCAAGCTACCTGCAGCAGGCCAACAACGAGGTGTGCCTGCTGGTGCAGGCCGAGACGGCCACTGCTATGAGCAACCTAGATGCCATTGCCAACACAGAAGGGGTGGATGGCGTATTTTTTGGCCCCTCTGACCTGTCGGCCTCCTTGGGCCATTTGGGCAACACGGCGCACCCCGATGTGCAAAAAGTAATTGAAGATGGCATAGCCAAGGTGCGCGCAGCAGGCAAAGCGGCAGGAATTTTGACATCGGATGCCACGCTAGCGCAGCGCTACCTAGACTTGGGCGCGCTCTTTGTGGCTGTGGGGATAGACGTGAACTTGCTGGCAACGCAAGCTCGGGCGCTGGCGGGGCGTTTTAAAAAAACTAAAGCCGCTGGAGGCTAGTTCATTTCGCGCGAAAAACCAGCTCTTTCATCCGCTGCAGCTTGGGCGCCACCACGGGCACCGTCAGCATGGTGCTAGCAATCGCCATCAACAGCAAGGCGGTAAAGGTCTCGCTGCTGATGATGGCTTTGTCCAGCAGAATGTTGGCAAAAATGATCATGATCAAAGCCTTGGTTTGCAGCAGCCAGCCAATGATAGCGCTTTCGCCCGGTGCCCATTTGAGAATTTTGCCGGCCAGGTGCACGCCTGCCAGCTTGCCCAGTACGGAAGCGGCTAACAGCAACCCCGCCACGATGAACACAGCCTGCCACCCAGCGTCCAATTGGTGCGCAAACCGGTGCTTAAAAAGAACACCGGCATCAGCACCAAGAGCACGTTATGGCGCAGCATGTCCATCTGGTCTTGGTTAAACCACTCGCTGTCCAGCACCGCGCCCGCAATGAAGGCACCCACCATAAAGTGCAGGCCGCACCAGTCGGCGCCCAGGCTGCACACGATGAGCCAGATCAAACCTGCGTACCAACGGTCTTTTTCAGGCAACCAGCGCATCAGCTTGCGCAGCACATAGCTGCACACGGCAAAAGCCAGCAAAAACGCCACCTGCTTGCCCACCCGCTCCCAGTCCATCAGTATCAGTGCCAGCACGCCCCAAATGGCAATGTCGTCGATGCTGGCGTAACGCAAAATGCGCTGGCCGATGGGTTGGCGCAAGATGGCCAGCTTTTCCATCAGCAAAATCAAAATTGGCAGCGCCGTGACGGCGCAGGCCATGCCCACGCCCAGCACAAACTGCCATGGTGTGGCCTTAGGCCCCACCCAGCCTGCAAAGCCCAGCATGCCGATGGCCACTACGCTGCCCAAAACCAGTGGCACACCCAGCGCCAAGCCCGCCGTGATGCCGCTTTCAACCCGGTGCTCCCAGGCCTTTCTCAGGTCCAGCTCAATGCCTGCAATCCACACAAAAATCATCACCCCCCACCAAGCTACGCCGTTCAGCGCGGTGATTACGGAGGGGTTGAAAACAAATGCGTAGTAATCGGGGTAAATTTTGCCCACAATGCCCGGGCCCAGCAGCACACCCGTGATGATCTGCACTACCACCAGCGGGGCGTAGTAGTCGGTCTTGCCCAAGCGCCATACCAGGTACGGCAGGGTAAAGATGATCGCCATGGCGACCAGGTAAATTTCAGTGGTGGTCATGCTTGCAGATTATGACAAATTAGGTGCCAGCAGCCGCGCCATGTGGGCCTCGGTTTCGCCGCGCCGTGCTGCCATATCTTGCAGTTGGTCGCCGCTGATTTTGCCCACGTTAAAGTAGGAGGCCTCTGGGTGGCTAAAGTAAAAGCCACTCACGCTGGCTGCGGGGGTCATGGCCATGCTCTCGGTGATGCCCATGCCGATCTCCTCACACTTGAGCAGCTCAAACATGGCAGCTTTCACGCTGTGGTCGGGGCAGGCAGGGTAGCCGGGCGCGGGGCGAATGCCTTGGTATTTTTCGGCAATCATGTCTTCGTTGCTCAGGCTCTCGTGGGAGGCGTAGCCCCACAGGTCACGCCGCGCGCGGGCGTGCAGGGCCTCGGCAAAGGCTTCGGCCAAGCGGTCGGCCAGGGCTTTGAGCATGATGGCACTGTAGTCGTCCAGGTCGTCGGTAAAGTACTTTTCTTTCTTGTCCACGCCAATGCCAGCAGTGACGGCAAACATGCCAATATAGTCTTGCTTTTGTAAGCCATTTGGGCCTACCGCCCAAGGAAATGCTGCATAAGCAGCTCCTAATTTAGGAGTGTCTACCTTGGGGGCAATAAAGTCGGCCAAGCAGCGGCTGGGGCGCATGATGCCGTCTACGGCTTGCTTTTCAGTCTGTTGGCGCATGCCGTACCAGGTCAAGGCCACGTCGCTGCGGGTTTCGTCGGTATAGATTTCGATGTCGTCGTCGTTCACCGTATTGGCGGGGTAAAAGCCCAGCACGGCGTTGGCGGTGAGCCAACGGCCCTCAACCAAGCGCTTGAGCATGCGCTGGCCATCAGCGTACACGCGCACGGCCTCGGTGCCCACGACCTCGTCTTTCAAAATGGCCGGGAAGGGGCCGGCCAAATCCCAGGTTTGGAAAAACGGGCCCCAGTCGATGAATTTGGCCAGCTCGGACAGGTCAAAGTTTTTAAACACGCGCCGTCCGATGAACTTGGGCACGGGCGGTGTGGTGTCGGCCCAGGCCAGGGCGGCGCGCTCTTGGGCCGTGGCGGTGGTCATGGCCTGGGCCAGTTCTGCATGCTTGGGTGTAGGTAGCCACTTGTTGGCGCGCGCTTTGTCCAGCGCCCACATGGGCGTTTGCTTTTTATTGGCGTGCTGGTGGCGCACTTTCACATAGTCGGCATTGATCTCATCAATGTATTTGGTGGCCGAGTCGGACAGCAGGCTTTGTGCCACGCTCACACTGCGCGAGGCATCGGGCACATACACCACGGGGCCGTCGTAGTGCGGGGCAATTTTGACCGCAGTGTGCACCCGGCTGGTGGTAGCACCACCAATCAGCAGCGGGATTTTAGCCATACGGAAATGCGGGTCTTTTTGCATCTCAGCCGCCACGTACTGCATTTCTTCCAGGCTGGGCGTGATCAAACCGCTCAGGCCAATGATGTCTGCGCCCTCAATCTTGGCGCGCGCCAAAATCTCGTGGCAGGGCACCATCACGCCCATGTTCACCACTTCAAAATTATTGCACTGCAACACCACGGTGACAATGTTTTTGCCGATATCGTGCACATCGCCTTTCACCGTAGCAATCACGATTTTGCCTTTGGCTTTCACGTCCATGCCGGCAGCAGCTTGCTGCTTTTTTTCTTCTTCAATGTAGGGAATCAAATGCGCCACGGCCTGCTTCATCACGCGGGCACTTTTCACCACCTGGGGCAAAAACATTTTGCCTTGGCCAAACAAATCGCCCACGATGTTCATGCCGTCCATCAGCGGCCCTTCGATCACATGCAGCGGGCGGCCGCCCTTGGCCAGGATGGTTTGGTAGACCTCTTCGGTGTCCTCGACAATAAAGTCGGTGATGCCGCGCACCAGCGCATGGGACAAGCGCTCATTGACAGACAGGGCGCGCCACTCGTTCTTTTTGCTGTCGTCTTTGGCGGCACCCTTGGCGTTTTCGGCCACTTCTACCAGACGCTCGCCCGCGTCGGCGCGGCGGTTTAAAACAACATCTTCCACACGCTCTCGAAGGGTTGGTTCCAGTTCTGAATAGACACCCATCATGCCGGCGTTAACGATGCCCATGTCCATACCGGCTTGAATGGCATGGTACAAAAACACCGTGTGGATGGCTTCACGCACGGGGTCGTTGCCGCGAAAGCTAAAGCTCACGTTGCTCACACCGCCGCTCACCTTGGCACCCGGCAGGTTCTCTTTGATCCAGCGGGTGGCGTTGATAAAGTCCACTGCGTAATTGTTGTGCTCTTCAATGCCGGTGGCGATAGCGAAAATATTGGGGTCGAAAATAATGTCTTCTGGGGGAAAGCCCACTTCGTCTACCAGCACCTTGTAGGCGCGGGCGCAAATCTCGGTTTTGCGTTCATACGTATCGGCCTGGCCTTTTTCATCAAAAGCCATCACCACGGCGGCGGCGCCGTAGCGGCGCAAGAGCTTGGCTTGGTGCTTAAAAGGTGCTACGCCTTCTTTCATGCTGATCGAGTTCACAATCGATTTACCCTGCACGCAGCGCAGGCCCGCCTCGATCACATCCCACTTGGAGCTGTCGATCATGATGGGCACACGGGAGATGTCGGGCTCGGACGCAATCAAGTTTAAAAACCGCACCATGGCGGCCTTGCTGTCGAGCATGGCCTCGTCCATGTTGATGTCGATCACCTGCGCGCCGTTTTCTACTTGCTGGCGGGCCACCGCCAAGGCGGCTTCGTATTCGCCATTCAAAATCATCCGGGCGAAGGCTTTGGAGCCAGTGACGTTGGTGCGCTCGCCGATATTGACGAACAACGTGCCTTGGCCAATGGCCACAGGCTCCAGGCCCGACAGCTTCATGGGCGGCATCGCCTGGGCACTGGAAGCGGTATCGCGTTCTGCGGTAGTGGCCGGTAAAGAGACCGAAGTCGAGAAGGAAGTCATAACTCACCTGTGTAGAAATTAGTATTACTAACGGGTAAGCGTAGTTGCATTTTCACCTTCAAGCCTGACAACCATGCGCATGGGCGGTGCCTGCGATTGCAGACCCAACCAAGGCAGTTGCTGCAACGCTCCTTGAAGTAGGCTTATTTTAAGGCACACTACGGTTTAGTTTTTTAAAGCCCCGCCATGTTAAAAAAATTGTTTGGAAAATCCCCCGACAGCCCTGAGAGCATGATCGGCAGCAGCACGCTTGGTAACAGCAAACGCATGCGCGCGCTAGAAGGGTCTAACAGCGCCGAGCTGGCCGCTACGCTGCTCACAGCGCCCACCGCACTCATGCAGCTAAGCCCTGAAGAGGGCAAAGTGGTGGTGAGTTACATGCAGCCGCGCAAGATACCGATGGGTACGATTTTTATGCAGCAGGGCGATGTGCGTGACACAGGCTACATGCTGCTGCTGCTGGATGGCGAAGTAACGGTAGAAAACATCGTGGTCAGCCGGACATCACCGGTGACGATCAATGTGCTGGGTGTGGGCAGCCTGATTGGTGAGATGGGTTTGGTCGACGGCGAACCACGTTCAGCCACCTGCACTGCCACCACTGCGGTACGCGGCGCTGTGCTGACCCGCAAAGCACTGGAAGAGCTGATGAACGAGGAGCCGCAAATCGGTGGCAAGCTGATGATGGCGGTTAGCCTGCGGATAGCAGAGCGGCTGCGCGAGACCGCAGAGAAACTGCGGCTGTACTCCCAACTGACACAGGCCATGCAGCAAGAAATCGACCGGCTGATGCCCACCTAGCGCACAGAAGGAGCCAGATTGAGGGCTGAAGGTGAGGGCCGACGTTTAGGGCCTACGTTAGGGCCAGCTTAAGGTCAGTGGACTCAGCCACCAAACTCATCGCCCAGCTCTTTAGCCCGTCTGCGCGCTGCGTGCATGGCACGCGCAAACAGGGTGGCCACATTGTCTTGCTCCATCGACGTGATGGCCGCATAGGTGGTGCCGCCTTTGGATGTCACCCGCTCGCGCAGCAGTTTGGGCGGCTCGTCTGAGCTGCGGGCCAGCGCAGAAGCCCCACAAAAAGTAGCATAGGCCAGCTGCGCTGCTTGTGCAGGGGGCAGGCCCATGTCAACGCCAGCTTGCACCATGGTTTCGATGAAGTAAAACACATAGGCTGGGCCAGAGCCCGACAGTGCAGTTACCGCGTCAATCTGCCCCTCATCGCTTAGCCACAGATACTCGCCCGTGGTGCCTATCACGCGCTCTACAGCGCTGCGGTCTTGCGCAGTCACTGCAGGGCGCGGGTACAGCGCAGTCATGCCTTTGCCTATCAGCGCAGGCGTGTTGGGCATGCTGCGCACCACGCGCTCGGTGCCCAGCCATTGGGCTATGGTGTCGCTGCGGATGCCCGCAGCTACGCTAAAGTGCAGCGCTTGGGCGGTGTGCGCGCGGGCTTGGTTGGCCGCCACTTTGAAGGTTTGCGGCTTGATGGCCCACACCACCATGCCGGCCTGCTTGAGCATGGCGTTGGGTGCGTTAAAAGCCTCTATGCCAAAGTCCTGCCTGAGCTTGGCTTGCTGTGCCTCCAGCGGCTCTACCACCATGATGTCGATGGGCCGCATGCCTTGGCGAATCAGCCCGCCTATGATGGCGCTGGCCATGTTGCCCCCGCCGATGAAAGCTATGGTGTTGGCCACTGCAGCACTGGTTGCACTGTCGGTTGGGGGGGCTTGTGTGTGGTCGCTCATGGCGGTGTCCCTGTTTAAAGCAGCCATTCCAGCGCAATAAACTGCGTCACTTGGCTGCTGTTGAAATTATCGTCGCTGACAAATACCAGTGTGGGGTTGCCGTTGGGCAAGGTGGGCCCGCGCGTCATGCCCTCTAGGCTGTCCAGGTGCGGCAAGCCTAGCATTTGAAAGTCTAGCAGCAGTGTTTTTGCGGCAGGTTTGAAGCTTGCGCCCGCCAGTGAAGGCAACTCCATCACATCGTCAGCGTCTTCGGTATCCAGCCAGTACAGTCGTACCGAGTTGCCTACGCCGTAGGCCCAGGCGCGCTCTAATACCAGCATGCCCGTTTCTGAGGCCATCCAAATCTCGCTGATGCCGTTGTCACTCAGCGCGCTGGGGGTGAGTGCAGCAGGCGGTCGTACACCAGCCACCACAGGCGCTGCAGGCACAGCGTCTGGCAGGTAGGCAATTTGGCGAAACGGCTGGCCGCTGTGCACGGCAAACTGCGTCAGGCGAATCGGCCCACCAGCCACGCCCACACCAGGCGCAGGGCCGTCCTGGAGCAGCGCGGCCTCGGTGGCCAGCCACAAGGTGTCGCCGCTGGGGCTAAAGCTCAGGCCTTCGAAGGCTTTGTTGTCGCGCAGGCCCGTGCTGCCGCTGGCATTAAAAGCCAGCATCGCAGGCAGCGGCAGTTGGCTGCTGTAGCTGCCATCCATGCGCATTTCGCGTACAAAAGCGGGCATGCTACGCTTAGCGTCGCCTTCACTGGCCCAGTACAGGGTGTTGGTGGCGCTGCGCAGGCGAATACTCTCGGGGTCAGGCACATCAGGGCTGTCAGCACTGGCGGTACGCCGGTTGGGGTAAGGTTTGCCGTTAGGGGCAAGCAGCACGGTACTGCGCAGCAGCTCAGGGGCACCCAGGCCCTGGGGCGTGAGCGGCAGTTTGAGGGAGTAAAAACGTGCTGGGCTGTAGTCAGACCGGTCATCGCACAGGGCGTAGTACACGCCGCGCTCCTTGTCGTAGTCCAGCCCGCTTAAGCCGCCCACGGTGGTGCCTTGAAACTGGAGTTTGTGGGCCAGTGTGGTGTGGCCAATCAGCCTGAGTTTGGGTGTGCCCGCACTAGGGCCCGTATTGGTTTGGGATGCTGCACACAAGGGCAGCAGGGCGCTGGCGGCCAAGGCGCCGAGCAGGGTGCGGCGAGGCAAGCTGCTTTGTGCAGGATGTACTGAGAGTGGTAAGGAAGTCATACAGGGCAAGTTTATACGCTTTAAAAATGCAAAAAATCTACATCCCACAGCCCCGCAAAAGTAGCGCCACCACATGCTCGATAGCGAACGCATGGTTTTTGGCACTGAGAGATTTTTTATCCAGTACAGCACATACTTGCACGTCAAAATCTGCATAGGTTTGGGTAGCCAACCCAGTCCAAGCTCTACAACCCGCGCCACTTTACCCATGCGGCGGTGGGTGCGATGGTGCGCAGCAGTTATCACGCTGACAAACAGGCTAAAGGCGTGTTGGTGCCGACCTAAAAATGCGTTAAGTATCTTTGAATTTATCTATTCAAGATTTGCGTTTTATTCAATATTAATAGATACTTACATGAAAAGTATCTATCAATGAATCTACCTAAAATTGATCTGCATGAGGCTGTAGCCGCACTGCTTGCCCGAGGCGAGCCGCTCTCGGCTGCGCAATTGGCTGCAGCTACGGGCAAAAGCCAATCCAGCATTTCGCTAGCGCTAGGCAAGTTGGGCGAACGGGTTCACCGCATGGGTGCAGCGCGCAGCACTCGCTATGCACTCAAAAAAGACATTTTGGGGTTGGCGGCAGAGCAGCCGATTGTCTTCACAGGCTTGTCCGGCCAAATGGAAGATTGGGGGCTGCTAACGCACCTGCATGGATCCCACGTCTTTGCTGCACCGCTTTTGGGGCACAGTATTGGCCCAGCTGCCAGGCTCCCCTGGTTCTTGACACCGCTGCGACCGCAAGGGTTTTTAGGGCGGCAATATGCCCGGTTGCGGCCAGATTTTCCGCCCGACCCCGAGCAGTGGAACCTGACACAAATACTCTACATGGTGACCCAGTACGCCCACAATGCGCCGGGTGCATTTGATTTGGGCTCGCCAATGGGTCGTTTGATCGACGAGGTCAGCCCCCAGACTGCGCAGCGGCTTGCGCAATACGACACCCGAGCCATTCAGGTCAGCCACAATTTGCCCGCTGGCTCAAGTGCTGGGGGTGAGCAACCAAAATTCATGTCGGAATATTCAACGAATCAGGGCCGGCAGCACTGCATCGTCAAGTACACGCCGCCGCACGCCACGCCCTTTGGCAACCGGTGGCGTGCGTTGTTGTTGCTTGAGAAGTTGGCTTTGCGTACCTTGTCAGCACATCTTGTAAAAGCCGCGACAACGCAAATATTGCATAGCAACCAGCGCACTTATCTGGAATCTCGGCGCTTTGATCGAGTGGATATAAAAGGCAAGCAACACGTCGTCACCATCGCTGCGGTACATGACGAATTCGTTGGTGGCCCCTGGCAAAGCTGGGTACACACCAGCACAGCCCTAGCGCAAAAGGGCTTGATTACACCGCACGAGTTGCAGCAGGTTGTACGTATCTTTGCTTTTGGCCACTACATTGGCAACACCGACATGCATTCAGGCAATCTCTCGTTTTTTGTGGATGACGTGATCACGCCAAAAATTAGGTTAGCCCCGGCCTACGACATGCTGCCGATGATGTGGCGGCCAGATATTCACCAAGGCGCGCTCAGCGACTCGCCAGTGCGCCCACAGTTGATGCCTTCGGGCTTTGCGCAAGCCCAGGATGAGGCGCGCAACTGGGCCATTGAATTCTGGGAGCAGGCTCAGCAGTTGGACATTGGTGCAGATCTTCAAATCGCTGCAAAGGAAAGTGTGCGCCGCTTAAAAATTAACTTTGCTGATGTTTAAGTTGATTAATGGTCGGCAGGCGCGGCAAGAGGAGCCAACGCAGTGATCAGTGTTCTCATTTGGCTTGCTCCGATGGCAAAACCTGGACGCGCGTTGACCGTCCGAACAATTCACCGATCCGCTAAAGCGCCATGGTTTACATCAACGCAACATGGGGGGCAAGTTTATACGCTTTAAAAAAGCAGGATAGGGACGTGTCTGTACGAGGAAACCCTAAAATTTAGCGTGGGCAGAGATACAAAAATCTACAGCCCACAGCCCCGCAAAAGCAGCGCCACCACATGCTCAGTTGCGAACGCATGGTCTTTGGCACTGAGAGATTTTTTATCCAGTACAGCACATACTTGCACGTCAAAATCTGCATAGGTTTGGGTAGCCGCCCAGATAGTGAAGAACAAATGCACGCCGTCTACCCGGGCCATGCGGCCAGCGTCTACCCAGGCTTGCACCACAGCGGCTTTGCCCATTACCAGCGCGCGCAGCTCGGTGGACAGCAATTCTTTGACCACCGGCGCACCGTGCAACAGCTCGTTGGCAAATACTTTAGAACCCTCTGGCCGCAAAGCTGACAAGGCCATTTTGGCGCGGATGTACTGCTCTAGCGCCGTGCGCGGGTCTACCTCAACCGTAATGCAGTGGGCAGGGGCCAGCCAGTCGCGCAATATGGCAGCCAGTACCTCGCGGTACAGCGCGTCTTTGCTGCCAAAATAATAATGCAAATTGGCCTTGGGCAGGCCACTGGCCTCGGCAATGGCGGCCATGGTGGCACCACCGAAGCCGGCACGTGCAAAGATGCTCTCGGCGGCGGCCAAAATGACACGTTCGTTGGTCTGGCGAATCTGGCCTTGCTGGGGTTCTAAAACTATGGAAGCGCTGGTGGGCATAACGTGGATGCTGATAAACCCAAGGCCACACCACAACCAGGCGGTATGGCCTTGGGTTTATCGCCTAAAACCGCAATGGCTTTAGGCGATAAAAGTGCGCTGTTTCAAGCAGCATGCGCAACAGGTTTTACTTTTGTGCAGCTTCCCACACAGCATAGCTGTAGGCAGCTTTGCCTGGGTCTTTTTTCAGTACGGTGTCAGCACCACCAGTGAGCAGGTTTTTCACCGTGCGCTGGTAAGCGGCTTCGTCCAGGTAGCCCACTTTAGCGGTGTTGGCGTTGCCAATCAGTTTGGCAATGTTCTCCATCTGGCGCTTTTGAATTTTCATGGTAGAGCCGCCCGAAGTATCTGCGGCCACCACAATTTTGGCTGCCTCTTCAGGGTTCTTTACGGCTTCGTTCCAGCCCTTGAGCGTGGCCTTGAGGAACTTGCCCATGCGCGCCACAAAAGCCGGGTCTTTCAGCTTGGCTTCCATTACGTACAAACCGTCTTCCAGCGACGCTACACCTTGGTCTTCGTAGAAGAAGGTGACCAGTTCACTTTCTTTCACGCCAGCATCAATGACTTGCCAATACTCGTTGTAAATCATGGTCGAGATGCAGGCGGCTTGGTTTTGCAACAGCGGGTCTACGTTAAAGCCTTGCTTGAGCACTTTGATGTCGGAGTCGGTTTTAAGACCCAGCTTGCTCATCCAGCTGAAAAACGGGTATTCATTACCGCCGTACCACACGCCCAGGGTTTTGCCCTTGAGGTCTTGGGGGGTAGATACGCCGCTGCTCTTTTTGCAGGTCAGCATCAGGCCCGACTTGTTGAACACTTGCGCAATGTTCACCAGCGGCACGCCCGCTTCGCGGGAGGCCAAAGCGTCAGCCATCCAGTTAACCACTACGTCGGCCTGGTTGCCTGCCAGCACTTGCACGGGTGAAATGTCCGGGCCACCGGGTTTGATGTTGACCTCAAGGCCCGCATCTTTGTAGTAGCCCTTGGCCTGTGCCACGTAGTAGCCTGCAAACTGGGCTTGCGGCACCCATTTGAGCTGCACAGTGACTTTGTCGGCAGCAAACGCGCCCGCACCGCCCAGGGCCAGCGCCGCGGCCAGCATGACTTTAGATAAAGAAGAATAACGCATCATAAAAAAGCTCCTTGGTTATAAAAAAACATGAAACACAGACAACAATTAATTTTGCGCGGCCCTCCAAATTTGGTGGGTAAATGCGGCTGCGCCCTGGTCTTCGTAAAAGAACGTTACCAGGTCGATCTCTTTCACCCCAGCATCAATCACCGGCCAATACGCGTTGTAGACCATGGTGGAAATATGGGGGCCGCCCAGTTTGTTCACCACGTCCACCCCTTCGGCCTTGTAGTAGCCTTTGGCTTGTGCCACGTAATAGCCTGCAAACTGGGCCTGCGGTACCCATTTAAGTTGCAAAGTGATCGGGTCTGCTGCCTGCGCAGCTGTGGCGTACAGGGCCATACTCATGACCGTACTGATGGCCATTGTGCGGGCCACTGCGTGGGCCATGATTTTTTCAATGCCATGTTGAATTCCAAAAATTAACTCTCGCGCACCGAAGGGTGCCAAAACGCTGCCCTGCGCTCTAGTTGCACAAGCAAAGCGTATGCCACTGAGCCTGTCACAGCGGCCACCACAATGGCGCTCCACACCAGGGGCATGTTCATCTTGGCCGACTCGGTGGAAATTCTGAAACCCAGCCCTTGCGTAGGCGAGCCAAAAAACTCTGCCACGATAGCCCCGATCAAAGCCAGGGTAGCGTTGACTTTGAGCGCGCCAAAAATAAATGGCAGCGCTGCAGGCAGGCGCAAGGCCAGCAAGGTGCGTGTGTAGGACGCAGCGTAGCTGTGCATCAGCTCGAGCTCGAGCTTGCCAGCGGCTTGCAAGCCAGCCAAGGTGGACACCAGCATGGGGAAAAACGTCATCAACACCACCACGGCGGCTTTTGACTGCCAGTCAAAACCAAACCACATGACCGCGATGGGGGCTATGCCCACCAATGGCACGGCACTGGTCAGGGAGGCCACGGGCAGCAAGCCGCGCTGCAAAAACGGCAGGCGGTCGATGGCGACGGCGACGGCAAAGCCCAGTGCACAGCCCATTACCCAGCCGGTAAGCACTGCCTTAAGTACAGTTTGCACAAAGTCGCCCCACAGTTTGGCGCTGTGCTGCGCCAGAGCACCCAAGATAAACGAAGGCGCAGGCAGCAGTACGCGGGGCACCTCAAACGCAGTCACCAGCAGCTGCCAAAAATACACCACCCACAGGCCAAACAAAGCGGCGGTCAGCAGGCCCACCAGCCGCGCAGAGCCCGCCAGTGCGGCGGTGCGCTGTAGGCTAAAGCCGGCCGCACAAGCCAGCACGGCGGCGGCCAGCCAAAATGCAACGCCTACACTGCCTTCTTCGTGGGGGGTGGCAAACGGTAACAAAACGGCGGCGCAGACTGCGCACGCCAGCACCCAGGCCAAGGTGGTGCGCTGGGCCTGGTAGTTTGAAGTCTGATGTAGGTTTGCACCAGAAGGTAGGCTTGGACTTGTCATACACGCCCCCGGTTGTGCAGCAGCAGCCGCTCTGCCAACGCTACAGCGGAGGTGAGCGCTAAGCCCAGCAGCGCAGACATGACCAGCGCCGACCAAATCTGTACTGTGTTGCCGTAGTACGACCCCGTGAGCAGGCGCGCACCCAAGCCTGCTTGTGCGCCGGTGGGCAGCTCAGCCACCATAGCGCCTACCAAGCCCGCAGCCACGCCCACCCGCAAAGCAGGAAACAAAAACGGCAAACTGGCGGGCAGCCGCAAAAACCACAGCGCCTGCCAGTGGCTGGCGGCGTAGGTGTGCATCATTTCGGTTTCTATTTTTTGCGGTGAACGCAGGCCTTGCACCATGGCCACGGTGACAGGAAAAAAACACAGGTACATGGCAATGACTGCCTTGGGCGCAATGCCTGAAAAACCCAAGCTGCCCAAAATCACCAGCACGATGGGCGCAATGGCCAGCACCGGCACGGTTTGCGAGGCCACTATCCACGGTAGCAGGGCGCGGTCAAGTGTGCGCGAATGCACAATCGCTACCGACAGCACCAAGCCCAGCGCGGTGCCCATGACAAAACCGGCCAGCGTAGACTGGCCTGTGACGGCCACGTGGTAGAGCAAATTGCGTGGCGAGTCGACGGGCCAGTCGGTCAGGCTGGAGGTAAAGTCGAGCGCCACTTGGTGGGGTGCGGGCATGACCGGGCGCTCCATGGCCATGGTCACGGCCAGCAAGTCTTGCCAAGTCCAGGGCATGTCTTTGGGCAGCACGCGTTCTATGGCACCAGGCGCGTTGAGCACCCAAGCGGCCACATACCACGCCAGCAGCACGGCCAACACCACCACCACCATCGGCAGGCCCTGGTGGCCTAAGCGTGAGGCCAGGCTTGGGCTTGGGCTTGGGCTTACAACCAGGGCCTTAGTCATGGTGGCCATCTGCCAGCGCCTCGCGCACTTCGTGGGCCAGTTGCATGAACTCGACGCTGTCGCGCAGGCCCAAATGCCGCTCGTCGGGCAAAGTGGAGGCAATGACCTTGACAATGCGGCCAGGGCGCGGGGACATCACCACAATGCGGGTGGACAAATACACGGCTTCGGCAATTGAGTGGGTGACAAACACCACCGTGCGCCGCTCCCGCAGCCAAAGCTGCTGCAGCTGCTCGTTCAAACGGTCGCGGGTAATCTCGTCGAGCGCGCCAAATGGCTCGTCCATCATGAGCAGCTTAGGCTCAAACGACAGCGCCCGCGCAATCGACACCCGCTGCTGCATGCCGCCTGAGAGCTGCCACGGGTATTTATTTTCAAAGCCCGTGAGGCTGACGCGGGCCAGGTATTCGGTGGCTATGGCGCGTGCCTGGGTGGTTGAATGGCCTTGAATTTGCAGCGGCAAGGTCACGTTGGCCAGCACCGTGCGCCACGGAAACAGCGCAGGCGACTGGAACACATAGCCATACGCCCGGGCCAGCCGCGCACTGTGTGGCGACACGCCGTTGACCAGCACCTGGCCTTCACTGAGGGGCTCCAGGTCGGCAATCACGCGCATGAGCGTGGTTTTGCCGCAGCCTGAGGGGCCAATCAGCGAGACAAACTCACCCTCGGCAATGTCCAGGTCAATACGGCTTAAAGCGCGCACCGGTGCGTCGGCCGTGGGGTAGACCACGCTGGCATGGCGCACTTGTACAGCGCGGCGTGCGCCGGCATGGTTCCCGGCTTGGTCTGAAATAAGCGCTGCTGGCACCACTGCAGATGAAACCATAGAAGAGGCTAGAGATGAAGCAGTAGAGGCAAAATTGGGCATAGGTCAGCAGGCTATGGTGCGCTTCAAAAGGGTGCGTCGGTTAGGATGGCTACAGATTAAACAGACAAAAGCTAACCAATTGGTCAATTTATGCCAAGTTTAAAGCGATTTTCATGCCAAACGTATTGCGTAAACCCTTGTACACAACTGGGGGCCAAGCAAGACAACGGAACTTCTGCGCCCGTGCGCTGTCGATAACACCTATGCTTCAACCATTTCGCCGCAGTTTTTTAAGTACTATTATTTTAATAGCTGCATATGCAGCATTTCCTTGGGCGACAGCCCAAAACCTATCTATAAGTACGGCCAAATCCGTGGTGACAACGCCCCAAGTGGTGGCCCAGCTGATGGCCTATGCCCCCGACGGCGTGGGGCCGGGCAAGCAGGTGATGGTGGGCCTGCAAATTACCCACCAGCCAGAATGGCACACCTACTGGAAAAACTCGGGCGACTCGGGCCAGCCTACCGATCTGCAGTGGACGCTGCCCGCAGGCGTGTCTGCGGGGGAGCTGCAATGGTCTACGCCCAAGAAGATCCCTATTGGCACGCTGGCCAACTATGGCTACGAGAACACCGTGCTCCTGCCGGTGCCCCTGGAGATCAGCCCGTTGTACCAGCCTGGACTGCTGGGCAGCACGCTGGACATCAAGCTCAAAGCAGTGTGGTTGGTATGCAAAAAAGAGTGCATTCCTGAGGAAGGCGAGTTTGCGCTGCAAATACCCATTCAGGGCTCCACCGCTCTAGCCCGGGCGGCGTTTGAGGCTGCGAAGGCGGCATCGCCAGTTGAGCTGCCCCGCAGTGAAAAAGGTGCAGCGCCCGCCAGCACCGCCACCATCGTGGCCAGCACCAAAGAACAAGTGCAAACCGTGGCGGGCACGTTGCAGTTCAGCGTGGCGGGCCTGCCCGCTACGCTGCGCGGCCAAACCTTGCAGCTTTTCCCCGAAACTGCCGAGGTACTGCACAACGCGACCACTTTAAACAAAGACTGGACTCAAACCTGGAGCGGGCCCCAGGGTGCGGTGTGGACAGCGCTGGTGCCGCTGTCGGCCCAGCGCAGTGCCAGCCCCACGGTAATGCCCATTGTGCTGGCCACACAAGACGGCACATTCGCCTACCGCAGTGAGGCTGCGGTGTTGGGGTCATGGTTGCCGGTGGCACCACCTGCCCTGGTGCCGCCTGCGCTAGACACCGCGCTCAAAGCCAATGCGGCCAGCCAGCAAGCACCGGTAGATGCATCAGGTGCGCCATGGGCACCGCTTGGGGCCGGGCCTGCCAGTGCGCTGGGCCTGCTGAGTGCACTGCTGTTGGCTTTGCTGGGCGGGTTGATTTTGAACCTGATGCCCTGCGTGTTTCCGGTGCTGGCCATCAAGGTAATGGGGTTTACCCAGCAGGCCCAGCTGGGCAGCCGCACCGCTGGCACTAGCTTGGGCACCCGCTTGGGCACCAGCGCCCGGCACCGTTGGGGCGGCAACCCCACTCTGGCCGCCAGCGGTGTGGCCTACACGGTGGGCGTGGTGCTCAGCTTTGTGGCGCTGGGCGGCCTGATGCTGGCCCTGCGCGCAGGGGGCGAGGCGCTGGGCTGGGGCTTTCAGTTGCAGTCGCCTGCCGTGGTGGCCGTGCTGGCCGTGCTGTTTACGGTGCTGGGGCTTAATTTGATGGGCGTGTTTGAGTTTGCCAGCGTGCTGCCGTCCAGCTTGGCCACTTTGCAGGCCAAAAACCCGCAAATCGATGCATTTTTGTCGGGGGTGCTGGCCGTGGCCATTGCGTCGCCCTGCACCGCACCGTTTATGGGCGCGTCGCTGGGTTTTGCGTTGGGCTTGCCTGCCTGGCAGGCGCTGGCAGTGTTTGCATTTTTAGGCATCGGCATGGCCTTGCCGTATTTGCTGGCCAGTGTCGTCCCGGTGGTAGCGCGCCTGCTGCCGCGCCCCGGGGCGTGGATGGACGTGTTCAAAAAAGCCATGGCCTTTCCCATGTTTGCCACCACGGCCTGGCTGGTGTGGGTGCTGGGCCAGCAAAGCGGCATTGACGGTGCTGCGGCCCTGCTGCTGCTGCTAGTGGGTATCAGCATGCTGGTGTGGGCGCTGTCGCTGCGCGGGCGTGCCCGCTTGGTGCTTACTACACTTTCCATAGCTGCTTGTGCAGCATTTCTTTGGGCGACAGGCTCATTGATTACCCAAAACTCGCCTGCCACCACGGCTGCGCCGCAGGCCAGCGGCTGGCAAGCCTGGGAGCCAGGCAAAGTAGAGCAAGTGCTGGCCCAAGGCCGGCCCGTGTTTGTAGACTTTACCGCCGCGTGGTGCGTAACCTGTCAGTACAACAAAACCACCACCCTGAGCAATGCTGCCGTGCTGGCGGACCTGGACGCTAAAAAAGTGCAGCGCCTGCGCGCCGACTGGACCCGGCGTGACCCCGCCATCACCGCTGCTTTGGCCGCACTGGGCCGCCAAGGCGTGCCGGTCTACGTGCTGTACAAGCCAGGACAAGCCCCTGTGGTGATGTCAGAAATACTCAGCGTGGCCGACCTGCGCGCTGCCATTGCCAAACTGTAAACCGCATTGTTCAATGAACGCTTTTTAAAACCCAAGGAGTTTGCTATGCTGCGTCGCCACCTGGTTGTAACCCCCATTGCCCTGGCTGCAGTGTTAGCCGTAGCGCCTGCCTATGCTGGCGCTGCGGTAGGCCAAAAAGCCCCCGAGTTTTCGGCTGTCAACACACTGGGCAAAACGGTTAACTTAGCCGACTTCAAAGGCAAAACTGTGGTGCTAGAGTGGGTTAACCCCGGCTGCCCCTATGTGCGCAAACACTATGGCGTGGGCAATATGCAGTCCACCCAAAAAGATGCCACCGGCAACGGCGTGGTGTGGCTGGCCATCAACTCTACCGATACCGGCCATCCCGACTACCTGGCCCCGGCCGCCCTGCAAGCGTGGATGACCGAGCAAAAAGCCCCCGCCACCCACACCCTGATGGACGAGAGCGGCAAAATCGGCCAACTTTACGCCGCCCGTACCACCCCGCACATGTATATCGTCAGCCCCCAAGGCCTGCTGGTCTACGCAGGCGGCATCGACAGCATCGCCAGCGCGCGCCCCGAAGACATCAAACTGGCCACCAACTACATCAAACAATCGCTGACGGAGACACTGGCAGGCAAACCGATCAGCGCCGCCAATACCAAGCCGTATGGGTGCTCGGTGAAGTACAAGTCTTAAAGCAGTTCCCGATGCGGTCTTTAATTTAGCTGCCACAACACCACAAAGCTGTATAAAATATCAGCTACATGAACGCTGCACTTCCTTCTTTGTTTGGCATTACCCACAGCAACCGCAATTTTGCAGACGCTTACTATTGGGGAAAAAATCAGTTTAATTCAGCGTTTCCGGTAGCCTTGGCTTGCTACATGCGGTCGCGTGACCTTCCGTTAATGTATGTTCAGTACAAAAATGAAAAAACCACCCTGGTGTCCGAACTTGGCTTAGACCAAGTTTTGGGCAGCTCGCTGCCTGACAAAGCGCTTTATTTTTCATTTGAAACACGTTACGAGCCGTTTCGCCAGTTTGTGCATGATGACTTGCCCGCGATTGATTTGGTTGTATGCGCAGGCACGCGCGATGCGCAGATTAAGCCATTAGAGATCAAGCTCACTACACTGCCTGACAACACCACCGAAGCGTTATCTGAAGATCAGTATGGCGCTGAGCTGGTCATTCGCAGCGCCACCACGCGGTACATGGCCCTGTCTATGGCCCAGTCGGTTGATGCACAACGCAAACGCGTGCGTGATATTTTCGAGCCTGCGCTGGCAAAAGTACGCAACTGGGATTCCAAATCTGAAATGCTGGCAGTTGCCCCTGCTGCAGTCGCCGCGCTGGAGCGCTTCCTCAATGAGTTCTCTACTTTGCAAACACCGTTGTTAATGCAACCTATTTGGAAAACGGTAGGCAAATCTCCCGTACTTGCCAACCAATGCTTGGATATTTTTGTCTGGAGTGACTTTGCTTTAGCGCATTTATTTTTAGATTCTGCACGCAATGCAGCGATGGGCCACACTGTTTCTCGCCAGCTTCGCGCGGCGCTCAGGCTATCGCGTTTTATTTACGAGCGTTCACGTGCAGACAAGGTGTACCAAGCGCCTATTTACGATGGCATGACCTATGACCACCAAAATGACAAAGAATTTGCAATTTCGGGCACCAAGTCACGCACACTGATGGCCTGTGCGCGTTTGACCCAGCCCGTCATTGGCAAGGACGAAATTAAAAACATTATTTTGGGCGGAGGGCAAAAATTCCTCAGTCCCGAGCGTCGGTTTGATGCAATTTTGTATTTTTCTAACGACTTATTTGAAGGTGCATGATGGGTATTCGTGTAGTTGATTTATTTGCCGGTGGTGGTGGGCTGAGTTTGGGGTTTACCCAAGCGGGCTTTGAGGTGGTGGCAGCCTTTGAGAACTGGAAGCCCGCAGTGGCGGTGTACGAGGCCAACTTTACGGACCATCCAGTGATTAATCTAGACCTCAGCGAGGAATACAAAGCAGCCCAGCTGATTCAGGGCTACCAGCCCGACATGATCATGGGCGGCCCTCCATGCCAAGATTTCTCCAGCGCGGGCAAGCGTGATGAGGGCATGGGACGCGCCAGTTTGACGATGTCGTTTGCCAACGTGGTGGCACGCTGCAAGCCGCGCTTCTTCCTGATGGAAAATGTAGCCCGTGCAGCTACATCACAAACTTTTAAAACTGCGCTGACGGTATTTAAAAATGCCGGCTATGGCTTGACCATCAAGGTACTCGATGCGGCCTACTGCGGTGCACCGCAGTTGCGCAAGCGTTTGATTGTGGTAGGCTCGTTGGACGAACGCGATGGCTTTTTAGATTCGGCACTAGACAAGGGTTTAAGCAGTGAACCCATGACTTTGCGCAAGTATTTTCGCAACCGCTTGCCGTTTGAACATTACTACCGCCACCCGCGCTCCTACGCGCGGCGCGGCATTTTCAGTGTCGATGAGCCCAGCCCCACCATTCGCGGGGTGAACCGCCCGATCCCGCGTGGCTACCCTGGGCACGACGGCGACACTGTTGCGCTAAGCGCAGCCCTGCGCAGCCTTACCACGCACGAGCGGGCGCGAATCCAAACCTTTCCAGCAGCATTCAAGCTGCCAGGCTGCAAAACTGACGTGGAGCAGGTGCTGGGCAATGCCGTGCCTGTCAAGCTGGCCGAATACGTGGCCAAGCATTTGGCGGCTTATATTGACCAGTTAGATGTACCTTGCGCGCTGGGTGTGGCATACCAAAACCAGCTTTTTGAACCGCGCAAGCGCTATGGTGCCAAACCAACGCCCGTTGCGTCTTGAGCGCAAAACACTGACTGAGGACGGCCATGGATGACCATGGCAGCACCCCAACAGCGCAGTCTATGGCCCTTTTGCTGCGCCAAGCGCGCACTATTGCCATCGTAGGCCTGAGCCCTAAGCCGCACCGGGACAGCTACCAAGTGGCGCAGTACCTGCAGGCGGCGGGGTACCGGGTGCTGCCCGTCAACCCGGTGGTGGCAGGCCTGGGTGCGCCGCGACTATGGGGCGAGGTGTGCCATGCATCTTTGGCGCTAGCGGCCCAGTGCTTGCCAGCGGGCCAGCGCATTGATATTGTGAATATTTTCCGCAACAGTGGCGACGTACCCCCGGTGGTAGACGAGGCCATAGCCTGGGACGCAGGTGCGGTGTGGATGCAGCTGGGCATTGCGCACGCTGGGGCGGCAGCCCTTGCAGCAGCAGCGGGCCTGCAGGTGGTGCAAAACCGCTGCATCAAGATTGACCACCGCCAGCTTGTAGGCTGAGCGCTGGCTGCAATGGCGGCTTGCCCAGCGTGCTTTTTGGCACCCATTTCTATACAAAATAGCCCTATCGCCCAAGGAAATAATCAATAGTTTGCTATTAAATTAATAGTTTTGTAAGGTTGAATATGCCGCCACACTGCACTGCACTGTAAGCCACCCTATTGCGCTGTGGCCCAGCGCAAGTAACTACTCAGCTCCCTCTTGCGCGCTACAACAAAAGGAGCAACAATCGAGGCTATGCCAAGCTTACCCGATCTGAGTCAACTCAGTCACGCACAAAA
>JAYSRE010000040.1:0-14248 GCA_043721235.1 Polaromonas sp. | reverse complement strand
CAGCGCGCTGGCCCAGCACTGGCAGGCGGTAAGCTGCACGGCCAGCTGGAGGGAGGCAGCGCAAGAAGTAAGTGGCCACCAAGTAAGCCAGCACCCCTGCACCAGCGCCCATGACGAAGCCGACCGCGCCAGCGCCTGCGTGCTGCAGCACATTGCCGCAGGGCGCGTGCCCGTAGCCCTGGCCGCTGTAGACCGGGTGACCACCCGGCGCATCAGCGCCACGCTGGGCCTGCACGGCGTGGCCTTGGAAGACGAAACCGGCTGGAAGCTGTCTACCACCCGGGCGGCCGCCAGCGTGATGGCACTCTTGCGCGCAGCCCGCTGGCGCGGCGCTGAAAACAGCCGTACTGATAACTATAACAACAGCCACAACCAAGACGGTGCACAAGACGCACTGCTAGACTGGCTTAAACACACCAACGTACCCAGCGCCTTGGTAGATGCTCTGGAACGTGCTTTTAGGGAGCCAAATACCACTTCGGCCCAAGGAAACGCTGCACAAGTAGCTATTGAATTTATAGTAGCTTCTACGGCACCAGAGCCGCCCAACATGACGGTCAGTGTGCTGCTGGCCACCCTGCGCGCCAGCCGTAGCGCGGTAGATTGGCTGGCCAGCCTGCAGCAGGCCCTGCGCACCTCGGGCCAGTGGGGCACGCTGCTGGCCGACGCAGCAGGGCGCGATTGCCTGCAGGCCCTGCATCTGCTGCAGCCTGAAAATGTGGCTGAAGCTGGCCAGAATATAGGCCAGTCCATGAGCCTGGCCGAGTTCACCGCTTGGGCCAGCGACTGCCTGGAAAACGCCAGCTTCAAACCCAGCGCTGATGCCAACGCAGATGCCAACGCAGATGCAAACGCTGATGCAAACGCAATGGCAGGCACCCCCACCGCCCAAGTGGTGGTGCTGCCGCTGGCCCAAGTGCTGGCGCGCCCGTTTGAAGCCATTGTGGTAGCCGGGGCCGACGAGCAGCGCCTTCCCGCCTCACCTGAGCCCGTAGGCAGCTGGACCCGCGCCCAGCGCTCTGCCCTGGGCCTGCCCAGCCGCGCTGCGCTGGCCGCCGAACAGCAGCGCGTGTGGCACAGCGCCCTGCAGGTACCCTGGGCAGACGTGCTGTGGCGCAGCGCCGAGGGCGACCAAGTACTGCAACCGAGCCCCCTGCTGCAGCGCTTGAACCTAGCAAGTGCGGTGGCCCAGCCAAGCCCCCCAGCCCCGCAGCCCGCCGACCCCCGCCTGCTGCGCCGTGTACAGGCCCATCCCAGCCTGCCGCCACAGCCCACCGTGGCGCTGGCTGTAGCACCGCCCACCGCCCAGCCGCTGCGCATTACCAGCCTGTCTGCCAGCAGCTACAGCGACCTGCGCACCTGCCCCTACCGCTTCTTTGCCCTGCGCCTCTTAGGCCTGCACCCAGCGCCGGAGCTAGACCAAGAGCTAAGCAAGCGCGACTTTGGCAGCTGGCTGCACAGTGTGCTGGCCGATTTTCATACCCAGCGCAAAGCGCTGGTGCAAGATACCCAGCGCAAAGCGCTGGCGCAACAGCCCGACACCAGCGACTTGGCCTTGCTAGACCAAGCCGCCCAGAGGCACCGCCTGCCGGGCAGTGGCTTTGTCCCCTTTGCTGCCGCGTGGCCCCAGGTGCGCACCAGCTACTTGGCGTGGCTTGCCCAACACGAAGCCGAAGGCTGGCAGTTTGACCAAGCCGAGCTTGACCGCACCCGCCCGCACCCAGCAGGCATCCAGCTCAAAGGCCGGTTAGACCGCGTAGACCGCCTAAGCCGCGGCCCCGAGGCAGGCACCGCCTACGTGATGGACTATAAAACCGAGAGCACGGCAGCCAGCCAAGCTAAAACCAAAACGCCCGCTGAAGACACCCAGCTGGCCTTTTATGCAGCCCTGCTGGGCGAGGACGACCTGCACGCCGCCTACGTTAACCTGGCCGAGCGGGCCTGCAAAACCACCGCCCAAGACAACATCATGGCCGCGCGCGATGCCGTGTTGCAAGGCATTACGGTGGATGTGCAGCGCATCCACGCAGGCCATGCCATGCCGGCCCTGGGCGAAGGCAAAGCCTGCGACCACTGCGACGCACGCGGCCTGTGCCGTAAAGACATGTGGACGCTATGAGCCCCAACGCCCCTACCCAAGCCTACGCCTACGCCCTGGGCGGCCAGCCCTGCACGCGCGAGGCTTTCTATGCAGCCGCCTGCGACCCCCATCGCAACGTTGTGGTGCAGGCCTGCGCCGGTGCCGGTAAAACCTGGATGCTGGTGTCGCGCATTTTGCGCGCCTTGCTCAGCGCGCAAAACATGGCGCAAACCGTGGCGCAAACTGCGGCTGAAAGTGCCGTTCACACCACCACACCAAGTGACAACCATAGCCACGGCGCCAAGCCCCTGGCCCCGCAAGAAATTCTCGCCATCACCTTCACCAAAAAAGCCGCAGGCGAAATGCGTCAGCGTTTGCAAGAATGGCTAGAGCAGTTTGCCCAGGCCGACCATGCTACCTTGACCCAAGAGCTGCTGGCACGTGGAATTAGCAGCGAAATAGCCCTGTCGCCCAAGGAAATGCTACATGAGCAGCTATCAAATTTATACCAATGCGTTTTAGACTCTGGCCGCAGCGTGCAGATTCGCACCTTCCACAGCTGGTTTGGTGCGCTCTTGCGCAGCGCCCCGCTGGCCGTGCTGGAAACGCTGGGCTTGCCGCCCCAGTACGAGCTGCTAGAAGACACCAGCGAAGCCGTAGCCTTGGTGTGGCAGCGCTTTTATGCCGCGCTAGAGGCCGACGCTGCGCTGCACAGCGTGTACGACCAGCAGGTCGCCGTACACGGCATGTTCAACGTAGGCAAAGCGCTGGCCAGCGCGCTAGATAAACGGGTTGAATTTGCACTGGCCGACGCAGCAGGCACCGTAGCCAGTAGCATCCGCCCGTTTGGGCAGGTCTACGCCGAGTTTGCCGCGCTGGCTGCGCCGCTGGATATTTTTAGCCCAGGCCAGCCAGCGCGCCAACAGCTGCACAGCGCCGCTGTTACGCTGGGTCGTTACGACGGCAAAATTCCGCAAAAAGCCGCCAGCGAAATTGAAGTTGCGTTGACTGAGAACAACTTGCCCGCTGCGCTGTCGGCCTTGCTTACCCAAGAAGGCACGGCCCGCAAGTTCAGCGACAAAGTGCAAGGCATTGACCAGGTGCGCGCAGTGCAAGCCCTGTGTATCCGAATCAACGCCGCCCAGCAGCAGCACACCGCCTGGCTGCACCACAGCCGCATGGCGCAGCTTACGCGCTGTTTGACCGCGTGTTTTGCCCAGCTTAAGCGTGAACGCGGCTGGGTCGACATGGGCGACGTAGAGCGCGCCGCACTGCATTTGCTCAGCGACCCCGTGCTCAGCGGCTGGGTGCTAGAGCGCCTGGACGCGCAAACCCGCCACCTGCTGATTGACGAGTTTCAAGACACCAACCCGCTGCAGTGGCAGGCACTGCAAGCCTGGCTTTCCAGCTACGCAGGCGCAGGGCAGGCCGCGCCGTCGGTGTTTATGGTGGGCGACCCTAAGCAAAGCATTTACCGCTTTCGCCGCGCTGAGCCGCAGGTGTTTGTGGCCGCAACAGAGTTTGTGTGCAACGCCCTGGACGGCGTGGTGCTCAGCTGCGACCACACCCGGCGCAACGCGCAGCGCGTGCTGGCTGCAGTTAACGGTGTGATGCTGGGCGCCGCCCAAGAGGACTACGAAGGTTTCAGGCCGCACACCACCGAGTCGAAAGAGCAGGGCGCAGTGCTGCGCCTGCCGCTGGTGGCGCTGCCCGCTACCGACGCTGCACAGGCCAGCAGCGCCTGGCGCGACACCCTGAGCACCCCGCGCGAAGAGGCCCAAGAGCACATTCGCACCCTAGAGTGCGCGCAAGCTGCCCGCTGGGTGGCCCAGCACATAGGCGGCGGCGTTGCGGCAGGCGCCATCATGGTGCTGGCCCGCAAACGTGACCGCCTGCAGCGCATGGCCCACGCCCTGCAGGCGCTGGGCATTGCCTCCCAAATCACCGAAAAAACCCAGCTCATGGCGCACTGCGCTGTGCAAGACGTGGTGGCGCTGGTGGATGCGCTGGTCTCGCCGGGTCACAACCTGTCCTTGGCGCGCGCACTCAAGTCGCCGCTGTTTGGCTGGGCTGATGCGCAGCTGGCCGCGCTAGCCCAAGCCGTGCGTGAGCCGTCAGCCCACGGCTCGTCAGCCCAAGGCTCGTCAGCCCACGGCTCGTCAGCCCACGGCCAGCATCGCAGCTGGCTTAATTTTCTGCTGCACGACACGCTCCTAAATAAAGAGCTTGCTGTGCAGCATTTCCTTGGGCCACAGGCCAATACCTTGTTAAAAACAGCCCAGCAGCTACAGCACTACCAGCAGTTGTTCGCCGCCCTGCCGCCGCACGACGCACTGGCCGCGCTGTACCAGCACGGCGACGTGGTAGCGCGCTGCATGGCCGCCGCACCTGGGCCCCAGCGCAGCGCAGTGGCGGCGCAGCTGCAGGCCCTGCTGGCTGCTGCGCTAGACCTGGGTGGTGGCCGTTTTCTTACCCCCTACGCCTGGGTGCGCGCGCTCAAGGCGGGCCATGTGCGCACGCCTGCCCACAGCAGCGCTGGCGCGCTGGCTGGCCGCAGCGTACAGCTGCACACCATCCACGGAGCCAAAGGCCTGGAGGCCCACACCGTGCTGATGCTAGACACCGATGCCGCGCTAGAAAAAGCCCGCAGCATGGACGTGCTGATCGACTGGCCCGCCCAGCAGCGCGCGCCCACCACCTTTGCTTTTTTGGCCAGCGAAGCCGCCCCGCCCCTGTGCGTGCAAGCCGCCTTGGCGCACGAGCAAACGGCCCGCGCCCGCGAAGAAACCAACGCCCTGTACGTGGCCATGACCCGCGCCCAACACACCCTGGCCCTGTCTGCCCACCCAGTAGCCCGCCCCGACCCCCGCAGCCCATGGCAGCGCTTTGCAGCGCTGCAAGGTGGGGAAGTGGAGGAAGTGGAGCAGGAGGCGGAAGTAGGAGTAGTCGGTGGCATGGTGGTAGCAGCGCATCTTGCGCCATTCACCACTACGTCTAGCAGCACATTCAGCACAGCGCCCCCCTTGGCATCCCCAGCCCCAGAAGAAAGCCATTTTTATATACAAATAATGCCTATCGCCCAAGGAAATAATCAACAGTTCGCTATTAATACAGGAGTAAATATTAATACAGGAGCAAACGAGGTGCCTGCACAGATTAACTCTGCGGCCACAGCCGTGGCCACTACCGTGGCGACGGTCACAGATTCCGCCACCGCCCGCATCGGCCTGTGCATGCACCGCCTGCTAGAGCTCTACCAGCCCGGCCAAGAGGCATTGGCCGCAGACCTCGGCGCGCCACACCCCAGCCTGCTGGCCCGCAGCGTAGGCAGCCAGTTTCAGCTGACTGCCGTGCAGGCAGACCTGGCCTTGGCCATGGCCCAGTGCATCACCAGCGGCCCTGCAGCCTGGGTGTGGGACGCGCAGCAGATCGACTGGCAAGCCAACGAGGTAGAGCTGGTGCACCATCGCCCGGCAGGCGACGCTGACCACTCCGTGGTGCTGCGCCTAGACCGGCTGGTTAAGCACCGCGCCAGCCAAACCTGGTGGGTGCTGGACTATAAATCTAGCCCCGCACCGCAGCAGCAAACCGCACTGCGCCAGCAACTAGCCCAGTACCAGCAAGCCGTACAAGCCGCCTACCCCGGCGCGCCCGTGTGCGCTGCTTTTATTACCGGCGAAGGCCAGTTAGTTCAGCTATGACCATCCCATCCGCGCACTCTAAAAAAGTAGTCATCGTTGGCGCAGGCCCCGCCGGCCTGATGGCCGCCGAAGTTCTGAGCTACGCCAATAAATTTCAGGGCAACGCCAGCAAAGCACACAGCAACGCCAACATTGAAGTCCACGTCTACGACGCCATGCCCAGTGCAGGCCGCAAGTTTTTGCTCGCTGGCATTGGCGGGCTTAACCTGACCCACAGCGAGCCGCTAGCGCCCTTCTTAACCCGCTTTTATGAACGAAAAGAGCAACTGTCCCAAGTAATTACTGCCCAGCCGGCTACAGAAATAGGAGCATGGGCCAAAGCCCTGGGTATCGACACCTTCGTCGGCACCTCAGGCCGCATCTTCCCCACCGACATGAAAGCCGCTCCGCTGCTGCGCGCTTGGCTGCACCGCTTAAGAACCAACGGCGTTCAGTTCCACATGCGCCACCGCTGGACGGGTTGGGACGCGAGTGCAACAGACCATGGCCTAGGTGCGTTGCAGTTTGAAAAACGCGCGTCATCAACTGCAGTGCCCGAGCACGTCAGCATCACCGCCCAAGCTACCGTGTTAGCCCTGGGCGGTGCAAGCTGGCAACGCCTAGGCTCCGATGGCGCTTGGGTGCCGTGGCTGCGCGCCAAAGGCATCGACGTGGCTGATCTGCAGCCCGCCAACTGTGGCTTTAACGTTGCCGCCCACGGCAAACCAGGCTGGAGCGCCCACTTCACTAGCAAGTACGCAGGCCACCCTTTCAAAACCGTCGCCATCAAAATCGAAGGTACAGCCACACAGCCTGAGTTCCACCGCCAAGGCGAATTTGTCGCCACCCAAACCGGCGTAGAAGGCAGCCTCATCTACGCCGCCAGCAAGCTACTGCGCGAACGCGTAGCAGCGCAAGGCAGCGCCACCTTCACCCTAGACCTACTGCCCCAATGGGATGCAACTAAAGTGCTGCGTGAAGTAGCCCACCCCCGAGGCTCCCGTTCATTGTCCAGCCACCTGAGTAGCCGCCTTAACTTGGACGGCATCAAGCTCAACATCTTGCACGAGCTGCTAGGCAAAGACGCCATGAACAACCCCCAACAACTGGCCAGCGCCATCAAAGCACTGCCCATCACCGTCACCGCCCCCCGCCCCATAGATGAGGCCATCAGCACCGCAGGCGGCATCCGCTTCGAAGCCATGACCGCGCAGTACATGCTGGGCAAACTCCCCGGCGTGTTCTGCGCAGGCGAAATGCTCGATTGGGAAGCACCCACGGGTGGGTATTTGTTGACGGCGGCGATGGCCACAGGCAGGGCTGCGGGCGAAGGGGCACTGGGCCATGTTTCACAATAATTTACAAAAATCTGGCAACGGTCACGCTAACGTCCCCAGTCTTTAACAAAATGTTGCATTAAATCCCAATTAAATACGCCCAACCCTCCAGCGCAAGTAGTGACGCAAAGTACATTTGAAGTAATTAAAAGTGATATTACGCAAGCTGTTGGCTGTGTACCAAGCGCTTAAGAGCACGAAGTTTCCAGGAGAGGTGGCACATTGGCTAATGAAAAAGATTTTCAAATCAAAAGCGACTCACCCGTTGCCGACGACCTGCTGTTTTGGAGGGTGGTAGGGCACGAGGCGCTATCGCGCCCCTCGTTCTACGAGCTAACCGTCATCTCCAAAAACAAAACCATCGAGGCCAAGGACATCTTGGGCCACGCCTTTGACGTGGTGCTTACTTTTTTAGACCCCGATGGCAACCCCCACCAGCGCCACTGCCAAGGCCACGCCATCCGCTTTACCCGCGTAAGCCAAATAGGCCGCTACTACCGCTACGAGATCTCCTTGCAGTCCTGGTTTGGCCTGCTCAGCAAGCGCAGCAACTCGCGCATTCACCAAGACCTGCCGGTACTCGATGTGTTTGACGCGGTGCTGGCAGACAGCCCTATTAAACGCGTCAAAAAAACCAAAACTGACGGCGTGATAGGCAAGCACGAAGGCAGGCGCTACTGCGTGCAGCACCAAGAAAGCGACTACACCTTCTTGTCTCGCCTGCTGGAAGACGAAGGCATTTACTACTGGTTCGACTCGCATGATGCCCCCGGCACCATGCATTTAGCCGATGCCAGCGATGCGGCCCACGAGATGCTGCCGGTAACCGACATATTGAAGTACATCCCCAGCGGCACCAGCGACGCGCGGCATAACGAGATTACCCAATGGATCAGCACCCGCCAGCTAGAGAGCGGCAAGTTTGCCTCTCGCGACAGCGACTTCAAGGCCATCAAAAAGAAGCTTACCGCCGACAAGGCCGACCCTGACACCCACGAGCTGGCCGACCTGGAAGCCTTTGAATTTGAAGGCGGCTACTTTAGAAACGATGACACCGAAGGCATCGCCAAGTTGCGCGTGGGCGAGCTGGTCACCCGCCGCCAGCGCCACTGGGCGCTAACCAGCTGGCCCGACGTGACAGCGGGCCGCAGCTTTACCCTGGCCGACGACCCCGGCGGCAACCGCAACGGCGACTACCTGATAGCCGCCTGCAGCTTTGTCGTCAGCCACCCTGGCTACGAAGGCATTAACCTCAAAGAAGAGCCGCGCTCCATCACCCACCTGCTGCACAAAGTGCTGGATGCCGATGCGGTCAACGTCGACACCCAGGTAGCCTACAGCGCCCTGATCGACGCCAGCCCCAGCCTGCGCACGGGCCAGCCCGGTGTCCGCGCCTTTATGCTCACCGTGCTGCCCCTGGCCACCCCCTACCGTGTGCCCAGGCTGACACCCCAAGTGGTGATGCCCGGCCCGCAAAGCGCCATCGTGGTGGGCCCTGAGGGCGAAGAAATCCATGCCGATGACTTTGGCCGCGTCAAAGTGCACTTCCACTGGGACAGGTACGACAAAAGCAACGAAAAATCTACCTGCTGGGTGCGCGTCTCCCAGCCCTGGGCAGGCAAAGGCTGGGGCGGCTACTTTATCCCCCGCATCGGCCAAGAAGTCATCGTTGACTTCTTAAACGGCGACCCGGACCGCCCCATCATCGTGGGCCGGGTGTACAACGACGATCAGCCCAAGCCCTTTGACAGCCATACCCAAAGCGGCTTTAGAACCCGCTCCACCCCCGGCGGCACGCCGGCAAACTGTAACGAGTTTAGGTTTGAAGACAAAAAAGGTGCTGAGCAGGTGTACCTGCATGCCGAGAAGAACCAGGACATCAGCGTCGAAAACGACGAGACCCATACCGTAGGCCATGACCGCACCAAGACGATTGACAACGACGAGACCAACCACATCAAGCGCGACCGCAGCGAGACGGTAGACCGCAACGAGAAGATCAACGTGCACGGCTTGCGGACTGAAGAGGTGGACTTGGACGAGAGCATCACCATCCACAAGAACCGTACCGAGCGGGTGGATTTGAACGAAGAAATCAGCGTTGGGAAAAACCAAAACATCGACATAGGCCAAAGCCGCAGCGAGAACGTCGCCATCAACGAGACCATCAGTATTGGTGCCAACCGGTCGGTCACCATCGGAGGTGCCAAGAGTGAGACGGTGGCAAAGATCAAAACCGAAACCATAGGCTTGGCCAAGGCCCTGAGCATTGGCCTGGGCTACCAAACCACCGTAGGCGCAGCCATGAACACGACTGTGGCTGGCTTTCAGGCTACCCAAGTAGGCTTGTATAAAAACATCTTGGTCGGCGGCAACTGGACCAACACCGTCAAAGCCTCCTACAGCTTGGATGTGAGCAAAGACATCGTGATTGACGCTGGCAGCAGCATCACCCTGCGGGTAGGCAAAAGCCTGCTGGTGATGAAGAAAGACGGTACCTTCACCATCAACGGGATTAATGTCGATGTGGTGGGCTCCAAGCATGTAGGTGTTGAGTCCAAGCGCATTGACTTGAATTAGGGGTTTTGCTGCATGGCCTCCTCAATCGACACCACGGTACCACTGCCCTTCAAGCTGCCACCCTTGCCCGAGACCATCAACCACACGCCTTGGCCTGCACAAAACTTCTTGCACGTAGACCCAGCGGGTGATGTGTTTCATGTGATGGTGTGCCGCACAAGCTACAGCCTGCGTGGCACGCGCACCAACGATGATGGTTTGATGCAACCCGTGTTATTGCCACCCGGGGAACAACCGCCCTTGGTAGCGCAAGACCAATACCGCGGCGAGATCAACAGCTCCAGTGTGCTGCAAGAAAGCGACTTTGCCCCCTACAAGCCTTTGTGCGACGTAGTGCTGGCCAACGCAGCAGCGTGCGCTCCGTGCAACCAGCCCGCCGCCCGTTGGGCCGTGGGCTTTCGCTTTGGCACAGCCATTAGCAAAGTGCTGAACGTCACAGGGCCACGCCACTACCAGCGCGCCCTGAGCACCTTGGGTACTTTGCAGTTGAGCGAACCCGAGCCTACCTTGCGTGTGCCCTTATGCTACGAGCTGGCCTACGGTGGGCCCAACGTCGTGCCAGCCTACGCGCAGGCTGAGCAGCAAAGCATCGCACCAGAGCAGCACAAACTACCGGCCTTCTACACGTCCAACCCCATCGGCACGGGGCGCTGGGGCGGCAGAGACACTCGTAAATGGATTGATACCCAGCGCGAACAGATGCGCAAGGCCCAAACCCAAGCGCCTGACGCGCGCGACTCCATCGACATCTTGACCGATAATTTTGATGCCCAAGCGCGCTACCGTGGCCCCCAAATAGAACCGCACGACCAGCGCTTTAGCAGCGGCGACAAAGACTTCCCCGCAGCAGGCTACGGGGCCTTATCGCGCTGGTGGCAGCCGCGCCACAAACTGGCAGGCACCCACGATGAGAAGTGGAAACAAACCCAGTGGCCCAAAAGCCCCAAAGACCATGACTACCGCTACTGGAACTTCGCCCCCGAAGACCAGCAAATACCTTACCCCGAAGGTGGCGAAAAAATCGTCCTGGCCAATTTGACACCGGCCCTGCCTTGCCCCTCTGGTGAGCCATCCAGCCAGTCGCAGCTGGTCTACATCGAGCTGCCCCGGCAACCCCTCAAAGTACTGGTGCGCATGCAAGCAGGCCCCTTGCTGATGATGCCCATGCACATCGACACTGTGGTGATTGACTTTGCCGACAGCACCTTAAGCATAGTGCGCCGCGCCTTGATTCCTGCCGATTTAGAGGTGCGCAAGCTAGAGCTGGGCACCTGGGACGATGACCAGGACAGCCAAACCGCTATTCCTATAGAAGGAGCTGCCCCCCATGGCGCTTAACCCCGCTCTAGCCCAAGACGATGACTACATGCTCATCTGCGTAGCGCCTGACGTATGCTTTACCCCGTCCAAACCCTACGCCCCCACGCCCTACCCCATCGTGCACAAGCTGGGCCAAAGCAAGGGTGTCTCGGGCAATGTCTACTTTCGGGACAAAAAAGCCTACCGCCACAAAGCCAGCTACGTAGACAATGTGCAAGGCGACGAGCCCGGCATGGGCAAAGGCCTGGTCAGCCAAACGAATACCAAGATCAGCCACAACATCCTTAAAAGCGATACCGTCTACATCAACGGCAAACCCATGGTGCGCGCAGGCGACACGGCGTGGATGAACTGGTCTAAGAAGTAGGTCCGGGGCACACACGGCAAAACCCATGGCGGCTCCCCCCATCAAAAAGCCCGGCAAAGGCAAAAAGGCCCAGCCCAAGAGCGCCAGCGGACCCGCACAAGGCTCCATCGGCAATACCGGCGGTGCCTATGTGCAGGTACCCCAGCCCAACCTGGGCGGTGGCCCCACCAAAATCCCCATCGTGCCTGAAGGCGCAGAGGAAAAGAGCTTTTTGGAGAAAAAGCAAGGCGCGTTGCAAAAAGGCATTGACGACTGGGTGGAAATGCAAGGCGACAGCAAACTGGCCATGGCCGGGGGCGCACTGGCCACTGCACTGAACCAGGTGTTCTTTCCCACCGCGTGGTACGAGCTGGTACCGGCTGGCAAGGCACTCAAATTGGTAAAGAAAGGTAAGGAAGGGATTGAGGCTGCGAACAAGGCCAGGAAGGCGGAGGAAGCAGCTAAAGATGTGAAGAAGACGGAGAAGGCGGCGGACAAGGCGCAGGATGTTAAGAAGGCGGATGCGAATAGTGGGGGACGGGTTAAAAATGGTAAAAAAGCGCACAAGGATTGCGGTAAGAAGGTGCCCTATAAGGACAAGAAAAGTCTTAAAGGCAGTGGGCTGGAAAAAGATCACACGCCTTCGGGTGCGGCCTTGAAAGAAGCTGCAAGAAATAAAATAGAAGAGTTGCGAGATGCAGGACATAAAATCTCGAAAGAACAGGCTGCAAGAATTGTCAGTTCTGTGCACGGCAACGCGCCTACTATTGCAATCCCGCCGGATATTCATTCAAAGGGCAATACTTGGCGACACAAAAATACTTCTACTCAAATCAACGAGGATGCAGGCAAGCTAAACGAGGCCGCCAAGCGAGATATAGATAAAATTTCAGGTGAGATGAAAAATAAGGACCACGGCTGCCAAAAAGCCTATGAGGAAGCTGCCAAAGAACTGCGCGAAATGGACTGGAATAAATACATCGACGATGCAGCCAAAGCAATCTTGAAAAAGTAATTTGAAAGGAAATTATGAACGCAATCGATTTAGTTAAATTTCTTGGGCACAGTAGTATTTACGAGCCATTCGATGATTTTTTGACCAAACAGAGTATTACATGGCGGCCTAAAGCTGGTCGTGATTTAGACGTGACTCACTTCATCAACGGTAAGGGGTTGGTTGTCGATTTTGATTTTGCAGTTTCTGCTATCGAAAAAGGCTTTCTAATAAAAAGCGAAGGCGAATACATATTCAAAGAATTGACCGTGCGATTTATTGCTGACAATAAAAAACATGGTCAGTATTCTGGGCCACTTTTGTACCACTTGGCAGCCAACGATAGTCGCGCTGAAGTGGCAAAAAAACTTGGCGTTAAACCTACCCGTGTACTAGATTGGGGAGATAACTATTTTCTCGATGATTTAGTTTGGACAATTTCATTTGAGAATGACAAGATTGAGTATGTGATGCTAGAAATTCCCCGCAATGGGCATCGAAAAAATGGCTTATGCCCTTAAGGATTAATCCTGCAAGCCAGGATTTAGCCATGCCTGAACCCATCACCACCCGCGAAATCCTGCAGTTCATCGGCCAAGGTTGCGACCTGCCCGCGCTCGAACAGTTTCTCGTCAAGTACCGCGTGCATGATCGCCCCAAGACGGTGCTGCAACTCAAAGACGATGCGGTACTTGACGAAGACGACGATGACACGGATGTCGAGTACGAACTGGAAAAAATGAGCCAAGACTCTCAGCATGTTTTTTCAGAACGGTACAGCTTCTCACTTATCTTTAAAGCCAAAAGCGAATACGAACTGATTTATGGGCCCAGACCAGATATCAACGCAGACTTTGTCTTGGAAGAGGTAGTGTTTTATGCCAAACAGACGCGCGGGCAGGGCTATCCCGCGCAATTGCCGGGTGGTGTGTACTTTGGCGTGAAGCGACAAGACCCGACCTACCAAAGGCTAGGACAGCCCGTAGCGCGTCGGCTGGTGTATGACTCCCAAACAGACCTCTTCGCCATAGACAATATCACTGTTAACTTTGGATTCGATGACCACGATACGCTGGCCCATGTGCATGTGCGGTGGATGCATGCGTTTGACCGCACCATGCTCAATGCGCCCACATCTGCGCCAGCACATACCGCCGCCGCGCCGATCGGTGCCAGCTCGATAGGTAATGCAGTGCATAGTGAGAAGGTGCAGGCATTGTTTGCGGCACTTGAAATTGATGCGGACGAACTGGACGATGGAGCCTGCCCTGAGGAAATCACCAGCTTGACCCAAGCGCGCGGCATCACACTGTATTTTCGGGATCTGCCCCTGGCAGCCAAACGCGGCAAGAAGCGCAGCGCTACGACGCAACACCTAGCGGCCGTTACCTACAAAAGGCGTGGCGACCTGCAATCCCAAGGCTTTCAAGGTGTGCTGCCTTTTGGTTTTCAGTTTGGCGATTCTCCAGAGACTCTGAAAGCCAAGGCGATGGTGCCGCCAGGGATTGAGCACAGCAGCGATCAGTTAATGTCCTATTTTTGGGAAACAGAATCTGGAATGATCGTGCAAGCGATGTGCAGTTTGATTGACTGGCAACTCTATCGCATCACACTGCACGCCGCTTTCCTTGCGGAGGAGATTGGGTTTAGTGCAAGCGACTGTGCACGTTAGCGGATCAAAAGGTCATCCTGCCTGCGTTGGTTAAGGGCAACTCCAACCCCACCTACGTCGGTCAGGTGATAAACCCCATCTGGGTGAGAAGTAGTACGCTATATATTAAATAGCTGCTTGCGCATTATTTTATTGGGCGATCTCAAGTCTAAGTGCAACACATCAAGTTTACTGGATCGTATCGGGTTGAATCTGCAAACGCGCCAGCCACTGTCTATAGACATCCAGTGGGCTACTCC
>JAYSRE010000039.1:0-2039 GCA_043721235.1 Polaromonas sp. | reverse complement strand
TTGCCTGCTTCATCAAGGATGCCGGTAAGCAGTTGCGGGAAGGCAGCGTTTTCGTATAGATAAGTTTTGGTGACTGCACCGGGGTGGGCAACGCTGCTCAAGCGTGCTGCGGGGGCTGTGCCGTCATACGCGTAGCTGGTGATCTTTCCGTCTGGTGTGGTAATGCTGGTCAGCTGGTTGCTGGCGTTATACGCAAAGTTGATGGCTCGGCCAAACTGATTGGCTACGCTGATAAGCAGGCCCGGTGCTGGCGCAACGCTGGGTACAGTTGCTGCTGTGCTGTAGGTGTAGGTAGTGACCCAGCCGTTGCGCTGGGTAGCGGTTCGCAGCCTGCCCGCTGCATCAAACTGCCAGGTGCTGTCGTCGTCAAGGCGTTTATAGGCCAGCACTGCGGCGTTAACGTTCAGCACATCGGCGCTGTTGTCTGGCTGGTAGTTTCCTATAGAAGTGTTGAAAGTAAATGCGCGAACCGTGCCGTCGCCTAGCATGACCTTGGCTGTGCTGCCTGCACTGCCTGCCGTGCCGGTAAACGCTAAGTACGTTAAGTGGTTGTGCGACCAAGGTTCGCCTAGTCCTGCAGTGGCCGCACCAGTGGTAGCACCCACCACGCGGCTGCTGCGGTAGCTGCGGGTCAGGCTCAGTGGGTTGGGGCCAGAGCCGATGTAGTCGGTTTCGCTGTGGGTTTCTTCGCCTGTGGCGGGTAGGATGGGTTTCCCTGCGGCGTAGCCCGCTGCTGGGCATGATTGGCCTATTGGTGCTTCTGGTTCGGGTGGTTGTTCAATTACGCTGCAGACAAGATTTATGCCGCGGTAGGCCGGACTGTAGTATCTGCCTGAGCCGTACGTGTGCGAGTAAGTCCAGTACGAGCCGGCTACGCAAGTCTCCAATAAATAAGGGAGCCTTGATGTAACTGTGTCGTTTGCATTTGCCCAGTCGATATCACCTTGTGCTGCACCACACCAGCTTCCGCTGGGGTTAGATGGAGTGAACGCATAGTAAAAATAATTAACCGTTTCCCCTGGGGGGCAGGAAGTGAGGCTAGTGTCTGAATAGGTTTTGAGTTGAGCACTGCGTGCAGCCGATGAGGGACTACCGCGTAAAAGCGCCGGTTCCACGCCCAATGCCCGCGCGTTGGGTTGTGGTATCTGAGGAGCCGGCTGCACCCAATTAGGTGTCAGGCCGCTGGGTACGCTGGTAGTTTGGGCGTTAGCCGCTGCGGCGATAAGCACAGCGGCAATGACCGCAAAGTGACAATCGGAGCTCAACCGCGCGATGGGGCAGCGAAACTGGCTAATGAACTTCATACATCGAACTCCCTCGAAATCTCGTTTTTTAATTGCTAAGGTAATCTGCGCGATTGTTTTTTACCTAATGCATAACTTTAATATACAGAAAATGTTTGAACATTTAAAGAAAAATATAGTGAAGTTGAAAGCTCATTACTGAATTCGATTGCTTTGGGGGCGGCATGGACGCCACACGCCCTGCATAAATTTGCCTGAGCGCATAAACTGCGTTTACCCTTTGATTTCAATTCAACTTACGGACACACACCCATGCTGACAAACGACCAACAAACTGAATTCAATTCCTTGCTTCCCGGCAAAAGCACAGACGCTGGCGCCAACCGCCGTACCGCCTTGAAAGTCGCACTGGGCGTGGGCTATGCAGCAACAGCCATGCCAATCATGGCGCAGACGGCTATCAAGACTTCATCCGACGGTCTGAAAACGGGCGAAACCACCTTTGAAGTGAACGGCTTTAAAGTGCCGGCGTTTTACGCCGCGCCTGCTGGCAAAACCAACCTGCCGGTGATTTTGGTGATTCATGAAATCTTTGGTGTGCACGAATACATTGCTGACACGGCGCGGCGTTTTGCGCAGGCGGGTTACCTGGCCATTGCGCCTGAATTATTTGCCCGCCAAGGCGACCCTACCAAGTATGGCGAGATGGCCAAGCTGATGGCGGAAGTCGTGTCTAAAGTGCCTGATGCGCAAGTGATGGCTGACCTGGACGGAGCGGTGAAGTGGGCAGGTGCC
>JAYSRE010000038.1:0-5094 GCA_043721235.1 Polaromonas sp. | reverse complement strand
ACATCAGCGCCGCCAGCATCGGTGCCATTCAGCGCGGTTTGCTGCAGATTGAAGAGCAAGGGGGGGATTTATTCTTCGGCGAGCCCATGCTCAATATTGCCGACTTTATGCAGACCGACACTGATGGTAAAGGCATCGTTAACGTGCTGGCAGCCGACAAACTGCTGACTGCACCGCGCCTGTACGCTACCTTTTTACTATGGATGCTCAGCGAGCTGTTTGAAGCCCTGCCCGAGGTGGGCGATCTGGACAAACCCAAGCTGGTGTTCTTTTTTGACGAAGCGCACTTGCTGTTTACCGATGCGCCCAAATCGCTGCTAGAGCGCATTGAACTGGTGGTGCGCCTGGTGCGCAGCAAAGGCGTGGGGGTGTACTTTGTGACGCAAAACCCGCTAGACATCCCCGACAGCGTGCTAGCCCAGCTGGGCAACCGGGTACAGCACGCGCTGCGCGCCTTTACCCCGCGTGACCAAAAAGCGGTGAAAGCAGCCGCAGACACCATGCGCCAAAACCCCAGCTTGGACATTGCAACCGCTATTACCGAGCTGGCAGTAGGTGAGGCATTGGTGAGCTTTTTAGACGATAAAGGCCGCCCCGGCGTGACTGAGCGCGTATTCGTACTGCCGCCCAGCTCTCAAATTGGCCCCATCAGCCCAGAGCAACGTAAAACCTTGATCGCCAGCTCGATTGTTGCCGGCGCATACGAAAAAACGGTTGACCGCGAATCAGCCTACGAAAAGCTCAAAGGCCGCACGGCTGAAAATATGGCCACCGAAACACAGGCCAAAGACGCTGCCAAGACCATCGCCAAAGAAGCCACCAACGCTGCTGGCGAAGAAGCCAGCGGTGGTTTTTTAGACGGCTTAGGCAATATATTTGGCGGCGGTGCCAAACGCACCCGCGCCAGCGCAGGCGAGCAATTAATGAAGTCCGCTGCCAGCTCGATTGGCCGCGAGGTCGGCAGGCAGATCATTCGCGGCGTGTTGGGCGGTATTTTTGGAGGGAGCAAGCGGTAAACGCGTGGCCACGGACTTTGCACATCAAGGCACTGCACAACCAATTAGTCCATCAATTTTGTATAAACCAGTGCTGTTGCCCAAGGAAATGCTACATTAGTAGCTATTAAAAAAATAGCAAGTGAAAACCTTACTTTTTACAGGTGCCGCCCGCCGAGGTGCTGCCGTCCTTGCATTCGGTCAATATGCCGTCACCAGGTTTTGCAGGCACGGGGACTGTTTTTGTGGGCGCTGCAGTCGCACCAGCATTCTCAGCGGCTGGAGCCGCGCTGGCAGCTGCGTTTTGCGCGTACATGATTTTTTTCAATCCCATCGCGCAGGTGCCCACGATCTTGCCTGGCGCTTTAGCTTCAGCCTCAAAAACCAGCACACTGAAACTGGCCACCCCAGCTGCCCTGATCTTGGATTCGATCTGCGATTTAAGCGCGTCGCAGTTATCGGCAAAGCTGGCAGTTGAGGCCAACAAAATAGACGCAGCAAGGAAAGTGAGTTTGGGCATAGCAATAGACATAAGGGCACATTGGGCAAACGCTAGTGTAACAACCCAGGATGGTTAACCGCCGTCTGTTAACCGCCGTCTGTTAACCACTGTGTCATAGCCTTCACCGCAGCGCAAACTACGGCTTTGCATTGAAAATTGCCAAGTAAATAGTTGCCAAGTAAACAATGCAGGCCAAGCTACAATACGCGACACATTCATCGCAACGGTGACACGCCATGCAAACCATCAATGTCCGCGAGCTTAGCAACACGATCCCGCACCTGCGCGAGACGCTGGAGCACGAGCTGGTGCTGGTGTCTAGCGGCGAGCCTGTGGCACGGATACTGCCGATACAACAACCACCCAAGCTGCAGTCTATGGCTTGGATGCGTGCCCTGTCGCCCGTACAAACCACCGACAGCACAGACCTGGTCCGCGAAGACCGTAGCAGGCGCAGCCTATGAGCCTGCCACAGGCCTACATTGACACCAGCGCGCTGGTTGATTAAGCGGCTGGCATCTCCGTTGGCTACGGTAGATGCCATCCATTTAGCAAGCGCAAAGATGGCCCAATGCAGCACAATGGTTTTGGTCGACAAGCAATGGGTCAAACCGGCGCAGGAGCTAGGCTTGCAAGTGTAAGATTTAACTTAACTTAACTTAACTTATATGGAAAATAATCCTACCAGCGCCTTGATTTTCGACATGGGTGGCAGCGCACTATGGCTGTTTATATCGCCCACGCGGTAGCGCAGCTGGCAGGCCCGCATGCACTGACAGCGGTGCACAACTACAACCAGCTTATCGACTCCCAATTTTTAGACTCCCTGTTTTTAGAAGGTCAACACCATGTCCCGTGAAGCCACCACAGCGCTCGTCCAGCGCGCCGACTACGCCCCCCCCGCCTACTGGATCGACACCGTTGACCTGTGCTTTGACTTGGACCCCACCAAAACCCGCGTGCTTAACAAAATGCAGGTGCGCCGCAATACAGATGTGCCAGCCCAGAGCCTGCGCCTGGACGGCGACGAACTGAACCTGGCCCGCGTGATGGTCAACGGCCAAGGCTGTTCGTTCAAAATGGACGGCGATACGCTGGTGCTGGCCGATCTGCCCGATGCCTGCGAGATCGAAATTTTTACTACCTGCAACCCGGCTAAAAATACCAAACTGATGGGCCTGTACGTGAGCCAGGACACTTTTTTTACGCAGTGTGAGGCACAGGGGTTTCGCCGCATCACTTACTTTCTAGACCGCCCCGATGTCATGTCGATGTACAGCGTTACCCTGCGCGCTGATGCTGCCGCCTTCCCCGTACTGCTCAGCAACGGCAACTTGGTGGAGCAAGGCGCGCTGGAAGACGGCCGCCACTTTACCAAATGGGTTGATCCGCATAAAAAGCCCTGCTACCTGTTTGCATTGGTCGCAGGCAATTTGGTGGCCCGCGAGCAGCGCATTACCTCGCGCGCAGGCATTGACCACTTGCTGCAAGTGTATGTGCGCCGTGGCGACCTGGACAAAACCGAGCATGCCATGCACTCGCTGATGGCCAGCGTAGCCTGGGACGAAGCCCGCTTTGGTTTGCCGCTGGACCTGGAGCGCTTCATGATTGTGGCCACCAGCGACTTCAACATGGGTGCCATGGAAAACAAAGGCTTGAATGTTTTTAACACCAAGTACGTGCTGGCCAACCCTGCCACCGCCACCGATGTGGACTACGCCAATATCGAATCGGTCGTAGGCCACGAGTACTTTCACAACTGGACCGGCAACCGCGTAACCTGCCGCGACTGGTTTCAACTGTCTTTGAAAGAAGGCTTGACGGTCTTTCGCGACCAAGAGTTCAGCATGGACCTGTGCCCCACGCCGTCGGCCCGCGCTGTCAAGCGCATTGAAGACGTGCGTGTACTGCGCACCGCCCAGTTCCCCGAAGACGCGGGCCCTATGGCGCACCCGGTGCGCCCTGACGCCTACCAAGAAATTAACAACTTTTATACCGTCACCATCTACGAAAAAGGTGCCGAAGTGGTGCGCATGATGCAAACCTTGGTGGGCCGTGATGGCTTTGCCAAAGGCATGGCCGAATACTTCAGGCGCCACGACGGCCAAGCCGTTACGTGTGATGATTTCGCGCAGGCGATTGCCGACGCCAACCCCACCTCCGCCCTGTGCACCCTGCTGCCCCAGTTCAAGCGCTGGTACAGCCAGGCCGGCACACCGCGCGTGAAAGCACACGGTGTGTACGACGCTGCAGCGCGTACCTACGCCCTGCACTTGGCACAAAGCTGCCCCAGCTCCCCAGGCCAAGCGGACAAAGAGCCCTTTGTGATCCCCATTAACCTGGGCTTAGTGGCACCCCTGGGCACCGACATGCCGCTGCAGCTGGCAGGCGAAGCCCAAGCCGTGCCCGGTCAGCGCACCTTTGTGATGACCCAGGCCAGCGAAATGCTGCAGTTTATCAACATCGATGCCCAGCCTGTGCCGTCTGTGCTGCGCGGCTTTAGCGCCCCGGTGATTTTAGAAATGGACTACACCCAAGCCCAGCTGCTGACCCTGCTGGCGCATGACAACGACCCCTTTAACCGCTGGGAAGCCGCACAACGCCTGGGTATGCAGCACGCTATGGACTTGGTAGCCAAGCATGCTGACTTTACCAAGGGCATTGGCAGCGCAGACATTGCCCAATTTGTGCAATCGCCCTTTGTTGCCGCCTTGCGCAGCGTGCTGCGCAGCACGGAGCTGGACGCTGCTTTCAAAGAACTGGTGCTCACACTGCCGTCAGAAAGCTACATTGCCGAACAGCTCGATGTGGTAGACCCTCAAGCCATTCACACCGTGCGCGAGGCCATGCGGGCAGCCTTGGCAACCGCCTTGCATGCGGACTGGGAATGGGCTTTTGAAGCGCACCAAAACAGCGGCGGCTACAAAGCGGATGCCGTCAGCAGCGGCCGCCGCGCACTGGCCAACTTGGCCCAAGGCATGCTCTGCTTGGCCGCACGCGACACAACCGACGCAATGTGGCCCGGCAAAACCTACCAGCGTTTTAAAGATGCCAGCAACATGACCGACCGCTTTGGTGCACTCAGTGCCTTAGTGCACAGCGGGCATGCGCTGGCAACACCTGCCTTGGACCAGTTTTACAGTTTATTCAAAGACGAGGCTTTGGTGCTGGACAAATGGTTCAGCCTGCAAGCAGGCGGTACCGACCGCAACGGCGACATACTGCCCCGCGTGCGCAGCCTCATGCAGCACGCCGACTTCCAGATTAAAAACCCCAACCGCGCCCGCAGCGTTATCTTCAGCTATTGCAGTGCCAACCCCGGCGCTTTTCACCGCCAAGATGCTGCAGGCTACGTTTTTTGGGCCGAACAGGTGTTGGCACTTGATGCCATCAACCCCCAAGTAGCCGCCCGCCTGGCCCGCGCCATGGACCGTTGGAAAAAACTCGCCCAGCCTTACCAAAACGCAGCTAAGGAAGCTATCAAACGGGTGGCAGCCAAGACGGATTTGAGCAACGACGTGCGGGAGGTGATTTCTCGGGCTTTGGCAGATTAGCCGCATTTAAGAAAATACCGAAAAGTTTTTGAACCCAGAGGGC
>JAYSRE010000037.1:0-2052 GCA_043721235.1 Polaromonas sp. | reverse complement strand
TTGCTGCATGGCGGCTTGTTTGAGGCCCTGCTTTTTGGCAATCAACTGGCCCTGTTTGGCCAGCAGGGCATCCACATCCGACAGCGCAGCGGCGATGGAGCGTTGTTCGAATATGGGCGGTTTGAAAAATTTGAAGCCTTGTACCAATTTAGTATCTAGCACTCCTGCACTATTACCAGCCGAGCTAACCAGTTTTAGCAAAGCGTCACTTTGCCCCAAAATGTAGTATGTAAGAAATTTCGGCTCAACAGTTTCATCTGGGATGAGTGCCTTGACATCTTGGTTAAACGAGACAGGGGCAATAACAAGACCTGCTCGAATTTCGCTGTGCAAAGCACTCCCTCGAACGAGCAAAAGTGTAGATTCGATTGGTGCCATTTTGCTGCCAATAGAAACAGCTTCCTTCGTGAGGAATTGATCAGAAGTTGATATCTCCGCCAACTTCAGCGTCGAACCACTGATCCATGGAATATTGCCACGCCAAAATTCAGCGTTGGTTCGTCGGGGAGTGCCACCGGACATCCATTTACTGTTGTCACCAATAGTTGAAGCCTGCCAATCCTTTGGGATCACCCCAACCTCCGTCAGTTTGTATCCAGCCCGCACGCTTGCGCTCATACGATCACCTGCGCGTTAGCCTGCGGCCTGCGCGTACGCCGTTTGGATACGTTTATATAAAAAATAGGCACTTTTCCGACGTAGATACTGCTCAAGCAGCTATTATTTTCATAGTAACTACTCCCGGTAGCGGTGAACACACTGTATTCAAAATCGTTAGCGATGGCAGTCATAACGTTGCTCAAGCCCATGACAGCCCCATCTTTTTCAGCTGCGCGTCCACGCGGGCTGACAATGCGTCTACCTCAACTGCCAGTGCAGGCAGCGGCGTACCGTAGCGGTCGGCCAGCTGTTTGACGCGCTGGGTAAGGGCTTGGCTGATGCGGTCCATCTCGCCATGGATGGCGCTGCCCACGGCGTGCAGCCATTTGTCGTCTACCACCAAGGCCTGCACGTCGGCGGGCTTGAGCTTAGGGTATTGGGCCAAGGCCAGTGCGTCTAGCGCAACTTCAGCGTCTTTGAGGGATTTTTTAAGGTCGGCTTCTTCGTTGCACAGCTTTAGCCACGCGTTCAGCGCCTTGGCCTCGTCTTTGGCCTCTTTGTCGCCTTTGATGTCTTTCAGGCGGGCGGTGACGTGGGCTTTGTTGACCTTGTCTAGCTCGGCAAACGCGCCGTCTTCGCCGCCATGCTCTTCTTCTAGCTCGGTCATCTGGGCGCTGGTGGCGTCTAGCTGGGTTTGCAGGGTATCGATGGCGCTTTGTTGTTTGGCAAAGTAGCGGGCCACTATCAGGGGCTTGGGCACCAGGTCGCAGGCCCAGCCTTTGCCTTCTTTGCCTTTTTTGGTCTCTGTCACGCGGTAAGTGCTGGCCTGCCAGCCATCTGCGGCTACCAGGTAGCAGTCGTCTTGCATGGTCTGCGCCCAATAGTCCATTAGGTGCTGGTACACGGCGTAGGGGTCGATCAGCTGTTTGTTGGCGTAGTGGCCCAGCAGGTCTTCGGCCAAGGCTTTGATGACTTCTTTGGGGTGGCAGCCTGCTTGCAGCGCCTTGAGGGTGCTGGCGCTGCGCTGTTGCCAGTGCGCATACAGCGCGGTCATGCCGCTGGTAAAGGCTACAAACTCGGGGTGGCTGTAGATGCTGGGTTTGATGGCGTCGAAGGCTACGGCCAGGTCTACATAGCCTGCGCGGTTAGGTTTGAACAGGGCTTTTTTAAGCTGAGGGCACACGGCCCAGTAGCTTTGCAGGGCGTCTACGTCGCGCTGGGGTATGCCGCCGCGCAGGTGGCCAGCTAGGTCTTGCAGGTCTTCGGCTTGTTGGCTGTCAATGTAGCGGGGCAGGTTGAGGTTGTAGTCGTTTTTTTCTGCGATTTCATTTAACGGTACCATCCGGGCGTATTTAGGTACGTCTTGGCGTTTGTTAAACACGTCGACTATTTTGTGCAGGTCTTGGTCGCGCAGGCGGTTTTTGTTGCCGTCTTTGATGAAGCCGCTGCTGG
>JAYSRE010000036.1:0-44630 GCA_043721235.1 Polaromonas sp. | reverse complement strand
CATGACAAAATTAAGGCCGGGTGTCAATGTGCGGCTGTATTTGCCCAGGCGCTCAATCACCCAGGCATTGGTCTGCGGCACAGGTTTGACCGTCATGTAAATAAAAACAATGGCCAGCACCAGTAAAACGATCGCAACTGTCATAAAAACCTCCGTTAATTAAAATTCAAAAATGAGACTGACTGACTTTTTCTTGTGTTGTGTGTTGTGTGTTGGGTAGGCGGGTGGGCTCTATGTGCTCAGTGGGTTTTATGGGCTCTAAGCAGGTTGCACCACCAAGGTTGAGCCTTTGACTTCTTGCACGCGGTAGCTGCCCGGTGTGTGCGCCACGCCTGGTGCTGCCTCTACCGCCCATTGTGCGCCACGGTATTTCACCGAAGCGCTGCCATCGGCGCGCCAGGTTTCTACTTGGACGGTGGCACCTATGTCTTGGTTAACATCGGGGTTGGCTTGGGCGCGCGCCGCACCGGGTTGTTTGGTTTTGTAAAAATGCCATGCTGCCGTAGCACCGCCGCTGACCACTGCAGCCATGATAATTTGCGCTGTCAGTGGTACGCCCATGTGCGCAGCCAAAGCGCCTGCCACCAGGCCCAATGAGACCATCAGCAAATAAAACGTGCCGGTTGTTAACTCTGCAATGGCCACCAGCAGCGCCAGCACCCACCAAATTGAAGAAATTTCCATGGAACACTCTCCTGTATGTAGTGCACCACATTTTGAGGCAAAACTTGGGCTTTGCAAGTGCTGTGTCACAGAAAATCCTTACACTTTGCGGTGCGTTCGGTGCTAACACAGGTGTTAGCGTCAGCATCTGCCCCGGCCACTGTGCCGGCTTACCCATTTCAACGCTGCATGGAGCTGGCATGAAATTTCGCTTCCCTATTGTCATCATCGACGAAGACTTCCGCTCAGAAAACACTTCCGGCTTGGGCATCCGCGCCCTGGCCGAGGCCATTGAAAAAGAGGGCTTTGAAGTGCTGGGCGTTACCAGCTATGGTGATTTAAGCCAGTTTGCCCAGCAGCAAAGCCGCGCCAGTGCCTTTATTTTGTCGCTGGACGACGATGAATTTACTCCCGGTGAAGAGCTAGACCCTGCTGTGCTGAACCTGCGCGCCTTCATAGCCGAGGTGCGCCGCAAAAACGCCGATGTGCCACTGTATGTGTACGGCGAGACCAAAACCAGCCGCCATTTACCTAACGACATTTTGCGCGAGCTGCATGGCTTTATCCACATGTTTGAAGACACGCCCGAGTTTGTGGCGCGGCATATTTTGCGCGAAGCCAAAAGCTATCTGGAAGGCGTGCAACCGCCGTTTTTCAAAGCCCTGCTGGACTACGCCGAAGACGGCTCGTACAGCTGGCACTGCCCCGGCCACTCTGGTGGCGTGGCGTTTCTCAAGTCGCCCATTGGCCAAATGTTCCACCAATTTTTTGGCGAAAACATGCTGCGCGCCGACGTGTGCAACGCGGTAGAAGAGCTAGGCCAGCTGCTAGACCATGATGGCGCGATTGGCGAGAGTGAGAAAAACGCAGCGCGTATTTTCAACGCCGACCATTGCTTTTTTGTCACCAACGGCACCAGCACCAGTAACAAAATGGTCTGGCACCACACGGTAGCGCCGGGCGATGTGGTGGTGGTTGACCGCAACTGCCACAAGTCCATTTTGCACGCCATCATCATGACCGGTGCGATTCCGGTCTTCCTCAAGCCTACCCGCAACCACTTTGGTATCATTGGCCCGATCCCCGAAAGCGAGTTTGACCCTGCTACCATCCAGGCCAAAATCAAAGCCAACCCGCTGCTCAACCATGTGGATGCCAAAAAAGTCAAGCCACGGGTAATGACCATCACCCAAAGCACCTACGACGGCGTGCTGTACAACACCGAAACCATCAAGGCCAAGCTGGACGGCTACGTGGACACCCTGCATTTTGACGAAGCATGGCTACCGCATGCGGCCTTCCATAACTTTTACGGCCCGTTCCACGCGATGGGCAAGAAGCGTGCACGGCCTAAGGAGGCGCTGGTGTTTGCCACCCAGTCTACCCACAAGCTGCTGGCCGGCATATCACAGGCCAGCCACGTGCTGGTGCAAGACGCGCAAAACCGCAAGCTGGACCGCCATTTGTTCAACGAAGCGTACTTGATGCACACCTCTACCTCCCCGCAGTACGCCATCATTGCCAGCTGCGACGTGGCAGCTGCCATGATGGAGCCGCCCGGCGGCACCGCGCTCGTGGAGGAGTCGATTTTGGAAGCGCTGGACTTTCGCCGGGCCATGCGCAAGGTCGACAAAGACTACGGCGACGACTGGTGGTTTAAAGTGTGGGGCCCCGACAAATTTGCCGAAGAGGGCATGACCGATGCCGCCGACTGGATGCTGCACGGCGAGGCCAAGCAGCATGGCAAAGGCACCAAAGCCAAGCCCAACTGGCACGGCTTTGGCAACCTGGCCGAAGGCTTTAACATGCTGGACCCGATCAAGTCCACCATCGTCACGCCGGGCCTGGATTTGCAAGGCAAGTTTGCCAAAACCGGCATTCCGGCCAGCATCGTCAGCAAGTTTTTGGCTGAGCACGGCGTGATTGTGGAGAAAACCGGGCTCTACAGCATCTTCATCATGTTCACCATCGGCATTACCAAAGGCCGCTGGAATACGCTGCTGACCGCGCTGCAGCAGTTTAAAGACGACTACGACCGCAACCAGCCGATGTGGCGCATCTTGCCTGAGTTTAGCAAGGCCAACCCGCGCTACGAGCGCATGGGTTTGCGTGATTTATGCCAACATATTCACGAGCTGTACGCCAAGTACGATATTGCGCGCCTGACCACCGACGTGTACCAAAGCGATTTGCACCCCGCCATGACTCCCAGCGATGCCTATGCCCACATAGCCCACCGCAAAACCGAGCGTGTGGAAATCGACAAACTGGAAGGCCGCATTACGGTAGGTTTGGTCACTCCGTACCCGCCGGGCATACCGCTGTTGATTCCGGGTGAAGTGTTTAACAAAAAGATCGTGGACTACCTCAAGTTTGCACGCGCCTTTAACTTGGAGTGCCCCGGTTTTGAGACCGATATTCACGGTTTGGTAGAGCAGGTGGGGGCCGATGGTGTGAAGCGGTACTACGCGGATTGTGTCAAGAGCTGATGCTAGGCGCTATATATTAAATAGCTAACTATGCAGCATTTCCTTGGGCGGTAGGGCTAAAACACTTAAAAATAAGCCTGAAAAACAAGCACCAGCGTTACACCGCTGGCTCGGTAATGCCGCCCACTACCTTGCTAACGCCACCGTCTACATAGGTAATCTCAGCGCTCACGCCAGCGGCCAGGTCGCTTAGCAAAAAGGCGGCTACGTTGCCTACGTCTTCAATGGTTACGTTGCGCCGGATAGGCGATGTCTGGGCTACCGCGCTTAAAAGCTTGCCAAAATCTTTAATACCTGCAGCGGCCAGAGTTTTGATTGGCCCGGCGCTGATGCCGTTGGCCCGCATGCCGCGGTCCAATGCCCCCAGAGAGCCTGCCAGATAACGTACAGAGGCCTCCAGGGAGGCCTTGGCCAAGCCCATGGTGTTGTAGTTGGGCACAATGCGCTCGGCACCCAGGTAGGTGAGGGTAAGCATTGCGGCGTTGTCGTTGAGGTAGGGCAGGGCCGCCTTGGCCATGGCCGGAAAGCTGTAGGCGCTGATGTCGTGGGCTATTTTGAAGCCCTCGCGCGACAAGCCTTCTAAAAAGTCCCCGCCAATCGCCTCACGTGGCGCAAATCCTATGCTGTGGACAAACCCGTCAAATTTGGGCCAAGTTTGTGCCAAATCGCTAAACAGCCGGGTAATTTGCTCGTCACTGCCCACGTCGCAGTCAAATATCAATGCGCTGTCAAAGTCAGCGGCAAACTGCTGTGTACGCTCCTTAAACCGTTCGCCCACGTAGCTCAGCGCAATCTCAGCGCCCTCGCGCCGGCAGGCTTTGGCAATGCCATATGCGATAGAGCGGTTGGACAACACGCCAGAGATTAATAATTTTTTGCCAGCTAGGAAACCCATTAGTGCCTCTTTTCAAAACTCAGTGCACAATTGTCGCATGCGTAGAACTGTTTTTGCATTAGTTGCTTTTTTGGCTGCTCCCGCTTGGGCAGCGCACGCCTATGCCCTCTGGGGGGACATTAAATACCCGCCCGGCTTTGCGCATTTTGACTACGCTAACCCCAGTGCGCCCAAGGGCGGTGAGCTGGTGGCCGTGAGCAATCTGCGGATATCGACCTTTGACAAATACAACCCCTTCACCATCAAAGGCACCTCGCCTGCCTACCTCAGCGAGATGCTGTTTGACACTTTGCTTACCGGGTCTAGCGACGAGCTGGGCAGTGGCTACGGCTTGCTGGCCGAAGCTATTGAAGTAGCGCCAGACGGCTTGAGCGCCACCTTCAGGCTGCGTGCAAATGCCCGCTTTCATGACGGCAAGCCAGTGCAAGCGGCTGACGTAAAGCATACCTTTGACACACTGAACGGCAAATACACGGCACCCGGCTACAAAACCGCGCTAGAAGATGTAGACCGCGCCGAAGTACTGGGCCCGCTGACGGTGCGCTTTGTGTTCAAACGCAAAAACCGCGAGCTGCCGCTCACCGTAGGCGGCTTGCCCATTTTCAGCCGTGACTGGGGCAAAGGCAAAACCTTTGACAACGTCATCACCGACGTGCCCATTGGCAGCGGCCGCTACAAAATTGGCCCGGTGGTGTACGGCAAAGACATCACCTACGTGCGCGACCCCGCCTACTGGGGTGACAAGCTCAATGTCAACCTGGGTAGCGGTAATTTTGACCGCATCACCATCAAAATTTACAAAGACAACGTGGCCCGGCTTGAGGGGTTGAAAGCCGGTGAGTTTGACTTTATGCAGTTTTACTCGGCAGGCGACTGGGCCCGCCGCGCTACTGGCAAACGCTTTGACAGCGGCGACCTGAGCAAAGGCGAGTTTCAGCACAGCCTGCCCACCGGTTTTCAAAGCTATGTGTTCAATACCCGGCGCGAGCAGTTCAAAGACATCCGCGTGCGCCAAGCCATAGGCCTGGCCCACGACTTTAACTGGATGAGCCGCCAAATGTTCTATGGCCTGTACAAGCCTGTTAACGGCTTATTTGGCAACACCGAGTGCGAGGCCAAAGGCGCGCCCAGCCCGGCTGAGCTGGCCTTGCTGGAACCCTACCGCGCAAACATCCCGCCAGAGGTGTTTGGCCCTGTAGCACGCCAGCCCAATGCCGACGGCCAGGACAGGCTGCGCGATAATTTGCGCCGCGCCCAGCAGCTGTTAAAAGACGCGGGCTGGACGGTACAAAACGGCGTGCTGCGCAACGCACAGGGCTGGCCGATGGTGATTGAGTATGTGGACAGCGCGGAGTCTAAAGGGGCTACTTTAAGCTCGTGGCAGCGCAATTTGGCCAAGCTGGGCATCGAGCTGAAACTGCGGGCCACTGATTTCGCTTTGTACCAGCAGCGCCTGCAAAAGTTTGACTACGATATGGCCAGCCTGGCCTTCCAAGGCACCAACAGCCCCGGTGCCGAGTACGGCGACTTGTTTGGCTCTAAGGCGGCCACTACAGAAGATTCAGGCAATTATTCGGGCATTCAAAGCCCCGCGGTAGACGCGCTGATCGACCGCATGGTGACTGCGCAAGTCAAAACCGATTTTTTTGCCGCGTGCCAAGCGCTGGAACGGGTCATTAGCCACAGCCACATCATGGTGCCGCAGTGGTATGGCGGGCAATTTAACGTGGCCTACAACCCACGCAAGCTCATCAAACCTGCCATCACCCCCAAGTACTACCGGGCGGATACCTGGCTGATGGGCTATTGGTGGGCGGCCAGTGCAGTTGCGCCCGCGGCTGCAGCTCCCCCTGCAAAGTAAAGCCCATGCTCAGCTACATTCTCAAACGCATTTTGCTGATGGTGCCCACCTTGTTTGGCGTGCTTGTGCTGACCTTTGCCGTAATTCAGTTTGTGCCCGGCGGGCCGGTGGAGCAGTACTTGGCCGAGTCTAAAACCACCACGGGCGCCAGCGGCGAGTCGGTCTACCGGGGTGCTAAAGGCGTAAATGACAAACGCTTGGCCGAAATCAAGGCGCTGTATGGGTTTGACAAACCCGCACACGAACGTTTTGCCATCATGCTCACATCGTATTTGACATTTGATTTGGGCAAGAGTTTTTTTCAAAACAAACCCGTATGGCAGCTTATCAAAGAAAAGCTACCGGTGTCGATCAGCCTGGGCTTGTGGGGGTTTTTTCTGGCCTACTTTATTTCTATCCCGCTGGGCATCGCCAAGGCCGTGCGTGCGGGCAGCAGTTTTGATCTGTGGACCACGCTGGTGGTGCTGGTGGGCTACGCCATCCCTGGTTTTGTGCTGGGTGTGGCCATGGTGGTGGTGTTGGGTGGACAGTTGCAGTGGTTTCCTCTGCGCGGCTTGACATCGGCCAACTGGGAGACGCTCAGTTGGGGTGCCAAAGTGGTCGATTACCTGTGGCATATTGCCATGCCCGTCACCGCCAGCGTGGTGGGCAGCTTTGCGGTAATTACCATGCTGACCAAAAATTCGTTTTTAGAAGAGATTCGCAAGCAGTATGTGGTGACGGCGCGGGCCAAAGGTTTGGACGAAAAACGCGTGCTGTACAAGCACGTATTTCGCAACGCCATGCTGCCCATCATTGCCGGTTTTCCGGCGGCTTTTATCGGCTCGTTTTTTGCCGGCTCGCTGTTGATAGAAACCCTGTTTTCGCTCGACGGCCTGGGCCTGCTGGGTTTTGAAAGCGTGATTCGGCGTGACTACCCTGTGGTGCTGGGCACGCTGTATTTGTTCACTCTGATTGGCCTGGCCACCAAGCTGATCAGCGACCTGATGTACGTGTGGGTTGATCCGCGCGTAAAGTTTGACTGATATGACGGCCCCAACTACTTTAGCCTCGGTCTCCCCCAGCCCGCGCAAACGCGCTTGGCTGCGCTTTCAACGCAACCGTTTGGGTTTCTACAGCCTGGTGGTGTTGTGCGTGCTGTTTGCCATCAGTTTGGCGGCCGAGCTGGTGTCTAACGACAAACCCCTGCTGGCCCGCTACAACGGCCAGTGGTACGCACCCTTTGTGCAGCAGGTGCCCGAAACCGCGCTGGGCGGCGACTTTCAAACCAATGCCGACTACCTAGACCCGTTTGTCCGCGAACAGTTTGCCTAGCCCGGCAACTTTGCGGTTTTCCCCATCAACAACTACCACCACAGCACGCTGAACTATTTTGCCAAGCAGCCCAACCCCGCCGCACCTTCGGCAGACAACTGGCTGGGCACCGACGGCAATGGCCGCGACGTGCTGGCGCGCTTGCTGTACGGCTTTAGGGTGTCGATGCTGTTTGCCCTGGCGCTGACCTTGGTTGGCACCCTGCTGGGCATCGTCACCGGCGCAGTGCAAGGCTATTTTGCAGGCAAGATCGACTTGGCTTTTCAACGCTTTATGGAGGTGTGGGGTTCGCTGCCCGAGTTGTATTTGCTGATTATTTTTGCCGCTGTGTTTGAGCCCAGCTTGCTGCTGCTTTTGGTTTTGCTCAGCGCTTTTGGCTGGATGGGCCTGTCTGACTATGTGCGCGCAGAGTTTTTGCGCAACCGCCAGATGGACTACGTGCGTGCAGCACGTGCCATGGGCTTGTCGCATTGGCAAATAATAACCCGCCATGTGCTGCCTAACAGCATGACACCGGTGGTCACGTTTTTGCCGTTTCGCATGAGCGGTGCCATTTTGGCGTTAACGTCGCTTGATTTTCTGGGCTTGGGGGTTCCGCCCGGCACGCCCAGCCTGGGCGAAATGTTGGCGCAAGGCAAAAACAACATTGACGCTTGGTGGATATCGCTGGCCACTTTTGCCGTGCTGGTGGTAACTTTGCTGCTGCTCACCTTCATGGGCGATGCGCTGCGCGACGCGCTCGACCCGCGAAAGGCCGACCAATGAGCACGCTGTTGGAGGTAAAAAACCTGAGCGTCTCCTTTGCCGGCAAAGAGGTGGTGCACGGCATTAACTTTTCTGTTAACGCGGGTGAAAAACTGGCCTTGGTGGGCGAGTCGGGTTCTGGCAAATCGGTGACTGCGCTGGCCATTTTGAAGCTGGTGCAAAATGCCCAGTTGGGCGGGCAGGCCATGTTTGACGGCCAAGACACGTTGCAAATGTCTGAGCATGCGCTGCGTGGCCTGCGCGGTGACGACATTGCGATGATTTTTCAGGAGCCCATGACGGCGCTGAACCCGCTCTACACCATTGGCGACCAGATTGCCGAGGTGCTAGAGACCAAGCAAGCACTCAGTAAAAAAGCCGCCTGGGCCAGGGTGCTGGCGCTACTAGTGGAGACGGGCATTGCTGAGCCCGAGCGCCGCGCGCTGAGCTACCCGCACCAGCTCTCGGGCGGGCAGCGCCAGCGCGCCATGATTGCCATGGCCCTGGCCTGCAAGCCGCGCCTGCTGCTGGCCGACGAGCCCACCACCGCACTGGACGTCAGCTTGCGCCAGCAAATACTAGACCTGCTGGGCGAACTGCAGAAAAGCCACAACATGGCGGTGCTGCTGATTACCCATGACCTGAACATGGTGCGCAAGTTTGCCGACCGTATTGCGGTGATGGAGAACGGCCATATCGTGGAGCATGGCACGGTAGCCCAGGTGTTTGCCAACCCGCAGCACACGTACACGCAAAAGTTGCTGGCCAGCAAGCCGGTGCGCGATGTAGCAGAGGTAGCACCCCAGGTAGCCACTGAGACAGCCATAGAGTCAGCCACCCAGGCAGCTGCACCTAGCCAGGGAGCCACCGTGCTGGCCGCACACGGCCTGCGCGTGGGCTATCCCATCCACAAACCGGGCTTGAAAGGCTGGTTTAGCAAAGGCGAATTTGTAGCTGTAAAGCAGGCCACGTTCCAGCTGGCGGAGGGCCAAACGCTGGGCGTGATGGGCGAGTCTGGCTCTGGAAAATCTACCCTGGCACTGGCCATGCTGGGCCTTACCAAAGCCACTGGACAGGTGTTTTATAAAGGCTTTAACCCTGTCGCCCAAGGAAATGCTGCACAAGTAGCTATGCAAAGTATAGCGAGTATAGACTACGCACAAGGCCTGCGCAAAAGCATTCAGGTGGTGTTTCAAGACCCGTTTTCGTCGCTGTCGCCGCGCATGACGGTGCAAGACATCGTGGGCGAGGGCTTGCGCATTCATGCTCCCGAGCTCACGCCCGCGCAGCGCCAAGAGCGGGTGGTGCACGCCTTGCAAGAGGTGGGTTTGGGCCAAGACCAGTTTGCCAACCTGCTGCAACGCTACCCGCACGAGTTCTCGGGTGGCCAGCGCCAGCGCATTGCCATTGCCCGCGCGCTGATTGTGCAGCCGCAAACCTTGGTGCTGGACGAACCCACCAGCGCGCTGGACGTGACGATTCAAAAGCAAGTTCTAAGCCTGCTGCAGCGCCTGCAAAAAGAACGCGGCCTGAGCTATTTGCTGATCACCCACGACGTAGACGTTATACGCGCCATGGCCCACCACGTGATGGTCATGAAAGATGGCGACATCGTAGAGCAGGGCAGTGTGCACGCTGTGCTAGACGCGCCGCAACATCCCTACGCGCAGCGGCTGGTAGCGGCTGCGGCCTAGGTGTTTTATAGCCAACCTGCCTGCTGTAGATTACTATACTTTTGCTAGCTAACTAATTAGCATTTCCTTGGGCGGTAGGGCTTTTTTGTTTAAAAGTCTTAGCTTCTTGGGTTTTGTGGTTTTCTTGGGTCGTTGAAGATTGCTTTCCCAGCTTGTGTGCGTTTGCGCCGCTTGCGTGTGGCCTTGCTGCAAATCTAGCGAAATTACGCGCGAAATCAGGGCGCGCCAGGCTACCTTTTGAGCCGCGCGCCTTTCTCCAGATTTTCATCAAGGCCACACGCAATCGACGCTTTGCCAGTTTGGCTAGCGTGCCTTCAAACCAATTTGCCAGGGAAAACCTATGCAAGAAAAAAGCCTGCCTAGGTACGAAAAGCAGTGTCACGGGCTGCCAAAGCGCATCAAAACAACAAACCACGATACTATTAAATACATAGCTACTTATCTAGCATTTCCTTGGGCTATAAGCCTAAAACATACCAATTTAAGGCTAAATAGGCAAAAAAATTCGCGCTACACTGCGCAGCATGACCCTAGACGCGCAAGCCGCCTATTTTTTGCAATTGGCCATGGACCAAGCCCATGCTGCTGGGCAAGCTGGTGAGGTGCCCGTGGGCGCCGTGGTGGTTAAAGATGGCCAGGTGATTGCCACCGGCCGCAACGCCCCCATTGGCACACACGACCCCACAGCCCACGCTGAAATTGTGGCCCTGCGCGCGGCAGCAGCCCTGCTGGGCAACTACCGGCTTGACGGCTGCGAACTGTACGTAACGCTAGAGCCCTGCGCTATGTGCGCCGGTGCCATGTTGCATGCACGGTTAAAAAAAGTGGTCTACGCTGCACCCGACGCTAAAACCGGCGCGGCAGGTTCGGTTACCAACCTGTTTGCCAACTCCGCACTGAACCACCACACCCAGGCTGTGAATGCTGCAGATTTAGGAGCAGCTTGTGCAGCATTTCCTTGGGCAAGTGGCCAGTTACTGCAAAATTTCTTCAACCAAAAACGGCAAACTCAGCGGCTAGCATGCCACCCATTGCGCGATGATGCCCTGCGCACGCCAGAGGCTGCGTTTAGCAACTTGCCGGGCTACCCGTGGCCGCCTAACTATGTGAGCGACCTGCCCAGCCTGCAAGGCCTGCGCATGCATTATGTGGACACCGCGCCCGACGCGCCGCAAAGCCACACCACCTACCTGTGCCTGCACGGCAACCCAAGCTGGAGCTACCTGTACCGCAAGATGATTCCCATCCTCAGTGCCAGCGGCGCGCGTGTAGTGGCGCCCGACATGGTGGGTTTTGGCAAGTCAGACAAACCCAAAAAAGACAGCTTTCACAGCTTTAGCTGGCACCGCCAATGCTTGCTCGACCTGGTAGAGCGCCTTGATTTGCACCACGTGGTGGTGGTGGTGCAAGACTGGGGTGGTTTGCTGGGCCTGACCATGCCTATGGCCGCGCCCCAGCGCTACCAAGGCCTGGTGGTGATGAATACTGCACTGGCCACAGGGCAAGCGCCTTTGACCGAGGGCTTTAGGGCTTGGCGCGCCCTGTGCAAAGCCCAGCCTGACTACGACATAGCCCGCCTTTTTTCCAGAAATAACCCAGCCATGCGCAGCGCCGAATGTGCGGCCTACATGACCCCGTTTCCCGATGCAGGCCACCGCGCTGCCACACGCGCCTTCCCGCCCATGGTGCCTGCGTCGCCAGATGCCGACGGCGCAGCCACCAGCCGCGCAGCGGTAGATTTTTGGCAAAACCAATGGCAGGGCCGCACACTCATGGCCATAGGCCAGCCAGACCCTGTTGCGGGCGAGGCCAGCATGCGCGAGCTGCAAAAAATCATCCGTGGCTGCCCAGAGCCCATGTTGGTGCCGGGTTCTGGGCACTTTGTGCAAGAGCAGGGCCAGCAAATAGCGCTGCGTGCTGCTGCCATGTTTTAAATCTTCTCCCATATCGCGTACAGTTACACCATGCAAGTTTTTACACTCCTGCCTTGGGCCGACTGGGTCGCTTTTGCCTGGTTTTTTGCCGCTTGGCTAGGCTATGCATGGTTCAGTCGCAGTGAGGGCGCGCGCCTAGGCTCGCTGATAGCCACCACCAACCGCCACCGAGGCACCTGGATGGTGCAGGCCACGGCACGTGAGCAGCGGGTGCTGGACGGCATCATCACGCAGAACTTGTCAACCACACCATCATTTTTTTGCTCTACCACCATCATCGTCATTGGCGGCCTGTTTGCTTTGCTGGGAAGCACCGACAAAGCGGCAGATTTTGTGAAAGACTTTCCCTTTGCGGTGCGTACCAGCATCATGATTTTTGACCTGAAAATCATGATGCTGATTGCGATTTTTGTCTATTCCTTCTTTCGCTTTAGCTGGAGCATGCGCCAGTACACTTTTGCGGCGCTGCTGATAGGTTCTATGCCTGATTACCTTGACTTTGAGTCCGGCAAATTTGACCGCACGGTATTTGCCGAACGCGCCAGCCGCATGCTGGGCTTGGCTGCAGAAACCTTTAACGACGGTTTGCGCGGCTACTATTTTGCGTTTGCCGTCATCGCGTGGTTCTTCTCACCACTGGCCTTTGCCATAGCCACCGCCATGGTGGTGCTTATTTTGTACAGCCGCGAATACCGCTCTGACGTGCTCAACGTGCTCAACTAAGCACTGCTGTTGCCCAGCGCAATGTAACCTCACTACATTACAACTTGAACGGGCCGGGCAGCACTAGGCATGCGCTTTGGTTGCAACTTGAAACAAGCGTTTAACGCAAACGCATGCGCTTTACCGCACGTTATTCGTTATATGGTGGTCAATCACGCTACTTTAGGGCTTAAAACGTGATATTTCTCACTTTTTATATCCCCTAAACTGGGTATGTACAAAAGTAGCAGCGGCAAGTAAACTAATTAGTTATATCAATTAACTAATTAGTTGGTTCAGAGATTTATGCAGGCAGTTGTGACACGAAACACTACCAAATTAGCCAACGTCAGGTATGCAGGTTAAAAGTCTTGCACTCTTACACTGGGTAAGTGCCGCCGCTTTGTTGGCGTTGCACTGCGCAGCTTCGGCTGTACCGCCGCAGTCCAATGCCATAGAGCTAGGCAAACTGTCAGAAAGCAATGCCCAAATCAGCCTGGATGTGCGCCAGTATTGGCAAGCCGGTGTGATTGGTGTGGGCGACTTGCCGCACACCAAGGTTTCCAGCCCCCAAGAGCTGTGGTCAATCCCTGATGCCGAATTTAAAATCGAGCAGGAACCAGCCAGCGTACAGCTAGCTAAAGGCCAGCGCTACATTGGCCGGCTCAACATGACCTCAACGGGTTTTGGTGCCAACATTTATTTAAATTTTCTGATGCCGCGCCTTGATGCTGTGCACATGGCCTACCGCTACGACCAAGAGCCCTGGGTGCAAGCCTCAGCAGGCGACACACTGGCAATGAATACCTGGTCTTTCCGCGACCGCCAGCCCACATTTGACATTCCGCTGCGGCCAGGTAATTTGAACATTGTGGTGGAAGTGGCGCACTTGGGCGTGATGGACTCGGCCATTGTGCTGCAAAGCGCCAGCGTGTTCCGTGATGAACGCCTTTTTTGGGGCTTAACTGTAGGACTGCTGGTGGGCATTAACCTGCTGCTGGCTTTGGTAGGCATAGCGTCTGCATTTACTTTTGGGCGGATGGGTTTTTTGTCCATTACTTTAATGACCACTGTGGCGGCGGGTATGGTCAGCACCACCAGCGGCATGCTGGGGGTCTATGCATTTCCTGACAGCGCCAGGTTCAACGATGAAGCCAAGTTTTTTGCTTCCAATTTATGGTGCGTGGTTTTTCCTTGGGTCACTGCGCTAGCATTATCCCAGCGACAATATGCTGTTAAATGGTGGCGAGTCACCTTGGCTGTCGTTGGCACAGGCATAGCACTCACAGTGGCGTGCATGGGCTATGGTGTGCGTAGCGCGTTTATTCCCTGGGTTCCGCTGGTGCTATTGATGTGCATAGCGCACGCCTTGGCTATCTTGGGCCATGCCTTCCTGCGCAAACAAACCCAAGCTTTCTGGATTGCGCCTGCCATATTCTTGTACGTTGTATCTTTGCTATTACCTTTGGCTTCCTATTTGGGCCATGTGTCCAACGATGGGGCTATCGTAGCCTCGGCACTGGCAACCTTGCTAGCGGCCATGGTGCTGCTGCGCGCGCTGGTGCACCAGCATCGCCAAGGCCGCATGGTGATGGCGCGGGCCAGTACCTCACCAAGCCGCGACGTACTCACCGGCTTGCTCAGCCGCAAAGGCTTTGAGCAAACACTAGCCCGCAACGTGCAGCGCATGAACACTGAGCGCATTTACGCTGCCTTTTACTACGTCAAAGTCAGCGACGCGCAAACTTTGCAGGCCCGCTACGGCGACGAAGGCTTTGAGGTCGGCATGGTGCAGCTGGCAGCCGCGTTGTCGTCCAGTATTTCTGTGGTGGACACTGTGGGCCGTGTAGCGCCTAATGCCTTTGCCGTGACGGTGCTGATGCCGCGCGACGCTAAGCTGGCCAATGCCATGGCGCAAAAAATTCTCACCCGCACTATGGCCTTGGCCAGCCACGGTGCGCCACTGGCGCAAACCGCACGCATTGCTATCGCCTGGTTGCCCGTGTTTGGAACGCTGCTTCCTGATATAGAACGCCGCGCATTGCGCGCGCTGCGCAAAATGGACGAAGGCAAACGCATCGCTTGGGTGGGCGGGGCGCATGCGCAAGACGGCGTGTCAATCCAAACCGATGGCTTGACCCACCCCACTACCAAGCCGCACAACGGGCAGGAGGCTGACAATGCCTTGCCTAGCCTGCCTGGCATGATCAACAGGCTGGAGCGCGAAATGCTGGGCCCCGACAGTACGGCTTTGCGTGCTCAAGCAGATGGCGCAGATGCCGACAAACTCATGCGCATGTTGCTTGCAGGAAAACAAGCGCAGTCTGATGCAAAAATCAGCCAACCTTAGCGCGCAGGCTTTATCAAATTAAAACGCGTAGGGCGCAGTGTCTACATCACTGGCACGGCCCGCTACAGCGTCTGCCAGCAGCCGCGCACTGCCGCAGCTTAAAGCCCAGCCGCTGGAGCCATGGCCTGTATTGAGCCATACGCCTTGTGCGCCGCTGGCCCCTACGATGGGCGGACGATTGGCCAGCATCGGGCGGGCACCTTTCCATTCTTGTACCCCGTGGCGCATCACTGCGGCACCGGGAAACCAGTCGTGCAACACCTTGTACAGCGTGCGCAGGCTGCTTGCGCGGTGAACACCAGGCTGTCCGCCTATCTCGGCGCTGCCGGCCACCCGTATGCGTGCGCCCAAGCGGGTGATGGCCACTTTGTAGTGCTCGTCCATCAGCGCACTGCGGGGGGCATCTAAGGGTTCGCGTACATGGGCGCTAACGGAGTAGCCATAAATGGGACGCATTGGCAATGCTTTGCCCAAGGGCTGAACCAATTGAGCGCTGGCGCTGCCTGCGCACAGCACCACTGCATCAAACTTTATAGTGTGCCGCTGGTTTTGTGCTTGGGCGTGCGCTGGCCCGGCAAGCGCTGCGCTGGCACTATTGACCGTCGGGGTGCGCGTTAGTTCTACACTTGGCTTAGGGCCAGCATGTACTTGGTGCACCACCGTATTGAATTGAAAATCTACCCCCAGTCCACGCGCAACGTCCTTGAGCAGCAGCGCAAATTGGCGGCAATTGCCCACCTCGTCTTGCGGCAGGTGCACCGCGCCATGAAAGTGGGTGTCCATGTTCAAGGCGGGCTCGATCATGCGCGCTGCGGCCGCGTCCAGTTCGTTAAACGCCACGCCTGCGTTCCGCAGCACCTGCAAGCTCGGCTGCACCATGGCGGCATCTTTGGCACTGCGCAGCAGCACCATGTAGCCGTCAGCGCGGTCATAGCTCAGCTGGTGCTGCTCTGTAATGGCATGCAGGCGGCTGCGGCTGTAGAAAGCCAGTTTTTGCAGTGCAGCGCGGTGGGCCAAGTAGGCCTTTGGGTTGCAGGCCCGCCAAAAACGCCACATCCAAGCGATGTCCGCACCGCAAAGCGGCAGGCCAACGCGCACTGCAGCATGCGTAGCAAACAATTGTTGGGCCACCTTCCAGGGCATGCCGGGTGCCGCCCAAGGCGTTACGTAGCCAGGTGCCAGCACCCCGGCATTGGCAAAGCTAGCCTCTTCTGCAACTGCGCCACGTTGCTCCAACACGCAGACTTGGTGGCCATCGTGGGCGAGTTCATACGCAGTGGTCACTCCGACGATACCCGCGCCTATAACGGCAATTTTCATTGTTTTTTTAAAAGAGTAAGTGTGTTGATTGGCAAAATAGCGCACAAGCAGCCATTTGCCAGCAGTTTCCCGAGTTTGAAAATTCGCCAAACTGCGCAAACTACGAACTATTACCTATTGTCGTGCATGCAGCGGCTGCGTTGCGCGCGCTGGGCAGATAAATCAGCCGTTACAGAGTTCGCCGGTTGCCTCGGTTTTGGCTGGCCAGAGCACTAGGTGCAAGTTTATGCATGCCAGAGCCGCTCTGACAAGCCAGAGCAGCGAATACTTGGAATGCTATAATCAAAAGCTTAGCTGAAAAATTCAATATTTTTATTGTCTGACGTAGTAAATAATATTTTTCATGCATAAGTTAAATGCAAAGCAGCTCATTTAAGGTGTTGCGACTGTCTAAAGCCTATGTGGCACTTAGATCTTTCGCATTACGAGCTGAATTTTAGACCTAACCTTTGGAGTTATACACATGGCAGTTTCTATGCGCGAGATGTTGGACGCAGGCGTCCACTTTGGCCACCAGACCCGTTTCTGGAACCCTAAGATGGCACCGTACATCTTTGGTCATCGCAATAAAATTCACATTATCAACCTCGAAAAATCGCAGCCGATGTTCGAGGAAGCGCTCAAGTTTGTGCGCCAATTGTCGGCCAATCGCGGTACCATTTTGATGGTGGGTACCAAGCGCACCGCCCGTGACACCGTAGTAGAAGAAGCGCACCGTGCAGGCGTGCCTTTTGTTAACCAGCGTTGGTTAGGCGGCATGTTGACCAATTTCAAAACCGTAAAAATCTCTCTCAAGCGCTTGAAAGAAATGAAAGTACAGCAAGAAGCTGGCCTGGACGCGCTGAGCAAGAAAGAGCAACTCATGTTTGCCCGCGAAATGGAAAAGCTGGAAAAAGACATGGGCGGCATTCAAGACATGCCTGCTTTGCCAGATGCGCTGTTTATCATTGACGTAGGTTTCCATAAAATTGCTGTGCAAGAAGCACGCAAACTGGGCATCCCTGTCATTGGCGTGGTCGATACCAACCACAGCCCTGAAGGCGTGGACTACATCATTCCAGGCAACGACGATTCTTCCAAGGCTGTGATTTTGTATGCCAAAGGCGTGGCTGACGCTATTCTTGAAGGCCGTGCGAACGCCATGAACGAAGTCGTCAAAGCAGTCAAAGGTGCTGATGAGTTTGTAGAAGTGCAAGAAGCCGCTGCGGCTTAATCTGGGTACATTATCGCGTTGACTGCTGCGCTGCAGGGTCAGGCCGTCACCAACATAACAAAGGGGCTCAAAGCCCCTTTTTTCTAGTTAAACAAGGAATTACGATGACAACAATCACCGCAAGCATGGTCGCAGAACTGCGCGGCAAAACCGATGCTCCCATGATGGAATGCAAAAAAGCCCTCACTGAAGCCGCTGGCGACATGGTGCGCGCCGAAGAAATTTTGCGTGTCAAGCTGGGCAATAAAGCGGGCAAAGCCAGCGCCCGCATTACCGCAGAAGGCGTGGTTGCCGTAGCAGCGCAAGGCGCAGCGTCGGCCATGATCGAAGTTAACTGCGAAACCGACTTCGTTACCAAAAACGACAGTTTTCTGGCACTGTGCAACACCGCTGCTTCGTTGGTGGCTGCGCACAATCCTGCCAGCCTAGATGCGCTGGGCGCTTTGGCCCACAGCGCTGACGGCTTTGGCCCCACGCTAGAAGATGTGCGCAAAGGACTGATCGGTAAAATTGGCGAAAACATGACTTTCCGCCGCTTTCAGCGTTACGAAGGTTCCGTAGCTACCTACCTGCACGGCACCCGTATTGGCGTGGTTGTAGAGTACACCGGCGATTTGACCGCCGCCAAAGACACCGCTATGCACATTGCCGCCATGAAACCAGTGTCCTTGACCAGCGCTGAAGTACCTGCCAGTCTGATCGAGCGTGAGCGCAGCGTAGCTGCCGCCAAAGCGGCTGAAGACGCGGCTGTAGCGACTGCGGCTGGCAAGCCAATCCAGCCGGCCGATATTGTGACCAAGCGTATCGAAGGCTCGGTACAAAAATACCTCAAAGAAGTGGCCTTGTTTAACCAAGCGTTTGTCAAAAACGACAAACAAACCGTAGAGCAAATGCTCAAAGTCGCCAGCACCAGCGTCAAGGGATTTACCTTGTACGTGGTGGGGGAAGGCATCGAAAAGAAGGTCGATGACTTTGCCGCTGAGGTGGCAGCGCAAATTGCCGCAGCCAAGGGCGCATAAGCAGACGTCACTTTGCATTTATTTAAAAAGCGGCAAATGCAAATTTGCCGCTTTTTTTATACGTAAAAACAAGCCCAACATCACTGATAATTGCACAGATCGAATAACAAGCATAAGAAAGAGTCCAGCATGGCAGCGCACAAACGAATTTTGTTAAAACTATCTGGCGAAGCGCTCATGGGCGATGATGCTTTTGGCATCAATCGTGCCACCATCATGCGCATGGTGCAAGAGATCAAAGAAGTCACTGAGTTGGGTGTACAAGTGGCCGTTGTGATTGGCGGTGGCAATATTTTTCGCGGCGTAGCCGGTGGCTCGGTGGGTATGGACCGCGCAACAGCGGACTATATGGGCATGCTGGCCACCGTAATGAATGCACTGGCTCTAGGCGACACCATGAACAACGCAGGCTTGGTGGCCCGTGTGATGTCCGCCATCAATATTGAGCAAGTGGTAGAGCCATACATTCGGCCCAAAGCGCTGCAGTATCTGGAAGAAGGCAAGGTGGTAATTTTCGCGGCAGGTACAGGCAACCCCTTTTTTACCACCGATACTGCAGCCGCTTTGCGTGGCGCAGAAATAGGGGCTGAGATTGTGCTTAAAGCGACCAAGGTAGACGGTGTCTATACGGCTGATCCGAAAAAAGACCCTACCGCCACACGCTACACGCACCTGACATTCGACCAGGCAATGCAGCAAAACCTGGGTGTGATGGACGCGGCCGCGTTTGCACTGTGCCGTGACCAGAAGCTACCGATCAGGGTATTCAGTATTTTTAAGAATGGCGCACTCAAGCGCGTCGTTATGGGTGAAGACGAAGGTACCTTGGTTCACGTGTAAATCGAAAACCCGCAAACTAGACATAAGTAAATTGCAACCCGCTAAACTATAAAAACCCAAAGTTTGAGAATTACGTTATGAGCATAGCAAACATTAAAACCAACACCGAAGCCAAAATGGGCCAGTCCCTGGAGGCACTGCGCCACAACCTGGGCAAAATCCGCACCGGCAGGGCCAACCCCGCTATTTTGGACAGCATCATGGTGGAATACTACGGCTCGATGGTGCCGCTGGCCCAAGTCGGCAGCGTCAGCCTGCTTGACTCGCGCACCATCAGCGTTCAGGTGTGGGAAAAGGGTATGGCCTCCAAAATTGAAAAAGCTATTCGTGACAGTGATTTGGGTGTCAACCCATCCGCCATGGGCGAGGTGATTCGTGTACCTATGCCCGCCATGAGCGAGGAGCGCCGCAAAGAAATGACCAAGCTGGCCCGTAACGACGGCGAGAGCATGAAAGTTGCGGTGCGCAACTTGCGCCGCGACGCTAATGAGCAAGTTAAAAAGCTGGTCAAAGACAAAGAAGCTTCTGAAGACGACCAAAAACGTGCCGAAGCTGACGTGCAAAAAACCACCGATAAATACATCGGCGACATCGAGCGCTTGGTGGCCGACAAAGAGAAAGAAATTTTGTCGGTATGAAAGCCGTTCCCCATCACATCGCTATCGTGATGGATGGCAACGGGCGCTGGGCCAACCAGCGCTTTATGCCGCGCGTGGCAGGGCACAGGCAGGGCGTAGAGGCACTGCGCCGCTGCGTGCGTGCCTGTGCTGACCGTGGTGTCAGGGTGCTGACGGTGTTTGCGTTTTCGTCTGAAAACTGGAATCGCCCAAACGAAGAGGTGTCTGGCTTAATGGACTTGCTGGCCAGCGCACTGGCCCGCGAGGTCAAGCCTTTGAACGAAAGCGGCGTGCGCATTTGCTTTGTGGGCGAGCGCAGCCGGCTGTCAGATAAAGTGCGCGCAGGTTTCGCACAAGCTGAGGCCGATACACTGGCCAACACCCACATTACGCTGAACGTCTGCTTTAATTACGGTGGCCGCTGGGATATTGCTCAAGCCGCCAGCCAGTTGGCCGCGAAGGGCGAGGCGATTACCGAGGCCAGCTTGGGCCGTTACATGGCGCTGGCCCATGTGGCCGACCCGGATCTTTTGATTCGGACGGGCGGAGAGTACCGCATCAGTAATTTTCTGCTATGGCAAAGCGCCTACAGCGAGCTGTACTTTACCGATGCACTGTGGCCTGATTTTGACGAAGCTGCGCTAGACACAGCACTGGCCGACTATGCCCAGCGCGAACGCCGTTTTGGTCAGCTGTCCATGCAAGTGTCTTTGGCGGCCACCTTGCACACTGCGACAGTAGTGGCAACACCGACGAAGGCTGAGCGCGCCTCTGCGACGACCTAACCACCTTTTCAAAACTACATGCTTAAACAACGCATTATTACGGCCTTGGCGCTGTTGGCTATTTTGTTGCCCGCCTTGTTTGCTACACAGCCTGAATGGTTCATGGCGGTTGCTTTAGTGATGATGTGTTTGGCCGCGTGGGAGTGGGGCCAGCTTAATGGGTACAGCAAAAAAGCTTCATGGCTGATCGCTTTGGACTGCTTGGTGCTGTGCGCAGTAGCTTGGAAAGTGGGCCTACCTTACCGCACCACGCCGCTGCTATGGACACTGGTGGGGAGTATCTGGGTGCTGGTAGGGGCGCTGCTGCTGCGCCGTGGTGTGGTGGGCTGGCCGCACATGCACCGCTGGATGCGGGTGACTGGCGGCGTACTGGCGTTGGCGGCGGCTTGGCTTGCCGTGGCGCAGGCGCGGGTAACGGGCATTAATTTTTTACTCTCCGTGCTGGTGCTGGTGTGGGGTGCCGATGTTTTTGCCTATTTTGCCGGGCGCAGTTTGGGGCGGCGCAAGCTGGCACCCAGCATCAGCCCTGGCAAAAGCTGGGAAGGTGTTTGGGGCGGTATGCTAGGTGTGTTGCTGATTGCGGGCGTGTGGGTGTGGCTAGACCAAGGTGCGTTGCGCGGTCAAGTGCCTAGCCTGTACACCTATATTGCCCAGCAGGGCTGGCTGCTGCTGGTTATAGCCCTGCTGTTTATGTGCAGCATGAGTGTAGTAGGCGACTTGGTTGAATCACTGGTTAAGCGCAGTGCAGGGGCCAAAGACTCAAGCAACTTGCTGCCCGGTCATGGCGGCGTGCTTGACAGGGTGGACGCTTTACTGCCTACACTGCCTTTGGCCATGATGCTAATGGCTTTGCTGCGCTAAGAGAAACTGGCAGAACATGAGTACAGCCAAACAGCGCGTTACGGTGTTGGGCTCAACCGGCTCGGTGGGCAAAAATACCCTAGACCTGGTAGCGCGCCATCCAGAGCGTTTTGAGATCTTCGCGCTGTCTGCGCAGTCCAATGTGGACGAGATGGTGGCGCAATGCCAGCAGTTTAACCCCCAGGTGGTGGTGATGGTAGACCCCTCTGCAGGTCAAAAATTAGCCCAGATTTTGAAGCAAAAAGGCCTTAGTGCCCAAGTAAATGTTGAACAATATGCTCTTGAATGCATAGCGTCTGATGCTCAGGTTGATATTGTCATGGCTGCGATCGTGGGCGCTGCAGGGCTGGCACCCAGCCTGGCTGCGGCGCGTGCAGGCAAGCGGCTGCTGCTGGCCAACAAAGAGGCTTTGGTGGTGGGCGGCGCATTGTTTATGGAGGCGGTCGCTGAAGGCGGCGCAACTTTGCTGCCGATCGACAGCGAGCATTCCGCCATTTTTCAAAGCCTGCCAGAGCAGCGCAGCACTTGGGCGGAACGGGTCGAGAAAATTATTCTTACAGCGTCGGGCGGGCCTTTTCGCACGCGCGATACCGCTACCTTTCATGCCATCACGCCAAACGAGGCTGTGGCGCACCCCACTTGGGTGATGGGCCGCAAGATATCGGTGGATTCAGCCACCATGATGAACAAAGCGTTGGAAGTTATCGAGGCGCACTACCTATTTGGCATGCCGCCTGAAAAAATCGAGGTGGTGATTCACCCGCAATCCATCATTCACTCTATGGTGCAATACCATGACACTTCTGTGGTGGCGCAGCTGGGCAATGCTGATATGCGCGTACCCATTGCGTATGGGTTTAGCTACCCGCACCGCATCGCAAGCGGGGCCAAGGCGTTAGACTGGCGCACTGCCAACACCATGACCTTTGAAACACCCGATCCCACGCGCTTTCCTGGTCTGCCCTTGGCCTGGCAGGTCATGTGTGCGCCTGAGGGCACCACTGCTGTGTTGAATGCGGCCAACGAAGTGGCGGTAGAGGCATTTCTAAACCACCGCATCCGGTTTGACCAAATTCACACTGTGAATTTGGAAACTTTGGCCAAGGTATTGCCGTCAAAGCCCCATAACCTAGGTGATTTGTTAGAAATTGATGCCGCCAGCCGCGCCGCAGCCCATCAGTTATTGGCAACTTTGAAGAAGTAAACCCATGCTCACAGTCATTTCTTTTATCGTGGCGTTGGCGATTTTGATTGCAGTCCATGAGTATGGGCACTACCGGGTTGCCGTAGCCTGTGGTGTCAAAGTACTGCGGTTTTCAATAGGCTTTGGCAAGCCTTTGTTGGTATGGCGGCCTAAAAAACAGCATCCTGGCCAAGACACCGAGTTCGTACTGGCAGCCTTCCCGTTAGGCGGCTACGTCAAAATGCTCGATGAGCGCGAAGCCCCTGTGCCGGCTGAGCTTAAGCACGTTGCATTCAATACCCAGCCACTCTCATCGCGTGCGGCCATCGTGGTCGCAGGGCCTATGGCCAATCTGTTGCTAGCGGTAGTGCTGTATGCAATTGTCAATTGGATGGGTGTCGCCCAGCCACGCGCGGTGTTGGCCAGCCCACAAACTGACTCCATGGCCTACCAAGCTGGGCTGCGCGGAGGCGAGGTCGTGCTGGCTGCAGGTTTTGCAGGCGACACACCCAAAGATGTAGTCTCTATGGAAGATGTTCGCTGGATCACAACCCAAGGGGCCCTAGACAAAAAAGATGTGCACTTGGCAGTGGGTAACAGCACGGCCGACAATGCAAGTGAAGGCGGTGGTCGCCATGTAATATTGCCACTAGCCAGCATGGACGTGCGCGAAGCCGACGCGCAAATGTTCCGCAAAATAGGGCTAGGGGCAGCATGGACACAGCCTTTGATTGGCGAGACGGTGGCGGGCAGTGCGGCAGAAGTGTCGGGCCTTAAAAAAGACGACTTGGTTCTTAGCATTGCAAGCAAGCCTGTGCTGGACGGCTTTATGCTGCGCGAAGCGATTCGCGCTAGCGTGCGCAACAGCGAACCGCTCACGCAGCCATGGCAAGTGCGCAGACAAGGCCAAACTTTACAGCTCGAAGTAACACCGCAAGCGGTGAAAGAGGGTGCCGTATGGGTTGGCAAAATAGGCGCGTTTGTTGGCTCCATGCCCGAGATGGTGCAAGTGCGTTACGGCCCCATTGACGGGCTGTGGCGTGGTGTTGTGAAAACCTGGGAAATATCTACACTGACCCTGCGCATGATGGGCAAGATGGTGATTGGCGAAGCATCACTTAAAAATTTGAGTGGCCCGCTAACGATTGCCGATGTGGCTGGCAAGTCTGCCAGTTTGGGTTTTGTGCAGTACTTACTTTTTTTGGCGCTGATCAGTGTGAGCTTGGGCGTACTTAATTTGTTGCCATTGCCTGTCTTAGATGGTGGACACCTCATGTATTATGCGTGGGAGGCTGTAACTGGCAAAGAAGTAACACAGGTTTGGCTAGAGCGTTTGCAGCGTGGCGGAGTCGCTATTCTTTTTGCTATGATGGCGATAGCGATGTTTAACGATGTCACGCGCATCTGGACTCAATTTAATTAAATAGTTAGAGCGCTTGGCGAACAGCCAATCAAGGTATTTATTGGTGTATGAAAAAAAAAGCTAAATCTGTCTTTAACCGTTCTGCATGTGCATTGGCAGCCTTGGCATTTGCCGCTAACGCGTGGGCTGTTGACCCTTTCACGGTCAGCGATATTCGGGTTGAAGGCTTGCAGCGCGTAGAGCCAGGAACCATTTTTGGTTCCTTGCCTTTCCGTGTAGGTGAGGCTTACAACGACGATAAGGGCGCCTCTGCCATTCGCGCTTTGTTTGCGCTGGGCTTGTTCAAAGACGTGCGTGTCGATGTGCAGGGTAATGTGCTGGTGGTCATTGTAGAAGAGCGCCCTACTGTGGCCGACATCAGCTTTACGGGCTCAAAAGAATTTGACAAAGAAGTTTTGGTGAAAGCCCTGCGCGACATAGGCTTAACCGAAGGCCGTCCGTTTGACAAAGCCTTGGCAGACCGTTCGGAGCAAGAACTTAAGCGCCAGTACATCAACAAAAGTCTTTATGGTGCGCAAGTGGTGACTACTGTCACGCCAATCGAGCGCAACCGGGTGAACCTGAACTTTAACGTGGTGGAAGGCGATGTTGCCAAGATCAAAGACATTCGCATCGTCGGTGCCAAGGCCTTTGGCGAAGGTACCTTGCGCGGCCTGTTTGACCTGGAAACTACGGGCTGGCTCAGCTGGTACACCAAAAGTGACCGTTACGCCCGCACCAAGCTCAATGCAGACTTGGAGTCCTTGCGCTCTTACTACCTCACGCGCGGGTATTTAGAGTTCAAAATTGAGTCTACCCAAGTAGCCATTACGCCCGACAAGCAAGACATTAACCTGACGGTCAATATCTCTGAAGGTGAGCGCTATGTGGTATCGGGTGTCAAACTAGAAGGTAACTACCTTGACAAGTTAGATGACTTTAAGTCGCTGGTGGCCATTGAGCCGGGCGAGGCGTATAACTCTGAGAAGGTGGCCCAAACTACCAAAGCTTTTACAGATTATTTTGGCAGTTTTGGTTATGCCTTTGCCCAAGTGCAAGCCAAGCCAGAAATTGACCGGGAAAACAACCGGGTGGCTTTTGTAATACAGGCCGACCCATCGCGCCGCGCCTATGTACGCAAGCTCAATATCGCTGGCAACGCCCGCACGCGGGACGAAATTATCCGCCGCGAGTTCAGGCAGTTTGAAGCCAGCTGGTATGACGGTGACAAAATCAAACTGTCACGTGACCGGGTAGACCGGCTGGGCTACTTTAAAGAAGTCAGCGTAGAAACCACCGATGTGGCCGGCGCACCTGAGCAGATTGACCTGCAAGTGACTGTGGTGGAAAAACCCACGGGCAACCTGCAAGTGGGCGCCGGGTTCTCCAGTAGCGACAAACTGTCTTTGCAATTCAAAGTAGCACAAGAAAACGTTTTTGGCTCGGGCAACTACCTGGGTATTGACATCAACACCTCTAAATTTAACCGCCAGCTTGTGCTCAGCAGCATAGACCCGTACTTTACCCAAGATGGTGTTTCGCGCACCCTGGACTTCTACTTGCGCAGAACCAAACCCTACAACGACCAAGGCGGTGACTATTCGCTGGGTACTACGGGTGCTAGCATCCGTTTTGGTGTGCCGTTCAGTGAGCTAGACACGGTGTACTTTGGTGGGGGCGTAGAAAACACCAAAATAACGGCGGGTACTAACATTCCAGCAGCTTATTTAGCCTACGCCAGCCAGTTTGGCTATTCCAGCACCAGTTTTCCACTCACCATAGGCTGGTCGCGCGACAGCCGCGACAGCGCTTTGGTGCCCACCACAGGGCTATTGCAGCGCTTGAACGGTGATTGGGGTGTGGCGGGTGATGCGCGCTATTTGCGCAGTTCTTACCAATTACAGCAGTACTTTCCACTTAGTAAACAGTACACGCTTGCGCTTAACGGCGAAGCAAGCTGGGGCAAGGGCTTGAATGGCCGCAGTTTCCCGGTGTTTAAAGGCTACTACGCCGGCGGCTTGGGCACTGTGCGCGGGTTTGACCAAGGCAGCTTGGGCCCCCGTGATGTGACCGGATCCTACATTGGCGGACCTAAAAAGGTCGTTGCCAACGTCGAGTTACAAACTCCATTCCCTGGCGCTGGCAATGACCGCACTTTGCGCTTGTTTGGTTTTGTAGATGCTGGTAACGTGTTTGCTGAGCAAGAAAAATACGATTTGGGTACGCTGCGTGCCTCTGCTGGTTTGGGTATCAGCTGGATTTCGCCCCTTGGGCCTTTGCGCCTTGCGTATGCTTTTCCTGTCCGTAAGTTTTCTGGCGATAAAATTCAGAAATTGCAATTTCAAATTGGTGCTTCTTTTTAATGAAATCCTCTACCCTTAACCTCTTCATCGCCCTTGGCTTGGCTGCCGCCTCTTTGGCAGCTTCTGCGCAAGAATTTCGTATAGGGTTTGTCAACACAGACCGCATTTTCCGCGAGGCCAATGCAGCCAAGTCTGCGCAAACTAAACTGGAAGTGGAGTTTGCCAAACGTGAAAAAGAGATCGCAGATTTTGGTAGCACCCTGAAAACAGCCACTGAAAAGTTTGAGCGTGAAGCCCCTACGCTGGCCGAAAGCCAACGCAACACGCGGCAAAAACAACTGGTAGAGCAAGACAGAGACTTTCAGCGCAAGCGCCGCGAGTTTCAAGAAGACCTCAACGCCCGTAAAAATGAAGAACTGCAAGCTGTGCTAGAGCGGGCCAATAAAATTGTTAAACAAGTCGCTGAGCTAGAAAAGTACGATTTTGTGTTGCAAGAAGCTGTCTATGTAAACCCCAAGCACGACATTACCGACAAAGTCATTAAAGCGCTTAACGCTGCCTCTGCGGCAAAATAAGCTGGCTTGGATTAATAGGGTGTCACCTACACTGGGGTTAATCGTTGAGGCCCTGGGTGGTACGCTGGTGGGTGACCCAGCACAGGCCGTGCGTCGGCTAGCCCCGCTGCAGTCTGCAAGCCCCAGCGACATAGCTTTTTTAAGCAACCCAAAATACGCCGCACAATTGCAAATCACCCAGGCAGGGTGTGTGATTGTGGCAAAGGCACTGGGCGATGCCGCAGCTGCGCGGGGCGCATGTATTCTGGCGGACGACCCCTATGTGTATTTTGCCCGCCTAACCCAGTGGTGGCAGCGCACCATGGGCGTTCCCATGGAGGCCGGAATCCACGCCAGCGCAGTGGTGCACAGTGGTGCGCAAGTTGATCCCACAGCAACTATTGGCCCATTGTGTGTGGTGGAGCAGGGCGCACGCATTGGCGCGCATACCGTGCTTAAGGCCCGCGTTACGGTGGGGCATGGCTGCAGCCTAGGGCAAAATTGTATTGTGCACAGCGGTGTGGTCATTGGTGCCGATGGTTTTGGTTTTGCGCTTGACAAAGGGACAACCAATGGCGACAGCAACGCTAGTGCATGGGTCAAAATAGCGCAATTGGGCGCTGTACGCATCGGCAACGATGTAGAAATCGGCGCCAACACCTGCATAGACCGCGGCGCATTGGACGATACGGTGATTGAAGATGGAGTTAAGCTGGACAATTTGATTCAAATAGGCCATAACGTTAAAGTTGGCAAACATACCGCGATGGCCGGGTGTGTGGGCATTGCAGGCAGTGCTGAGATTGGTGCGCACTGCACGCTGGGTGGCGGCGCGATTGTGCTGGGCCACCTTAAGCTGGCCGACCATGTGCACGTGTCTGCAGCTACCACTGTTACGCGCTCTATTGCCCAGCCGGGGCATTACACCGGTTTGTTTCCTATCGACGACAATGCCAGCTGGGAAAAAAATGCGGCATCTTTAAAGCAACTGCACAAGTTGCGTGAGCGTATCAAAGCCATTGAAAAAATTATTAGAACACGCATTTGAAAAGAAGCCGACACCATGATGGATATTCACGAGATTTTAAAGTTACTGCCCCACCGCTACCCTATTTTGCTGGTGGACAGGGTGCTTGAGATTGACAAAGGCAAATCTATCAAAGCGTTGAAAAACGTGACCATCAACGAACCCTATTTTATGGGTCATTTTCCGCACCGTCCGGTGATGCCTGGGGTGTTGATGCTGGAAGCGTTGGCGCAAACGGCAGCGCTGCTGTCTTTTGACATGATGGGCAAGGGGCTGGGTGAGAACACTGTGTACTACTTTGCCGGGATTGATGGCGCACGCTTTAAAAGACCTGTAGAGCCTGGCGACCAGCTGATTTTGCATGTGACGCTAGACCGCATGAAAGCGGGTATCTTCAAGTTCAAAGCGCGTGCCACGGTGGGTGATGCATTGGCGGTAGAAGCTGACCTGATGTGCACCATGCGCAAGATTGCCTAAGGGGTGAGCGTGCGTTCTAGTTTGATACACCCCACGGCGCTGGTAGACAGCCAAGCACAATTAGACAGCAGCGTCAGCGTTGGCCCCTACAGCGTGATTGGCCCGCATGTAAAAATTGCGGCAGGCACCATGGTAGGCCCGCATGCAGTGATTGAAGGCCACACTACAATAGGTAAAGACAACCGTATTTTTCAATTTACATCGCTTGGGGCCATACCGCAAGACAAAAAATACGCAGGTGAGCCTTGCGAGCTGGTGATTGGCGACGGCAATACCATCCGTGAGTTTTGCACGCTGAACATAGGCTCGCCTGGTGGCGGCAATATCACCAGGGTGGGCAATGGCAACTGGCTAATGGCCTACGTGCATATTGCGCATGACTGTATGGTGGGCAATGAGACTGTTTTTGCCAATAACGCACAGCTGGCTGGCCATGTGCATGTGGGCGACTATGTTATTTTGGGCGGCTTCACTACGGTGCGCCAGTTTGTGCAAATTGGCGCTTACAGCATGACGGCTATTGCCTCTATGCTGTGGGCTGATTTGCCGCCGTTTGTGATGTGCCAGGGTCAACCAGCGTCTGCGCGTGGCATGAATTTTGAAGGTCTGCGCCGCAAGAACTTTAGTGCACAGCGCATCAGCGCCGTCAAAGCCATGCACAAGGCCCTGTACCGAGATGATTTGCCGTTGGCCACTGCCATAGCCAAAATTGACAGCTTGGCTGCAGAGTACCCAGAGGCCTTGGATGACGTGCACATGATGAACGGCTTTTTGGCCAGCGTGTCGCCCCAGCGCGGCATTGTGCGCTAGAGCGCAGACAGCAAAAACTTTACCCTCAGGTATGACCCGCCCAGCTTTGCGCATCGCCATGGTCGCGGGTGAAGCCTCAGGCGATTTGCTGGGCGGCTTGCTGCTGGCGGGCCTGCGGCAGCGCTGGCCTGGTCTGCAGGCGTTTGGCATCGGTGGGCCAAAGTTGGCTGGCAAGGGCTTTGAAGTCTGGTGGCCCAGCGAGAAACTGGCCGTGCGCGGCTATGTAGAAGTGCTGCGCCATTACCGCGCGCTGGCGGGCATTCGCAAGCAGCTATTGCAGCGTTTGCTGGCTGATCCGCCTGATGTGTTCATTGGCATTGATGCTCCTGACTTTAATTTAGGGCTAGAAGCCCAGCTCAAAGCATGCGGTGTTAAAACGGTGCATTTCATCAGCCCCAGCATTTGGGCTTGGCGGCCCGAGCGGATAGAGAAAATTCGCCATGCCGTAGACCACATGCTGTGTATTTTTCCGTTTGAAAAACCCTTGTACGACCAAGCAGGCATCCCCGCAACCTATGTGGGCCATCCGCTGGCCCCCATGATTCCACTGGTGCCGGACAAAGCCACCGCCCGTGCGGCGCTGGGCTTGGCAACGCAGGCCACTGTGGTCGCGGTGCTGCCTGGTAGCCGTGCGTCGGAGGTGCACTACCTTGGTTTAAAGCTATTTAAGGCTGTCGCCCAAGTAAATGCTAAACAACCAGCTATTAAATTTATAGTACCTTGCGCCCCCGGCATGCGCGTTGCTATTGCCCAGCACGCGCAAAACGCAGGTGTATTGCATCTGTTGCAACTGCTGGACGGGCAATCTCACACTGCACTGGCCGCCTGCGACGTGGCTTTGATTGCCAGCGGCACGGCTACCCTGGAGGCGGCGCTGTTCAAGCGGCCGATGGTGATTGCCTACAACATGCATTGGCTCAGCTGGCAGCTAATGCAGCGCAAACAGCTGCAGCCTTGGGTGGGCCTGCCCAATATTTTGTGCGGCGAGTTTGTGGTGCCAGAATTTTTGCAGGGCAATGCCACCCCAGAGGCCTTGGCTAGCGCCACGCTGGACTGGCTGGCACAACCTGAGAAAATACAGGCTTTACAAACCCGCTTTACCGCACTGCACCACCAACTGCAGCGCGACACCGCCTTACTGGTCAGCCATGCCGTCGCCGAAGTTATTGCCACTTAAAACCGCTGTGAAAGCCGCTAAAACCGCCAAAGCGGCCAGGCCTGCTAAATCGGCAAAAAATGCCAAAACCATGCACCAAGCTGCATTGGTGTGGGACACGCCCGGCTTGATAGCCGGCGTAGACGAAGCAGGCCGCGGCCCGCTGGCAGGCTCTGTAGTGGCTGCCGCTGTTATTTTGGACGAACTCAAACCCATCAAAGGCCTGGCCGACTCTAAAAAGCTATCGGCAGCCAAGCGTGAAAAGCTGTACGACGAAATTCGTGCCAAAGCCCTGTGTGTAGGCCTTGGTGAGGCCAGCGTGCCAGAGATTGACACCCACAATATTTTGCAAGCCACCTTGCTGGCCATGCAGCGGGCGGTGGCCAACCTGCGCCTCAAACCTAGCTTGGTGTTGGTCGATGGCAACCGCTTGCCCAAGCTGGACATACGGGCCGAGGCGATTGTGCAGGGCGATGCCAAGGTGCAGGCCATTTCCGCCGCTTCCATCATTGCCAAAGTCACTCGCGACAGGCAGTGTATCCAGTTGCACGCGCTGTACCCGCAGTACGGGTTTGACGGCCATAAGGGCTACGGCACGGCGGTGCACATGGCGGCGCTAAAACAGCACGGGGCCAGCCCGGTGCACCGCGCCAGCTTTGCGCCCGTGAGCGCAGCCATTGCGCTGGCCAAAGAGTCGGCTACAAAGTCGGCTACAGAGTCGGCCCTAGCGTCAGTCACCAAGCCAGTGGCAGAGGCGGCTAAATAATGTCTGCATCGCACCCACCGTCACGCCCACTGCCGTACGCATTGACCCAAGCTCAGCACGTTACCTCGCGTGACAACCCCTTGCTTAAAGAGCTGCGCAAACTGGCCTCTGATGGCGCGGCCTACCGTAAAACAGGCCGTGTGTGGCTAGAAGGCGAGCATTTGTGCAGTGCTTACCTTGCACGTGGCCTGCAGCCCGGTATTGCCATTATTTCAGAGTCAAAACAGGCTATCGCCCAAGGAAATGCTGCGCAAGCTGCTCCTAAAATCATAGTAATTCCTGATGCGCTCATGGCCGACATCAGCCCGCTAGGTTCGCTGGCAGGTATGGGCTATGTGTGCGCGCTGCCCCAGGATGCTGCTTTGCAGTCACACAGCGCCACGCTGGTACTAGACCGGCTGCAAGACCCTGGCAACGTGGGCAGCATACTGCGCAGCGCCACTGCATTTGGCTTTGCCCAAGTGCTGGCGCTCAAGGGTTGCGTGGCGCTGTGGGCACCCAAGGTGGTGCGCGCAGGCATGGGGGCACATTTTGGCTTGCATTTGGTAGAAGCCGCTACGCTGGACGATGTAGCCCAGCTCACACTGCCCTTGGCTGTGACCAGCAGCCATAGGGGCCAGTACCTGCACCAATTGGTCGCTTCGCGCACACTGCCAGTCCAGTTAAATTGGGCCTTGGGCCATGAAGGGCAGGGCGTGTGCGCCGAGCTGGCCAGCATGGCCCAAATGCATGTGCGTATTGCCCAGCCCGGCGGTGAAGAGTCGCTTAACGTAGCCGCCGCAGCCGCCATTTGTTTGCATGCCAGTGCAGCCATGCAGCTTGCCGTGGACTAGAGGCTTAGGGCTATAATTAGAGGCTGTCCTGCATCCACCCCACGCCTTACGCATTCAAGCCACTTCAACCAAGCACAAGCTTTACAGATTTGCACCGCAAAAGTGCAGGTTTTGAAGCGCTAGGGCGTACCCGAAGAAAACGGAGAAACCTCAGTGCTTTTGTCTTTGAAGTCAGCCCATCCCCCCGCAATTCTTGCCCTCGCTGACGGTACCGTATTTGTCGGCTCCTCCATCGCAGCTGCTGGCAACACAGTGGGCGAAGTGGTTTTTAACACCGCCATGTCTGGCTACCAAGAAATCCTGACCGACCCCAGCTATTGCCAGCAAATCGTCACGCTTACTTACCCGCACATCGGCAATTACGGCATTAACCTGCAAGATATTGAGTCGCGCAAAATATTTGCCGCAGGACTCATCATCAAAGACCTGCCTTTGGTTACCAGTAACTTTCGCTCTAACATGGGCTTGGCGCAGTACCTGGTGCAAGAAAACTGCGTGGCCATAGCCAATATAGACACCCGCCAACTCACTCGCCACCTGCGCGCACATGGCGCACAAAACGGTACTATTGTGGGCTTAAAAGCGGGCGAAGAAGTTACCCAAACCCTGATTGACAAGGCCATAGCCGCAGCAAAAGCAGCGCCCTCTATGGCGGGCCTGGACCTGGCCAAAGTTGTCTCCGTCAGCAAACCCTACGACTGGACGCAAACCGAGTGGCAGCTGTTCGGTGCCGACGGCAAGCCCGGCTACGGCCAGCAAACAGCAGCCAAGTTCCATGTGGTGGCGTTTGACTTTGGTGTCAAATTCAACATTTTGCGCATGTTGGCACAGCGCGGTTGCAAAGTCACCGTCGTGCCCGCGCAAACCAGCGCCCGTGAGGTGCTGGCCTTACAACCCAACGGCGTTTTCTTAAGCAACGGCCCCGGCGACCCAGAACCTTGCGACTACGCCATTGCTGCCACCCAAGAGATCATTGAAGCCGGCGTGCCCACCTTCGGCATCTGCTTGGGCCACCAAATCATGGCGCTGGCATCGGGTGCCAAAACCTTCAAAATGAAGTTTGGCCACCACGGTGCTAACCACCCGGTAAAAGACCTGGACAACGGCCGCGTCAGCATCACCAGCCAAAACCACGGCTTTGCGGTGGACGAAAAAACCCTGCCTGCCAACCTGCGCGCCACCCACATCAGCCTGTTCGACAACACCCTGCAGGGCCTGGCCCGCACCGACAAACCCGCGTTTTGCTTTCAGGGTCACCCCGAAGCATCGCCGGGGCCGCACGACATTAGCTACCTGTTTGACCGCTTCATTAGCATGATGGAGGCTAAATAACATGCCAAAACGTACCGATATTCAAAGTATTCTCATCATCGGCGCAGGGCCGATCATCATTGGCCAGGCTTGCGAGTTCGACTACTCGGGCGTGCAGGCCTGCAAGGCGCTGCGCGAGGAGGGCTACAAGGTCATTTTGATCAATAGCAACCCGGCCACCATCATGACTGACCCGGCCACAGCGGACGTGACTTCCATCGAGCCGATCACCTGGCAGACGGTAGAAAAAATCATCGCTAAAGAAAAGCCTGACGCGATTTTACCGACCATGGGTGGACAGACGGCGCTGAACTGCGCACTCGATTTGTGGCACCACGGCGTGCTGGACAAATACAGGGGTGCGGCAACCGGCAAGCCCGTTGAACTAATTGGCGCGACACCCGAAGCGATTGACAAAGCCGAAGACCGCTTGAAGTTCAAAGACGCTATGACCAAGATTGGCTTGGGTTCGGCGCGCTCAGGCATCGCACACAGCATGGACGAAGCATGGACGGTGCAAAAAACCTTGGGTTTCCCCACCGTGATCCGCCCCAGCTTTACGCTGGGCGGCACGGGCGGCGGCATCGCCTATAACGCGGAAGAGTTTGAGACCATTTGCAAGCGCGGCTTGGAAGCCTCGCCCACCAACGAGCTGTTGATTGAAGAATCGCTGCTCGGCTGGAAAGAGTACGAGATGGAAGTTGTGCGTGACAAAGCGGACAACTGCATCATCATCTGCTCGATTGAAAACCTCGACCCGATGGGCGTGCACACGGGCGATTCGATTACCGTGGCCCCGGCGCAAACCCTGAGCGATAAGGAGTACCAAATCTTGCGCAATGCATCGCTGGCCGTCCTGCGCGAGATTGGCGTGGACACGGGCGGATCGAATGTGCAGTTCTCCATCAACCCGCAAGATGGCCGGATGGTGGTGATTGAGATGAACCCGCGTGTGTCGCGTTCATCGGCATTGGCATCTAAAGCCACAGGTTTCCCGATTGCCAAGGTGGCGGCAAAATTAGCCTGCGGCTACACACTGGACGAACTGCGCAACGAGATTACAGGGGGCGCTACGCCCGCCAGTTTTGAGCCGAGCATCGACTATGTGGTCACCAAGATCCCGCGCTTTGCATTTGAAAAGTTCAAAGATGCCGACGATCGCCTGACTACGCAAATGAAGAGCGTGGGCGAGGTGATGGCCATGGGCCGCACCTTCCAAGAGTCCTTCCAAAAGGCCCTGCGCGGCTTGGAGGTAGGCGTGGACGGCATGAACGAAAAAACCCAAGACCGTGAAGTGCTGGAAAAAGAACTGGGTTCGCCCGGCCCGGAGCGCATTTGGTATGTGGGCGATGCGTTTGCGCAGGGCATGAGCGTTCAGGAGGTGTTTGCACTGACCAAGATCGACCCATGGTTTCTCGTACAGATCGAAGAGATTGTGAAGATTGAGCTGGAATTGGAGAAAACGTCGCTGGACGCGGTCACTAAAGAGGAACTGCTCAAACTCAAGCAAAAAGGTTTTTCAGACCGCAGGCTTGCACGCCAGCTGAAAACCACTGACAAAGCTATTCGCGAAAAACGCCGTGCCCTGGGCATTCGCCCGGTGTACAAGCGCGTGGACACCTGCGCGGCAGAATTTGCCACCAACACGGCTTACATGTACAGCACCTACGAAGGTTTTGTTACCGGCCCGTTCGCGCCAGGCCAAAGCGCTGCGCAGTGCGAAGCTAAGCCGACTACTAACAAAAAAATCATGGTGCTAGGCGGCGGCCCTAACCGCATCGGCCAAGGTATTGAGTTTGATTACTGCTGCGTGCATGCCGCGCTGGCCCTGCGCGAAGACGGCTATGAGACCATTATGGTCAACTGCAATCCCGAGACCGTTTCTACCGACTACGACACGTCCGATCGCCTGTACTTCGAGCCGTTGACGCTGGAAGACGTGCTGGAAATCGTCGACAAAGAAAAGCCTTGGGGCGTGATCGTGCAGTACGGCGGCCAAACGCCGCTCAAGCTCGCGCTAGATCTGGAGGCTAACGGCGTACCCATTATCGGCACCAGCCCCGACATGATTGATGCTGCCGAAGACCGTGAACGCTTCTCAGCGCTCTTGCGCGAACTGGGCCTGAAGCAACCACCCAACGCAACGGCACGTACTGAGGCCGAGGCACTCGAAAAAGCCACCTCATTAGGCTACCCATTGGTCGTGCGCCCCAGCTACGTGCTGGGCGGCCGCGCCATGGAGATCGTGCACGAGCAGCGCGACCTGGAGCGCTACATGCGCGAGGCTGTCAAGGTGTCGCACGATTCCCCCGTGCTGCTAGACCGCTTTTTGAACGACGCGATTGAATGCGATGTGGATTGCCTGCGCGACCCTGAAGGCAAAACCTTCATCGGCGGCGTGATGGAGCACATCGAACAAGCCGGCGTGCACAGCGGCGACTCTGCCTGCTCGCTACCGCCGTACTCGCTGTCCAAAGCCACGGTAGACGAGATGAAGCGCCAGTCCGCTGCCATGGCAGGTGCGCTCAAAGTAGTGGGGCTGATGAATGTGCAGTTTGCGATTCAACATAATGACGGCCAAGACGTGATTTATGTGCTGGAAGTCAACCCGCGCGCCAGCCGCACCGTGCCTTACGTCAGCAAGGCTACAGGCATCCAACTGGCCAAGGTAGCAGCGCGCTGCATGGCAGGCCAGTCGCTGGCATCGCAAGGCATCATCAAAGAAGTCACTCCTGCGTACTTCAGCGTCAAAGAGGCGGTATTCCCCTTTGTTAAATTCCCCGGCGTAGACACCATCCTTGGCCCCGAGATGAAGTCTACGGGCGAGGTGATGGGTGTGGCTAAGACGTTCGGTGAGGCGTTTGTCAAGTCGCAACTGGGCGCAGGTACCAAGCTGCCCAAATCGGGCAAAGTGTTTCTGACCGTGAAAAACAACGATAAAGCCCGTGCAGTCGAGGTAGCTAAAGCCTTGGTGGCCATGAATTTTGAATTGCTCGCCACAAAGGGCACAGCTGCTGCATTTGAAGCCGCTGGCCTTAAAGTGCAAGTGGTTAACAAAGTTACGGAGGGTCGCCCGCACGTGGTGGACATGATCAAAAATAACGAGATCAGTATGGTGGTCAACACGGTAGAGGAGCGGCGCAACGCCATTGCCGACAGCCGCGCCATCCGTACGTCCAGCCTGCTGGCGCGTGTGACCACGTTTACCACCATCGCAGGCGCAGAAGCGGCGGTCGAAGGCATGAAATACGTGGACAATTTAGGCGTGATCAGCGTGCAGGAGATGCATGCAGCGCTGGTCTAGAAACGCCACTTGCCTGCATATTAACTGGCAGTTTCGCGTAAAAAGTCGCATAACCCGCCAGTTAGCGCGCGACAGTTTGCGTAACTTTTTGCGCTTCGCTTAAAATTGAATTCATCAAACCGCTGGTTATTTGTCCAGCGGTTTACCTTTTACCCAATTGCAATATGGCCACTATTCCTATTACCAAACGCGGCAGCGAAAAACTCAAGTCCGAGCTGCACCAGCTTAAAACCGTCGAGCGACCATGGGTGATCAACGCTATTTCTGAGGCGCGCGCGCAGGGCGACCTGAGCGAAAACGCCGAATACGATGCCGCTAAAGACCGCCAAGGCTTTATTGAAGGCCGTATTCAAGAGATTGAGGGCAAATTGTCTGCTGCGCAAATTATTGACCCCACCACCATCGACGCGGGAGGCCGCGTGGTTTTTGGCGCTACGGTTAAGCTAGAAGACGAAGACACCGGCACGTTGGTCACGTACCAAATCGTGGGTGAAGACGAGGCCGATCTCAAACTGGGTTTGGTCAATATCTCTAGCCCGATTGCCCGTGCGCTGATCGGCAAAGAAGAGGGCGATACCGCTACGGTACAAGCCCCTGGCGGGGAGAAGCATTACGAGATTATTTCAATCGACTACACCTAAATAGTCAGGGGGAAATTTCAAACCACGATGGCTTTCCACTATGGCATGCAAGCACCTGCGGTATTTGGCACTCTGGACCAGCTTGCTTTTAGGCTGCTGGACCCCTACGTGGGTTATAGCGCAAGTAGTGGTGGTTCCGGTTCCGCAGCACAGCGCAGCCATTCCTAGTTTGGTAGCAGCATTTGAGCTGCCTTTGACCGGTGCCCTAGACCCAGAGGCAATTTGGCAAACGCCCCTTGCTGTTGCACAATCCGCCAATTCGCAAGGGCGCTGGAACATCGGGCCTGGTCATCGAACGGTCGCCAAATTTACGCTGTCAAGCCAAGCTGAGCATATCTTCACGCTCGAAGTGCCTTTGGTGCGCCTGGACTTGGTGGAGGTTTTTTTGCGCACACCCGGCCAACCTTGGAGCCGCGCCCGTGCTGGTGACACAGTGCCACTGTCACAGTGGCCTGTGGTGGGTCAATTTGCGACATTCATGCTGCATTTTGTGCAAACACCCAGCACAATCGATGTGCTGATGGTGATGCAAAATACTGGCGCAGGCAGTACTACTGTGCTGGTTAACTCCGACCATGAATCACGCGAGCGCAGACTGCTGCAGGCCACCATGGCGGGTTTGCTTATTGGGGCCAGTGCCATGGTGCTACTGGTAAGTTTGTTGCTGGCACTGACCTACCGCAAGCTGGCTACAAGCTACTTTTTACTGTACTGCGCCAGTGTTACTCTGGGTGTCGTCATACTTAACGGGTATGGCGCTGTGTGGTTCACTCCTGAGTGGCCTCAGTTTAACGACAGCGCCAAGCCATTTGCTGCTTCGCTGATAGCAGCTTCTATGCTGTTGGCCTGCGTGGCTGCGCTAGACCGCAAAACAGTTACGCCGCTGGCGCGCTTGGGCAGCAGGGCTGTAGCGCTGCTTATTGTGTTTTATGCTGTGCTGCAGGCTGCAGTATTGCCCTACGAGTGGCGTTTACTGGGCGGGGTGGTGGGTGCCTTGGTGCCAGCGCTTATGGTGCTGGTTTTTGCCAGCAGCAGCTGGCGTCGTGGTGACCGCTATGCTGTTTGGATCGTAGCGGCTGCGGTGTTTTATATGGCTTCTATCGTCGTGGTGGCGCAAGGTTACGTGCAAATAGCCAGTGTCGACATGTATGCAGTAGCTATGGCCGTGTTGTTAATGGCCAGCTGTTTGCTGCTGCGCTATGTACTGATAGCACGCGAACGCTTTGGCATCGCCGTGCTGGGCCGTGCTGGTACCAACCGGTTTAATGACCCCTTAACGGCCCTGCTATCCTATGAAGGTTTTGAGCGGGCTGTAGAAAACTTGGCGGTGCGCCAGCACACGGGTGGTGGGGCGGCACATTTGCTGTACTTTAGCCTGACCGAGCTAGATAACTTTAGAAGCGAAAACGGCTATGAAGTGTGGCAGCGGGACTTGGTACGTTTTGCGGCGGTGCTGCAAAAAGTACTGGGCGAGAGCTGGAGCATTGCCCGGCTGAGCAACAGCAAGTTTGGTGCAGTTCGGTTGGGTGGTGCGCACCACAAAACCAATGAGCCTTTGCTGACCCTGGTGCTGAGCAGCTGCGCCCGCAAGATTGACACCGAAGGCTGGGCCAACCGTGTGGGCCTGCGCATGTCGGGCACTGCTATACCCTTAGGGGGCACCGGCCTGCAAGACAGCCTGCGTGTGTTGGAGCAAGCTGTGCGCGATTTAAAGCCCGGCAAACGCATAGCGCTGTTGTAATTTTTAGCTTGCTGCGCTGCCAAAGAGCGGCGGGCCGATAGAATCAAGGCCATGTATATTCACCTTCGCTTGCACACAGAATTCTCGGTAGTTGACGGTACAGTGCGTATCGACGAGGCGGTTAAAAAATCCCAACAGTACAGCCAAGGTGCACTGGCCATTACCGACTTGAACAACTTGTTCGGCACGGTGAAGTTTTATAAAAACGCGCGCAGCAACGGTGTTAAACCCATCGTGGGCGCTGAAGTGTGGCTGGAGGGCTTTGGCGCTGCAGACGTTGGCAAAGAAGCGGCACTGTCGCGTGTTATTTTGCTGGTGCAAAACAAGCAAGGCTATTTGAACCTGAGCGAACTGATTGCCCGCGCATGGACGCAAAATGTGGTGCGGGCTAACGGCGTGGTCAAGCTCGATTGGTTAAAAGAGCTTAACGCGGGTCTCATCCTGCTCAGCGGTGCGCAGGCTGGGCCTGTGGGCCAAGCACTGGTGCAAGGCGATACCCAGCGGGCGGGTGATGTGGCGCTGCATCTGGCTTCGATGTTCACCCACCGCTTCTACATCGAGCTGCAACGTGCAGGCAGAGCCGATGATGAGGCGCATGTTGCAGCAGCAGCCACTTTGGCTGCGCGGCTCAAGCTGCCCGTCGTTGCCACCCATCCGATCCAGTTTTTAGCCGCCACCGACTATGAGGCGCACGAGGCGCGGGTGTGTATTGCGGAGGGCGAAATATTGGGTAACGCCCGGCGCGTGCGCAAGTTCACGCGTGAGCAATATTTCAAATCGCCCGAGCAGATGCAGGCGCTGTTTGCTGACCTGCCCAGCGCCCTTGCCAACACTGCTGAGATAGCCAGGCGCTGCAGTATCACCATTGAGCTGGACAAGCCCAAGCTGCCTGACTTTCCGACCCCTGAGGTCAATGGCCAGCGCATGACGCCTGAGGAGTATTTTCGTTACCTCTCGCACGAAGGCCTCAAAGAGCGCATGGCGCATTTGTACCGCGACGAGGCGGTGCGCGCCACCGAGATGCCGCGCTACCTGGAGCGCCTGGAGTTTGAGATCAATACGATCCTCAAAATGGGGTTTCCTGGCTACTTTTTGATTGTGGGCGACTTTATCCAATGGGCCAAGGCCAACGGCTGCCCAGTAGGCCCAGGCCGTGGTTCGGGTGCAGGTTCATTGGTGGCGTATTCGCTCAGGATTACCGACCTCGACCCACTGCAATATAACCTGCTGTTCGAGCGATTTTTGAACCCTCAGCGGGTAAGCATGCCCGACTTTGATATTGACTTTTGCCAGGCCAACCGCGACCGCGTGATTGACTACGTGAAAGCCAAATACGGCAAAGAGGCTGTCAGCCAAATCGTCACCTTCGGCACCATGGCCGCGCGCGCCGCCATACGCGATGTGGGCCGCGTGATGGACATGAGCTACACCTTTTGCGACGGTATCAGCAAGCTGATACCCAACAAGCCGGGTACGCACATGACGATTGATGGTGCGATCAAAGCCGAGCCGCTGCTTGCCGAGCGGCTGGAAAAAGAAGAAGAAGTGCGCACGCTGCTAGATATGGCGCGCAAGCTTGAAGGCATGACGCGCAACGTAGGCATGCACGCAGGGGGCGTGCTGATAGCGCCCGGCAAGCTCACCGACTTTTGCCCGCTGTACCAGCAGCCCGGCAGCGACTCCGCTGTTAGCCAATATGACAAAGATGATGTAGAAGCTGTGGGCCTGGTGAAGTTTGACTTCTTGGGGCTCGCAACATTGACGATTCTGGAAATCGCCAAAGACTTCATCATCGCGCGCCACAAAGGCCAGGAAAACTTCGCTTTTGAAGACATCCCGCTGGAAGACGCACTCACCTACAAGCTGTTTGCAGACGGCAATACCGAAGCGGTGTTCCAGTTTGAAAGCCCCGGCATGCAGCGCATGCTGAAAGACGCACGCCCCACCCGGCTGGAAGACCTGATTGCGCTGAACGCGCTGTACCGCCCTGGCCCGATGGACCTGATCCCCAGCTTTGTTGCGCGCAAGCACGGCCGCGAGGACATTGAGTATCCGCATCCCTTGGTTGAGGAGATGCTGAGCGAGACCTACGGCATCATGGTCTATCAAGAGCAGGTGATGCAAACAGCGCAGATCCTGGGCGGCTATTCATTGGGCGGTGCAGACTTGCTGCGCCGCGCCATGGGCAAAAAGAAGGCCGAAGAGATGGCCGAGCACCGCAGCATCTTTCGCGCAGGGGCTGCCAAAAACGATATCAACCAAGAAAAGGCCGACGAAATTTTTGACTTGATGGAGAAGTTTGCAGGCTACGGTTTTAACAAATCGCATGCGGCTGCTTACTCGCTGCTGGCATACCACACTGGCTGGCTCAAGCGGCACTATACGGCCGAGTTTTTCTGCGCCAACATGACGGTGGAAATGGACAATACCGACAAGCTGCGCATCTTGGTGCAAGACGCGCAAGATAAGTTTGGCCTGAGCTTTGAGCCGCCCGATGTTAACCGTGGTAATTACCGGTTTGAACCTCTGAGTGACAAGGTCATTCGCTATGGCTTGGGCGCTGTTAAAGGCAGTGGCCAGCAAGCTGTAGAAGCCATCATCGCAGCGCGGCAAAATAGCGGCCCCTTCACCAGCCTGTTCGACTTTTGCGCCCGTGTAGAGCGCAGCAAAATCAACAAACGCACCATAGAGGCACTCATCAAAGCCGGCGCATTCGACAGCTTGCAGCTTAACCGTGCCTCGCTCATGGCCTCCGTCGAGCTGGCCATGGACTACGCCCAGGCGCAAGAAGCCAATGCCAACCAAGGCGGCCTGTTCGACATGGGCAGCGATGACGACCACGGCTCAAGCACCCAAGAGCCGCCACTGGTAGACATAACCCCCTGGGGCGTAAAAGAGCGCTTAACGGCGGAGAAAACCGCCGTAGGCTTCTACCTGTCAGGCCACCTGTTTGACGAAGTAGCCCGCGAGGTGCGCCAGTTTGTGCGTACCAAAATCGAAGACCTTGGCGAGTCACGTGATATCCGCACGGTGGTGGGCATTGTGAGCGACCTGCGCATCATCAACGGCCAGCGCGGCAAGCTGGCCATCTTTAAGCTTGACGACAAATCCGTCACCATCGAAGCGACCGCCGACGAGGCGCTGATCAACGCTAATCGCAACACCCTTAAAGACGATGAGCTCATCATCGTTCAAGGCAAAGCCCAGCCCGACCGTTTCTCTGGCGGCCTGCGCTTGCAAGTTAATGCCATCTGGGACCTGCCCACCGCCCGTGCCAAGTTTGGTAAATACCTGCGTGTATCCGTAGGCGATGGCGCCAATGCCAAAGTGCCTGACATCGCCCGCATGGTGCGCGACTTTCCACCTAAAAAAGAGCAAACAGAGCAGGGCGAACTGCTGCGCGGGTTGAACGTGCGGCTGCAGCTATGGCGCACGGTGACAACACAGGATGGCGAGGTTAACGCCACGGGAGAAATAGCCTTGGGCGATGGCGCTAAGTTTTTCCCTACCGATGCGGCACTCTCCAGCTGGATGGCCCAAGCCCATGCGGGCGAGGCGCGGGTGGTGTATGACTGAACAATTAGTTTACTACGTTTTTAATAGCTAACTATGCAGTATTTCCTTGGGCGATAGGACTAAAACGCATACTTTTAAGCTGCAAACTTTGGTACGATGGACGCATGATTACTTTTTTCAGTGACAAGCACCCGCTGCACGCACCAGAGTATGAGTTTTACCGAGGCCAACGCGTGCCGTGTTTTGAAAAACCCGCGCGCGCTGACCACGTGCACCGCCAACTGCTGCTGCGCGGGCATCTGCTGTGCGCCCCTGATGTGGACAGCAGCCCCGTGTTGTCCCAAGTGCATACCGCGCGCTACCTTCAGTTTATACAAACTGCCTGGTCGCAGTGGCTGGCGCTGGACGCAGCCCATGCAGACCAGCAGCCTTTTCCCTCAGTATGGCCCGTGCGCACGCTGCGCAGCGACGCAGAACCTGGCAACTTTATTGCCAAGCTAGGCTTGTACTCTATGGACAACGGTACGCCGCTGGTGGCGGGCACGTGGGCTGCCGCCAAGGCCGGGGCCGATGCAGCGGCCAGCGCGGCGGCGCGCCTGGTGCAGGGAGCATCCGCCGTATTTTGCGCCACCCGCCCACCGGGCCACCACGCAGGGGCTGACTTTATGGGCGGCTATTGCTTTATCAACAATGCAGCCGTAGCCGCGCAGGCGCTGCGGGGCCATGGCCACCAGCGGGTGGCCATACTGGACGTAGACTTTCACCACGGTAACGGAACCCAAAGTATTTTTTACCAGCGCAGTGACGTGCTGTACGCCAGCCTGCACGGCAGCCCGCTGACCGAATACCCGTTTTACCTGGGCCACGCCGATGAGCTGGGCGAGGGCGAGGGTACCGGTTTTAACCTGAACCTGCCACTGGCCGCTGGCACCAGCGTGCCCGCTTGGTTTGCTGCGCTAGACGCTGCCTGTGCCCGCGTAGCGCAGCACAGCGCACAGTCACTGGTGGTGTCGCTGGGGCTGGACACGTTTGTCCACGACCCGCTGTCGCAATTTAAGCTGCAAAGCGATGACTTCACCCGCCTGGGCCAGCGCATAGCCCAGCTGGGTTTGCCCACGGTGTTTGTGCTGGAGGGCGGCTACGCCGCTGCCGAACTGGGCCTTAATGCAGTGAACGTCCTGGAAGGCTTTGAGTCTGCATGGACACCCTAGACACTGTGGTGATCGGCGCGGGCGTTGTGGGGTTGGCGGTCGCCCGCGCTATGGCGCTGCGTGGACGCGAGGTGGTGGTGGTAGAGAAAGAAAACGTCATTGGCCAAGGCGTTAGTTCGCGTAGCAGCGAGGTGATCCACGCAGGCTTGCAGTACCCGGTGGGCTCGCTCAAAGCCCGCTTGTCAGTACACGGCAAGCAACTGCTGTATGCCTACTGCCAAGAGCGCGGGATACACCACCGCCAGTGCGGTAAATTGGTGGTGGCGACCGATGAATCCCAGCATGCCAGCTTGCGCGCTATGCACGGCAAAGCCACTGCCAACGGCGCACCTGCGCGCTGGTTAAGCAGCCAAGAGGCTGTGGCGATGGAGCCGCATTTGCAGTGCACCGCTGCGCTGCACTCGCCGTCTACCGGCATCGTAGACAGCCATGGCCTCATGCTGGCGCTGCAGGGCGACCTGGAGCGCGCAGGTGGCATGGTGGCACTGGGCACACAGGTGGTGTCAGCCCAGCTGTCGGGCCACTCGCCCCACACCATCAGGGCTGTGTCAGTGCGCAGTGGCGAGGCTGGTAAGGGTAAAGCTGATAACAGTGAGGTGACCGAGCTGCAAGCCCACACCCTCATTAACGCTGCCAGCTTGCACGCTTGCCAGCTGGCCCGCAGCTTTGAGGGGCTGGCTGCGCAGTACATTCCCAGGGAGTATTTTGCCAAAGGCAGCTACTACAGTTTGGCAGGCAAGGCGCCGTTTAGCCAGCTTATTTACCCCACTTCCCAGGGTGACTGGCTGGGTGTGCATCTGACCTTCGATCTGGGTGGGCAGGCTAAATTTGGCCCCGATCTTGAGTGGCTGGACATTGCAACGCCCCAAGAGATTGACTTCGCCGTAGACCCTGCACGGGCAGACAGCTTTTACGCAGCTGTGCGCGCCTACTGGCCTGCGCTGCCTGATGGCGCGCTGCAACCGAGCTACAGCGGTGTGCGGCCCAAAATTTATGGCCCTGGTCAAACCGCGCCTGACTTTCGCATGGACGGGCCCACTGTGCACGGCATTGGCGGCTTGGTTAACCTGTTTGGTATCGAATCACCGGGCCTT
>JAYSRE010000035.1:0-2062 GCA_043721235.1 Polaromonas sp. | reverse complement strand
TCTCCGATGCCAAAGCCGCTGCCAACGAGGGTATTGCCGCCAGGCTGCAAGAAGAGCGCCGCTTGATGTACGTAGGCATTACCCGCGCGCAGCGCACGCTGGCAGTTAGCTGGCCCAAGAAAAAGAAAAAAGGCCGCGACATGGTCAATGCCCAGCCCAGCCGTTTTATTGCCGAGATGGCGCTAGAAAAAACCACCGCCAAAGAAGACCCGCGTGAAAAGCTGCGCGCACTGCGCGCCGAGTTCGCCCAGCGCGCCGAGGCGGCGGCTGCTACTGCCGAGCTGGCCAAAGTCACCACCACCTGATGCAAGGCCAGTGCACCATGCCCACACCTTATTTTAAATGTTGCAAACCAAGTACTATTATTTTAATAGCTACTTGCTCAGCATTTCCTTGGGCTACAGCACAAAACAGCCCCCAAAATAGCACTGGGAACAGCACTGAAAAGCCTGCTCTAGCCTGCCCACTGCCCACCGAAGTGCGCACCACCGACTTGTATGGCAGCTGGACGCTAGAGCTGCAGTTACCCGGCAGTACAGCGCCCGCAATGCAACGCGGTAAGCTCACTTTAGAAAAAAACTCTGAGTATGCGGACTCGGTCTCTGGCTGGTTAGAGCTGGGCGGCACGCGGGTTTTTGTCGCGGGTGATATTGACGACGGCAGCCTGAGCTTGGAAGAGTCTGACAACGGGGAGCGCATTAGCGCGGTATGGGAAGGCGCTATGGCCCAAAGCAGCTGCGGCAAAGCCATCATCGGCACGCGCCGTGTCGGCGAGGTGCTGGGCCAGTTTGTCCTGCGCAAAATAGTGGGCTGGAACTGAGCCGTAAAATCGCAAAAAAAGACCCGCACAAGGCGGGTCTCACATTCAAGGAAAATTAGTTGTTCAGGTCAGCAGATCAGCGGTTGTAAGCTGTCTCGCCGTGGGACGTAACGTCCAAGCCTTCGCGCTCGTCTTCTTCCGATACGCGCAGGCCGATCACCAAGTCGACCAGTTTGTAGGCCACTACAGACACTACACCTGACCACACGATAGTGACCATCACAGCTTTGAACTGGACCCACACCTGGCCAGCAATGCTGTAGTCGGCTGGGGTGATCATGGTAGCGGTTACCCAGTCGCCCATGGCGCTTGGGCCACCTAGCGATGGAGAGGCAAAAACACCTGTAAGCAAAGCGCCGACAATGCCGCCTACGCCGTGCACACCAAACACGTCTAACGAGTCGTCAGCGCCCAGCAGCTTCTTCAAACCGCTTACGCCCCATAGGCAAGCAAAGCCAGCTACTGCACCAATGACCAGCGCGCCGCCGATACCAACGTTGCCCGCTGCAGGGGTGATAGCCACCAAACCAGCCACTGCGCCAGACGCAGCACCCAACATCGAAGCTTTGCCCTTGTGCAAGGCTTCGCCTACGCACCATGCCAGCACCGCAGCAGCCGTAGCCACCAGTGTGTTGACAAAGGCCAGCGCCGCATAGCCGTTGGCTTCCAGCGCGGAACCTGCATTAAAGCCAAACCAGCCTACCCACAGCAGCGCAGCGCCCACCATGGTGAGTGTCAAGCTGTGTGGTGCCATGGCCTCTTTGCCGTAGCCAATGCGCTTGCCCATCATGAAGGCGCCCACTATGCCAGCCATAGCCGCGTTGATGTGCACTACAGTGCCGCCTGCAAAGTCTAGCGCGCCCCATTGCCACAGCATGCCGGCCTTAGAGGTCATTGCATCAGCCACTTCTTTGCTGGCGTATGCGTCAGGACCCATCCAGAACCACACCATGTGGGCAATAGGCAGGTAGCTGAAGGTAAACCACAGCACCATAAAAGCCAATACCGCAGTGAACTTGGCACGCTCGGCAAAAGCACCCACGATCAGGCAGCAGGTAATGCCTGCAAAAGTAGCCTGGAAAGCAGCAAACACAATCTCAGGAATCACTACGCCCTTACTGAAGGTTGCGGCATTGGCAAAGGTGCCTGCAACGTTATCCCAAATACCCTTCATAAATAAGCGGTCGGTACCGCCAATGAATTTATTGCCTTCGGTAAACGCAAAGCTGTAGCCGTAGATCA
>JAYSRE010000034.1:0-14523 GCA_043721235.1 Polaromonas sp. | reverse complement strand
GCCCCCTCGGGGGGCAGCGAAGACGCGCAGCGCAAAGCGTGGGGGCCTGTCGCAAATAAGCCGGCAAGCTACGAGCAACTGCACCTGTCGATGCTGTCAGGCCTGCTGGGCAATATTGGTTGGAAGCTAGAAGATGAAGATATTTACCTAGGCGCACGCGGCATCAAGTTTTACCGCCATCCGGGCGCCAATCTCAGCAAAAAACCGGGCCGCTGGATTGTGGCGGCTGAGCTGGTAGACACTTCACGGCTTTTTGGCCGAGGCATAGCCGCTATTGAGCCGCAGTGGATAGAGCAGGTGGGCAGCCACTTGCTGAAGAAGCAATTGCTTGACCCGCACTGGGAAAAGAAAAGCGCTGAAGTCATCGCGCTTGAGCGCGCCACGCTGTACGGCATCGTTATCTACAGCGGCCGCAGGGTGAACTACAGCAAGATCGACCCCGTGGCCGCGCGCGAGGTGTTTATACGCGAGGGCTTGGTGGGTGGCGAGCTAGATACCAAACTGCCGTTCTTAGCCGCCAACGAAAAAACCCTTAAACAAGTTGAAGACATAGAGCACAAGTCGCGCAGGCAAGACGTGCTGGTAGACGATGAACTGATATTTGCCTACTACGATCAGCAAATACCTGCCCAGGTGTGCAGCGGGTATTTGCTAGAGCAGTGGTACCGCGAGGAAGCTAAGAAAAACCCGAAACTACTGATGCTCACCCGCGAAGAGCTGATGCGCCACGAGGCAGCAGGCATTACCACGCAGGCTTTCCCTAAAGTGGTACGTTTGGGCGGTGTAGACTGCCGCGCCACTTACCTGCATGAACCCGGTGATGCCAAAGACGGCCTCACGGTAGAGTTGCCCTTGTTTGCGCTGAACCAAGTCAACGAGGAGCGCTGCGAATGGCTGGTGCCGGGTATGCTGCAGGGCAAGATTTTTGCGCTGATTAAAAGCCTGCACCAGCGCCCCAGATCACGCCTGGTGCCCTTGCCCGACAGCGCAGCGCGTTTGTACACAGTGCTGGGCGAGCCTGCGGCCTTTGGCGCGGGCGGCTTGGTCGATGCCTTGCTAAAGCTGTGCCGCGATGCCACGGCCGTAGACATACAGCGTGGCGACTTTAAGCTGGACATGCTGCCACCCCATTTGTTTATGAACTTTAAAGTGGTGGACGAGCATGGCCGTCAGATGGGTGCAGGGCGTAATTTGGCGGCACTCAAAGCCGAGCTGGGCGCTCAGGCGCGTGGTGCGTTTGCTAGTTTGGCGGCATTGTCCAGTATGGCAACGCAAGCGCCATCAAGTGCATCGCAAACTGAAAAACATAAGCAAAATAAGCTTATTGCCCAAGGAAATGCTACACAAGCAGCTATTAAAAACGTAGTAATCTCAGCCCAAGTAGCAAGCAACGCTGCAGTACAAGCAGACCAGCGCTACACCACCTGGACTTTTGGCGAGTTGCCCGAGCTGCTGGAGATTCAGCGCAAAGCGGGTAAAGGTGCAGCAGAACAAGTGCAAATGTTGGTTGGCTTTCCGGCACTTATCGACCATGGCGATGCAGTGGGCATAGAGGTGTTTGACGAGCCCGATGTGGCCGCCACCAAACACCGCGCAGGCCTGCGCCGTTTGTTTGGTTTGCAGATCAAGGAGGCCTTAAAGTACCTTGAGAAAAATATCCCTGACTTGCAAAAAATGAGCGTGGCCTACATGCCGCTGGGCACTTCTGATGAGCTTAAAGTACAAATTATGGAGGTAGCGCTGGACAAAGCTTTTCTGCTTGACCCACTGCCCACCAATGCAGACGACTTTAAACGCCGCATTGAAGAAGGCCGTGGCCGTCTGACTTTAATTGCCAATGAAGTGGCGCGTTTGTGTGGCACGATTTTGGTGGAATATGCTGTCGCCACCCGCAAAATCAAAGACACCAAAACCGCGCCTGATGCTACGCTAGACGCAGCGCAACAGCTAGCGCGCCTGGTGCCCAAGCGCTTTTTAGCTGCGTCTAGCTACACCCAGCTGCAGCACTTCCCGCGTTACCTCAAAGCCATCACTCTGCGCCTGGAAAAATACCGCGCTGACCCTGAGCGTGACGCTGTGCGTTTGGCAGAACTCAAGCCTCAAGAGCAGCGTTTCATCCGTCTGCTGGCAGACCGCAAAGGCGTATTAGATGTGCGCTTGGCAGAGATGCGTTGGCTGCTAGAAGAGCTGCGCGTAAGCTTTTTCGCCCAAGAACTGCGCACCCCGCAGCCAGTTAGCACCAAGCGGCTGGACAAGGTGTGGGCGCAGTTGATGCAGTGATAACTAAACAATCGCAAAGCGGTTTTTAAGTCTCAGAGCAGCAAATTAAATCGTGTCAATAAAACTGCGCAATTTGTCTGATCGGGTTGGATGCTTAAGCTTGCGCAGCGCCTTGGCTTCGATTTGGCGAATGCGCTCTCGGGTTACGTCAAACTGCTTGCCCACTTCTTCCAGCGTGTGGTCGGTGGACATTTCAATGCCGAAACGCATGCGCAGTACCTTGGCTTCGCGTGGGGTTAGGCCGTCCAAAATGTCTTTCACTACATCGCGTAGTCCCGCCTGCATGGCGGCTTCCAGCGGGGCGGTGTTGGCGCCGTCCTCGATAAAGTCGCCCAAATGGCTGTCGTCATCGTCGCCAATCGGGGTTTCCATGCTGATCGGCTCTTTGGCGATTTTCATGATCTTGCGGATTTTGTCCTCGGGGATTTCCATCTTCTCAGCCAAGAGGCTGGCATCAGGCTCAAAACCGTGCTCTTGCAGGTGCTGGCGGCTGATGCGGTTCATCTTGTTGATGGTCTCGATCATGTGCACCGGGATGCGGATGGTGCGCGCTTGGTCGGCAATAGAACGGGTAATTGCCTGGCGAATCCACCATGTGGCATAGGTGGAGAACTTGTAGCCCCGGCGGTATTCAAACTTGTCTACTGCCTTCATCAAACCGATGTTGCCTTCTTGAATCAGGTCTAAGAACTGCAGGCCGCGGTTGGTGTACTTTTTGGCGATAGAAATCACCAAGCGCAAGTTGGCCTCAATCATTTCTTTTTTGGCCGCACGCGAGCCGCGCTCGCCGTCGTTCATGCGCTTATTAATGTCTTTCAGCTCGTCCAGTGGCACTACCACGCGCGATTGCAAGTCGGTTAGTTTTTGCTGAATTTCTTGCACTGGCGGTACGTAGCGGCCCATGGTGGTAGACCAGGGCTTGCTGGCAGCGGCTTGCTTTTCAATCCATTTGAGGTCCAGCAAATGCGAAGGCACTTTGTGATTGTTTTTGTCGCGGCCCGAAAAGTCGCGTACAAAATCGGCCTGCGGGTAGTGGCATTTGTCTACGATGATGCGGCGCAGTTCGCGCTCTTTTTTGCGCACATCGGCCACTTGGCTGCGCACCAAATCGCATAGCTTTTCAATGCTTTTGGCGGTAAAGCGAATCAGCATCAGGTCTTCGGTAACGGACTGCTGGGCTTTGACATAGGCGGGCGTGCCGTAGCCATCTTTGTCGTAAATTTTGTGCAGCTTTTCAAACAAGCCCCGCAGCACTTCAAAGCGGCGGAAGGCCTCTACCTTAAGCTCTTCTAGCTTCTTGGTCATGGCTTTAGAGCCGCCTTTGCCGTCGTCGTCGTCGGCTTCGTCGTATTCGTCAAAGTCTTCTTCGGCTACAAAGTCGTCGGCCTCATTGGGGTTGCTAAAGCCGTCCACCACGCCAGAGATCACGACTTTGCCGTCGGAGATCTCTTGCATCATATTGAAAATTTCTTGAATTGTGGCCGGGCTGTTGCTGATCGCCTCCATCATCACCATCAAACCGCCCTCAATGCGTTTGGCAATCTCGATCTCGCCTTCGCGCGTGAGCAGCTCGACCGTGCCCATCTCGCGCATGTACATGCGCACCGGGTCGGTGGTGCGGCCAAATTCGCTGTCGACGGTACTCAAAGCGGCTTCAGCTTCTTCTTCGGCTTCTTCTACGCTGGCTGCGGTGGGTGCGTTGTTGTTAAGCAGCAAGGTTTCGGCATCGGGCGTTTGCTCGTACACGGCCACACCCATGTCGTTGAGCAGCGAGTGCACTACGTCCAGGGTTTCTGCGTCAACCAGTTTGTCGGGCAGGTGGTCTGATATTTCGCCGTGGGTGAGGTAGCCACGGGTTTTGCCCAGGGTGATCAGCGCTTTGAGGCGCAGGCGGCGCTTGGCCATGTCTTCTTCAGACAAAACGGTGTCGTCTAGGCCAAACTCTTTCATCAAGGCGCGCTCTTTGGCCTTGGACAATTTCATTCGTAGGGGTTTGACTTTTTCGCCTGTTTCCGGGTCGATAACCGCAGCTACCGGCTCAGGTTCGATGTCGCGTGGGTCAATCTCCTCTACATCAGGCAAACCGTTGATGTTGCCTTTAGGCTTGGGGCCGCGCTTGCCGGGGATGCGGTCGCCAGGTTTGGGCGCGGCTTTGACCACGACTTTGGCTGGCGCAGCCTTCTTGGCTGGGGCTTTGGCGGGTGCTGCTTTAGCGGGCGCGGCCTTGGCGGCCACTGGATCTTTGACAAGCTTAGCGGTCATATTTACCTCTACATTACAAAATACAAAAAGCGCAGCCCGGCATCGGCTGGTGCACAGGCTTGCTTGTTAGGTGGCCCCTGAAGGCACATTTAACAAGAGGGAGGCTGCGCAATGACGATTTACCAGAAGAAAACTAAGGTCGAACAAAGTCCGGTTAACGAGCTAACTTCAACAGCTAAATCAATAAGCTCAAAAATAAGCTAATTTAAAAACTGAATTAAAAGTAACGCAAAGTTAATACTAAGAACCAGAGTTAACTATTCTGGTGAGCGGCAAGTGCAAACTAGGGCGATCATTTGGAATGCAGTCCTTGCGATAGTGGCTGTGTGAGACGCTGTGGTCTGTGTGCCGGTACGGAGGTGCTGCTGTCGCATTTGCGCTTGTTACACGGATTATACCTGATTTAGGCCAAACTTCGGGCTTTGCGCCGCTCCATGAGCTCTTTGTAGCGGGCGAATTTGGCAGGGTCGGCTGTCTGGCTGGACAAATCGCGCAGCTCAGCGTTTTCAGTGTCCACTTGCATGGCCAGCAAAATTGCGCCCAGTTCTTTGGCATCGCTCACAATATCGTCGGGCACGCTGGCTACCAGTTTGCGGGTGCTGGCCTCGTGCGGGTGGCCACGCAGGCCTTCGCTGAGTGCGCCCCAGGTTTGCGGGCCATGCTCTTGGATTTGCGCATCCAGCCAGCTGAAAATACTGCCGTGCGGCGCGGGCAGCTCGCACAGCAAATGGTGCTCGGCGTTGCCCAAACGATCCCAGGCGGGGTTGTCCAGCAGCAAAATTTGCAGTGCACGGTCGGCCCGAGGCGGCGGTGCGATGCGGCCTGTGATGCTGCCTGTACGTGGCTGGGCGGTGTAGCCGGGGTTGGCAAATTTACTTGCAAATTTGCCGCCAAATTTACTTTTAAATTTGTTGGGGTCTTCGCCGTCGCGGCTGCCGGGCACATACGGTGCATTGGCAGGCACGTAGGTGCTGCTGCGGTTTGCACCCGGAGGCGGTGTTTTGGGCAGCCACAGGTCGCTCAGCTCGCGCTCGTCAAGCTCTACCAGCGTGGCTATTTCGCGCATGAGCTGGCGTTTGAGCGCGCCGTCGGGCAGGGGCAGCCACAGCGGCTTGGCCTGGGCGGCAAAGCGGGCACGGCCTTCGGCTTCTTGCAGGTCGCAGCCGTCTCTGGCCGCGTCAATTAAGAAGCGGCTCAAAGGCACGGCCTCGCTGATACAGCGGGCAAACGCGTCGGCCCCGTGTTCGCGCACAAAGCTGTCGGGGTCATGCTCGGCGGGCAGGAACAAAAACTTGGCGGTGCGTGTGTCGGTAGCGAACGGAATAGCCCCGTCTAGCGCTTTGCGCGCTGCGCGCCGGCCAGCGCCATCGCCATCAAAGCTGAACACCACATGGTCGGTAAAGCGAAACAGTTTTTGCACATGGTCGGTAGTGCAGGCGGTGCCCAGGGTAGCCACCGCGTTGGGAAAGCCCAGCTGGGCCAAGGCCACCACGTCCATGTAGCCCTCGGTAACCAGTACGTAGCCCGATTTTTGCAGTGCAGCACGCGCCTCAAACAGGCCGTACAGCTCACGGCCCTTGCTGAAAACCGGAGTTTCAGGCGAGTTTAAATATTTAGGCTCGCCTTTGTCCAGCACCCGGCCGCCAAAGCCGATGGTCTCGCCTTTGACATTGCGGATGGGGAACATAACCCGGTCTCGAAAGCGATCGTACTTTTTTTTCTCGCCATCAGGCTGGTTGTCATCTTGGGGTTTTTCAATCACCAAGCCGCTCTCAACCAGCAGCGGGTCGTCGTAGTCAGGAAACACGCTGGCCAAGCTGCGCCAGCCTTCGGACGAGTAGCCCAGCGCGTACTGCTTGGCAATCTCGCCGGTCAGGCCGCGCTGGCGAAAGTAGGCTTTGCCGCGCTCAGAGTCTTTAAGCTGTTCGCGGTAAGCGTCCGAGGCTTTAAGTAGCACCTCGGTGAGCGAAGCTTGGCGGGTTTTTACCTGCGCATCGCGGGCTCGGTCTTGCGGGCTGCGCTCGTCTTCTGGCACCTGCAAGCCCATGGTTTGGGCCAGGTCTTTGATGGCTTCTATGAAGCTCATGCCGTTGTGCTCCATCATGAAGCTTAGGGCGTTGCCGTTTTTTCCGCAGCCAAAGCAGTGGTAGAACTGCTTGGTGGGGCTGACGCTAAATGAGGGCGATTTTTCACCATGAAAAGGGCACAGGCCTGAGTAGTTGGCCCCGGCTTTTTTAAGCTGCACGTGCCGGCCCACAATTTCTACCACGTCGGCACGGGCGATGAGTTCTTGAATGAAGCTGTTAGGAATAGCCATAACCGCTAGTGTAGAAGGTCTGGCGGTGTAATCAGGGGGATGCGTTTTGCCATGTACTGTACGCTATGGTATTAATAGCTATAAACGCAGCATTTCCTTGGGCGACAGGGCTAAAATGCTTAAAAATGGCAAACCTACGAAATACACTGGTTTAGCGGCGTTTAAGCATTTTTATCTGAAGACACCTCTACCGCGTGGGCCCAAAAATTGCTTAAATCAGAATCATTGACCTTCACTTTGGCCAATGCTGCCCGTTGGGCTAAAAAGCGAATGTTGCGCCTGTCCCACCCTTGAACCTCATTAAATTTGTCTAGCAAAGCATGGTGCACTTGGTGCCACTCTAAGGGCAACGAGGTGCTGGAGCAGGTAACTAGCCTGGCGCGCAGCGGAAAGTCGGTTTTGAGTTCTTGGCTCAAGATGTGGATCTGCGCCACCACCCGAATGAGGCGGTTTTGCAGTTCATCGCCCATTGAAGCTGCAGGCATGAGGATGGCGTATACATGCTGATTGACTTTTGCGTACACATCTTCATAGCGAAACACGCTGCGCAGCACCCGTACAACACTTTGGCTGCTGGGGGCTAGGCTACGCCCCAGCCCAAACAAGCTGGGCGCGCTGGGCTGGGTGATTTCGACATACACCACCACCATCTTCAGTTGTCGCGCGCAAGCTTGCTCCCACAGGGGCTGGACATGCTCAGCCAAGGCGTGGGGCAGTACAAAACCGGTCAGTGGGTCAAGCTGGTCGCGCAGACGATAGCTTACTTTTTGTGCATCACGCGCTTTGGCGCGCAGCATCAGGGCCAGCAGCAGCAGCGGGATCTCAAAAGCCAAACAGTAAAGTGGCCAGTAGTAGCCCAATAGTGCACGCGGTAGCATGCCAAATCCATCTAAAGCCGCTACGGTAATCGATGTAACCAGCGGCAAGTAAGCCAATATCCACAGTTTGGCGGACAACTCGCCTTGGCGCAGTCTGGCGCCTACTATGCCTACGATCACTACTAAGTTGACCAGCAATGCGCCCATAAAAGCGCTGGTAAAAACCCCAAGACTTTTACTCACGATCAGTGTAACGATACTGCCTGCAGTTAAGCTAGCGCAAGCCCACGCTACCAAGGTGAAGGGTGCCCACAGCTTTTGCGGTTTGAAAGTAACATAGCAAAACCCTGTTTGCGCTAGCAAGCATAGCAGCAAGCTGACATGGATAGACATTGCGGGCCAGCGATTGCTGCCGGACCACAAGAGGTAGTTACCCAAACCGGTATAAGCTGCGACGGTGAGTGCTGCCAAAAGGGCATACACGCTGTACCAAGCGTAAGCCATGTCGCGGTAGACAACTGCCAAGCAGGCACTTATAAAGGCCATGCACAGTACAAAAATTACAATTAAGCCACTCAGCCCAATATGTTTCAGGTTGTCAATTTGACTGTCTTGCGCGCTGGCTACTTGCAACGCGAAATTAACTGCAACATCGTTGGTGATTTTAAGAAATACCATTTGCTCGCCTACCGCCAGCGCAGGCAATGCAAACTGTGGATGCAAGCCGCGCGTGGGCCACTGGGTGCTGGGAACCATGTCTCCTGCTGCCTGAACGGGCTGCGCAGCCAGATGCAGTTCGATGCGGTTGATATAAGGCTTGGGCAGCTTAACAGTCCAGCCCTGCGAAGGCGCGCTGACAGACAGCTGCAGTTGCACCCACAAAGCATTACCTTCTTTCAATGGGTAAGTGGTTTGGGGATCGAAATTTTGCCAAAGGCTGGCAGGCAAAGCCTGCGCGTTGGCCAGCGTGCTTTGCGCTGGTGCAATCCAAGCCAGTGTGCGCAGCACTTTTACCGCAGGCGTGTTGTTTTGCGCCATGGCCCCGCTAGCGTGCAGGCTAGCGATCAGCAATAGAAACACTTGGGCAGCGTGTTTGAATAAACTGCGCAGTGGCAGTGCAAATGAGGATAGGGCGAACATGAACAGGCAAGCAAGGACAAACTGATAGTTGAAAGCTAACATGGGCAAGCTGGCTGTAGCGTGCCCATAAAGTAACAATGTGCTCTGGCTCCTGCCAGTCGCGCTTAATGCTTGGCCCGAGGGCAGTGCGCACATTAAAGGTGCGCGCACTTCTTCCGTGCATACATAACACTTTATTATGCATTCGTTGTTGCGACTGCAGCCCGCAGCGTGCCTGTTCGTACCCTTAACCCACTACAAACAATGGATTAGTGTGACTTATTCAGCGTTTAAGTGGTTTTTTAGCAGTGGTTGAAGCTGCTTTGCCTGCGCGTAGTGTGCTAGGTTTTGTGGGTTTTGTGGGTTTTGTGGCTGCCTTGGTGCTGCTTCTGACCACTTTGCTGCCCCGGGCCACTTTGCTGCTTTGGGCCGCTTTCCTTGTGCCAGCGCCCCGTGCCTGTTTGGGCAAATACAGCACCACCACCTGTTTAGCCTTAAAGCTGCCGTTGGCGCTGGTTTTGTTCCAACCTGCCAGGGAGGTCGCGCTGACCTTGTAGCGGCTGGCAATATTGGCTACAGTATCTGCCTTGCGCAGCTTGACGCTTTGCTTGACCAAGACAATCTCAGGCGCCAAGCTGATTTGGCCGTTGTCGGCCACTTGTTCGGTCACGTCTTTTTGCTGCGCCGCACCGCGCGGTACCAGCAGGGTAGAGCCCGCTTTAATCAGCATGCGCGGTGGGATGCGGTTGATCTCACGAAACTGCGCCTCAAGCATGCCCACACGGCGGGCAGCGTCGGCAGCTTTCATGGTGGTAGGGGCGGTCCATACCGTCCAGCCAGCGGTTTGGCCGTTGTGAATAGACAGGTTGCGTTCAAAAATGCCTGCGTTGTCCCAGGGCAGCAAAATTTGCTTGGTGAGTGATGCAAACAGCACCGGCTTGTTGGCCGAGGGGTTGAGCTGCTTAAAGTCGTCAAGTTTGATTTCAGCCAGCTTGGCGGCCAAGGCTACGTCCAAATCGCGGGCCAGTGGCACGCTTTGAAAATACGGGTGGTTAGGAATCTCAGGCAAGCTGGTGTTAAAAAGCGAGGGGGTTAGCACGATATTTTTTACCGCCTGCAGCTTGGGCACATAGTTGCGCGTCTCGTTGGGCATGTTCAGGTCAAGGTAGCCCACGCCTAAGCCGTCTTTGGTATTTTTGTTGATGGCGCGTTGCACCGAGCCTTCGCCCCAGTTGTAGGCGGCCAGGGCCAGGTGCCAGTCGCCAAACATGCGGTGCAGCTTTTGCAAGTAGTCTAGTGCGGCACGGGTGGAGGCTAATACGTCGCGCCGGTCGTCGCGAAAGATGTTTTGCTTCAGTGAAAAATCACGCCCTGTAGCGGGCATAAACTGCCACATGCCTGCAGCTTTGGCGCTGGAGACTGCTTGGGGGTTAAAGGCGCTTTCAATGAAAGGTAGCAGGGCCAGCTCGGTGGGCATGTTGCGCCGCTCTAGCTCTTCAACGATGTGGTAGAGGTATTTGTTGGACCGCTCGGTCATGCGGGTGATGTAGCTGGCGCGGCTGGCGTACCACTGCTCTTGGCTGGCCACCAGGTCGCTTTGCAGGTTGGGCATGGCGTAGCCACGGCGAATGCGGGCCCACAGGTCGGCATCATTGGTGGGGCGGGTGGCTACCAGCGGGGGCTCTTCAGCAGCAGCGGGCTCTGCTACTGGGGACGTTGTTAGGGGCGTTGTTGCAGGCGCTGTAGGAACCGTAGGTTTTGCCATCGGTTGCATGGGCACGGCGGGTTCGGTTCTTGCAGCTGCGCCGCTAGCGGGGCCGCCTAAGGCAGGCCGCACAATAATGGCCGGGCTGGCGTCCACCACAGGGGCGGGTGGCTGTTTGTCGGCTGGGTTGCCGGTACTGGTTTGGGCTAAGACTTGGGTAGCCAAGCCCAGCAGCACGGCGGCCAAGATGAAGGCGGGCATCCTGTAGTTGAGGTTATGGTGGTGGTTGCTGTGGCTGTTGCAAGGTCGCAGCTGGCTGTCTGGCTGCGCAAACTTAAGGCGCTGAGGGTGTGCATAAAAGCTCATCAAAACTTGTTTTTCCATTGGCGAATGGCCGTAAACACGCCTAGCGTATCGTGGGCATTAGGGTCAAATTGTTGGGCCGATTGAATGACTTCGGGTTCGGTACTGCGCAAAAAAGGGTTGATCTGCCGCTCCAGCGCAATGCTGCTGGGCAAGGTGCTGTCACCCCGCGCGCGCAGGTTGGTGCAGTCAAGCTCGTATTGCGCCAGCGCCGCGTTGTTAGGTTCCACTGCGCGGGCAAAACGCAGGTTAGACAGGGTGTATTCGTGGGTGCAGCACACGCGGGTGCTGCCGGGCAGGGCGGCCAGCTGGCCTAGCGAGTGCAGCATTTGCGCCGGGCTGCCTTCAAACAGCCGCCCGCAGCCGCCAGAAAACAGCGTGTCGCCGCAAAACAGCAACGGTGCTGGTATATCTAACGGTGCTGCGCAGTAGTAGGCAATATGCCCAGCAGTATGGCCCGGCACATCAATCACCTCGAAAGTATGGCCCAAGGTTTGCACAGCGTCGCCGTGGCTTAAGCGGCGAATCGGCTCAGGCATGGTTTCACGTTCGGGGCCATACACGCTAGCTTTGCAAGCATCTCGCAGGGCTGCTACGCCGCCGGTATGGTCAGCGTGGTGGTGCGTGACTAAAATAGTGTCCAGTTGCAACGACAAGCGGGCCAGGGCATCTAGTACCACATCTGCGTCGCCAGGGTCTACCACCAAAGCCCTGCGGTCGTCGTGCAGCATCCAAATGTAGTTGTCAGTAAACGCGGGTAGGGCAATAAGCTTCATGGTTGATCAAATTATAGGTTTGCAAGATACCACTTTGCAAAATTGGCTGCTTACACCACCGGGGCAGTATTTACTGCAATGGGAACGTGCCCAAATAGACGCGGCCGTGGCCGACGTGTTTGGCTACCACGCCCTGCAGCTTGGCTGGAGCGATATTGCGGGCCTGCAGGCCAACCGCATGCCGCACCAATGGCTGGCTCTGGGCCATGCAGGGCCGGGTTCTTCAACCTCTTTGGTGTGCGACTTTTCTGCCTTGCCGTTTGCCGAAGCCAGCCTGGACTTGCTGGTGATGCCCCACACGCTAGAGTTCAGCCTAGACCCGCATGCCACCCTGCGCGAGGCCGCCCGCGTGCTGGTGCCCGAGGGCCGGGTGGTTATTTGCGGGCTTAACCCCACCAGTTTATGGGGCTGGCGCCAACAGCGCGGGCGCATGGCCATCAAAGCAGGCGTAGGCAGCTTGTATTTGCCCGACAGCGGCGACATGATTGGCTACTGGCGGCTGCGGGACTGGCTGCGCCTGCTCAGCTTTGAGGTTGAATCGGGCAGCTTTGGCTGCTACCGCCCCGCCGTGCGCAGCCAAAGCTGGCTAGACCGCACCGCCTGGATGGACACATTGGGCGCACGTTACTGGCCTATTTTGGGCGCTGCCTACTGCATCACGGCCGTCAAGCGCGTGCGCGGCATGCGCATGCTAGGCCCCGCCTGGAAAAAAGCCCCCCGCATGGCCACCGCACCCGTAGCGATAGCCCCACGCGCGCAGGCAAAGCGCAATGAAAGCTAGATGGGTTGCATCCTATGTGCTATTAATTAAATAGCTACTAATCCAGCATTTACTTGGGCGGTAGGCACTTTTCTTTAAAAAATATGTAGAGCATAAGTTTTTCTGCTTAGCAGCAGAACGCACGCGACATCCAAGCCCATTGGTGCATGACCATGATAAATGCGCTTAATAAAGAGTTTGGGGATTTGAAATCAGTCGTCATGACTTGAGTCATCGCGGACTGAGCCCCAAGTCACGCCTTGGCTTTTACCGTACAGCGTCCAATCGTTTTCGATTTATGATTTATTGCCTGTTTGATGTAAAGACCGCCACAGTTACTGCCGCTTCGGACGCAAGGCACAACCCCTAAACGCTAAGCTGAAGAGAAAGTTGCCACCCGCCAACGCCTGACGGCACATTAGGCACATACGTCGCCCGCATGCTACACCTTCACAAAAGCCCCCGCGCCAGCCAATAAATGGACACCGTGCTGGTGTTAGCGCTAGGCGGGGGCGACAAGTCCAACCAGCAAAAAGACATTGACCGCGCCATAGAACTGGCATCCATTCTGAAAGCCGCGCAGCTTAAAGCCGCGCAAACCACGATAGGCGACCTACCATGACCATTAAAACCACCCCATTCGACCCCGCCAAATACCTAGACGACAAGCAATCCATCGCAGACTACCTAACCGACATGCTGGAAGACGGCAGCCCCGGCCTGCTGGCTGCGGCGTCAGGCGACATTGCGCGCGCGCGGGGCATGGCCCAGATTGCGCAAGACGCAGGTATCGGCCGCAAGGCGCTGTACAAAGCCTTGCACGCCGACGCGCAGCCACGCTTTGACACCATTGCACGGGTGTGCAAAGCCTTGGGTGTCAAATTGACGGCGCAGCCTTTGCATGTCTGATGAACAAAGTACCTGATTCGGTTCGTAAAGAGCTGGCCGCGCTGGCTGCCAAGCCAGAAGGCGAAATTGACTTCTCTGACTTGCCTGCCACCCAATGCAAAGACTAGCAGGGCGCACAGCGCGGCAAGTTTTATCGCCCCATCAAACAGCAGCTAACCGTGCGGGTAGATGCCGACGTGCTGCGATGGCTGAAAAGCCAAGGTAGTGGCTACCAAAACAGACTAAACGATATTTTTCGAGCCCCATGCTGGGGGCTTCTCGTTAAGCGCATGCAATCTACTTTCGAAGAGTAAATAAGCTGCAGCCCAATAGAATATCGCGGGAGCAGCTATAAAATAAATAGCTATTCTTCGGCTTTTAGCTGGATAAAAGTGGGCTCTTGCAACGTGGCCAAGGTGCCGAGCAGTTTGCCCACCAGTGGCAAAAAACTCTCCAGCTTATTGTTGGGCGCAATCAGCACCACGACCGACATGGGCAGTTGGCTGGCACTTTGCTGGTACTGCATATTTCGGTCGCCCGTGATCAGCACATCAAACTCACCAGCAGCAGCGGTCAGCAGCTTGCCATTGACCAAACCACTCCAGCCCATCAACTGCACCGTACGCACAAAGTGGCCGGGCAGTGCGAACCCGAGCTTTCTCGGTATCGACTCATCAAGCAGAATGCGCATGCACTATGGCCTGCTTGGCCTCTTGCAACACACCCTGCGCCATATCGCGCGACACCGACGGAAACTCATCCAAAAACTCAGCCAAAGTTTCGCCCGTTTCGATGTATTCAAACAAAATCCGCACCGGCACGCGTGTGCCCGCAAACACAGGCGTGCCGCCCAATATATTCGGGTTGATAGTGATGAAAGTTGTATCCAGCATGCGCCAATGATACGCGTTAGCCACAAAGTCTACAAATTCACCCGGGACTCAGCGCAAACACTGGCAAGGCGCGCAGCGCGGCAAGCTTTACCGCCCCATCAAATAACAGCACTCCGTGCGGGGTGATGCCGACGTGCTGGAATGGCTCAAAAGCCAAGGCAGTGGCTACCAAAGCAGATTAAACGATATTTTGTGCAACGCTATGCTGGGGGCTTCTCGTTAACCGAATACAACTCACTTTTTGTAACTACTCAGCCCACATAGCAAAGCGAGGCTGAATCGGCTGATTTTGAAAGACACTGACCAGACATTGGTGGAGATTGCCCTTTTGTTTGGTCATCG
>JAYSRE010000033.1:0-5165 GCA_043721235.1 Polaromonas sp. | reverse complement strand
TTTTGGGCATGAATTTACCAGTTTTGGCAGCCAAGTAGATCAATATGGCCCCTGACTCGAACAAGGATATCGGTTTGCCGTCCGGCCCGTCAGTGTCTACCAAGGCAGGCATTTTATTATTGGGGCTGATTTTCAGAAAATCTGGTTTGAACTGGTCGCCTGCGCCAATATCTACAGGCACCACTGCGTAGGCAAGCTTGCACTCTTCCAGCATGATGTGAATTTTGTGGCCGTTGGGTGTGGGCCATGAATATAGTTGTAACATGGGGTAAATCCTTTTCTAAAACGTACTTTAGAGCAAAATGCAAAATTATGTTTGACGCAATTAAAAACGCATTAGGCTTGGGCCGCACACCAGATGTTAAAACATCTGCTAAAACGGCAACCCAACAAACACCCGCCAAGTCCGGCCAAAGCCAAAGTTCAGGCGGCAAAGTGTCTGAATGGGCCAATATGCAAGGCCTGAGTTTTGCTCAGCGCAGTGATGGCCGTGGAGGCTACCAAGTAGAAGGCAAAGTGGGCGGCAAGGCCTGGCGCATAGAGCAGGGCAAGCCTTCACGCGACTTTATCAATGGCCTGGAGCTGCGTGCCCGCGCCGACCTGGGTGTGCGCGACGACGTCGCGGTGATGGTGATGACCCGCCAACTTAAAAACGATTTAGACAAACGTGCTTTTGCCCTGTACACCGACACCTTGCAAACCATTGCCGACCCTAACCTGCCCGAAGAAATGCGCTGGCTGTCGATCTATGAAGAAGTAGGCTGGCAAGGTCTGGGCGACCCGTTTTTAAACAACTATGCCATACTGGCCGACAAGCAAGAGCATGCCATGGCATGGGTGAGCAAAGAGCTGGCCGACAGCCTGATGGCCTGGCCGAACCTAGACCCTGCCATGCCCAAAATACTGATGCTGCTGCGTGGCAAAGCGTATTTGCGGATTCAGTGCGTCGAGGGTGACATGCCCACACTAGAGCACGCCACCACTTTGTTTACCACCGCCTGCGAGATTGCGCTGCGGGGGTTGCGTACGGATGTCGCTTCGTAGCGCGCTAGCTACGTGTAATGGGCATGTCTACCTCGCGTTTTTCTAGCGCATATTTGCCCAGCTCCAGTTTGGCGATGGCATTGCGGTGCACTTCGTCGGGGCCGTCGGCAAAACGCAGGGTGCGCGCTGCGGTGTAAGAGTAGGCCAGCGGAAAATCGTCGCACATACCGCCGCCGCCGTGGGCTTGCATGGCCCAGTCGATCACCTGGCAGGCCATGCTGGGGGCTACCACTTTGATCATGGCGATGTCGTTTTTGGCCAGCTTGTTGCCGCCTATGTCCATCAGCCACGCTGTTTTTAAAGTGAGCAAACGCGCCATGTCGATGCGGCAGCGCGCCTCGGCAATGCGCTCTTGCGTCACGGTTTGCGCGGCCACGGGTTTGCCAAAAGCTATGCGACTGGAGGCGCGCTTGCACATCAGCTCCAGCGCACGCTCGGCCAAACCTACCAGGCGCATGCAGTGGTGAATACGTCCGGGGCCTAAGCGGCCTTGGGCGATCTCAAAACCACGGCCTTCGCCTAGTAGCATGTTCTCAGCAGGCACGCGCACGTTGGTAAACGTCATTTCGCAGTGGCCGTGGGGTGCATCGTCGTAGCCAAACACAGTCAGCGGGCGTACCACTTTGATGCCCGGTGTGTCTGCGGGCACGATGACCATGCTTTGCTGGCTGTGGCGTGGTGCGTCGGGGTCGCTCTTGCCCATTACGATGTACACGGCGCAGCGCGGGTCGCCAGCGCCGCTGATCCACCATTTGCGGCCGTCAATTTTGTAGTCATTGCCCTGGCGCACTACGCGGGTGGCGATATTGGTTGCGTCGGACGAGGCGACATCAGGCTCGGTCATGGCAAAGGCTGAGCGGATTTCACCGCGCAACAGCGGCTTGAGCCAGCGGTCGCGCAGCGCAGGCGAGCCGTAGCGGGCAATGGTTTCCATGTTGCCCGTGTCGGGGGCAGAGCAGTTAAACACTTCGCTGGCCCACACCACACGGCCCATGGTCTCGGCCAGGGGCGCGTATTCTTGGTTCGTCAGCCCTGCGCCGCCAAATAACGGGTCACCGCCAAAGCCGGCAATCTCTGCAGTGTCGCGCGGCAGCCAAAGGTTCCACAGGCCCTGCTTTTGCGCAATGGGTTTGAGCTTTTCAATGGTTTGCAGCGGTGTCCAACGCTTACCTGCGGCGGTGTTCGCTTCAATTTCGTCGTGGTACGACTTCTCATTAGGATAAATGTGGGCGTCAAAAAAAGCCAGCAGCTTGGCTTGCAGGTCTTTAGTACGGGGTGAGTAGTCGAAATCCATGTGTGGTCTCCGTGTGGGGTTATAAGTCAGAAGATTTTGGACGCGAAGGGCGCTAAGGTTGCGCGAAGGACGCGAAAGAAGATAAAAAGAGAATCACAATTTAATTAATAAAAAAATAAAATTAAGTTAAAAAATTCAAATTTGGTTGAAAGATTAATCCAATCATCTCAATTCGTTTTTATTTTTTTGTATCCATTTTCTTTCTCTTTTTAGCGTCCTTCGCGCAACCTTCGCGCCCTTCGCGTCCGGTAATTCGGTAATTCAGCAGTTCGGTATTTGTATTCAGTAATTAATGAGCCTTCAAAGCAAACGACCAAGCCATCTGTGCCAGCGGCCCGGCGCCTGCGGCAGACGAGACCGCCTGTGCGCTGGCTGCGGTGCCGGTTTCGACACGCTTGGCGATGCCTTGCAAGATAGCGGCAATGCGAAAAAGGTTGTAGGCCAGATAAAAATTCCAGTCCGCTTTGAGTGCCTCTGGCGTGTGCTGGCCGGTACGCTGGCAATACATGCGGATGTAATCAGCCTCGCTGGGTATGCCTAAAGCGGCATGGTCTAGCCCGCCGATACCGCGAAACGCACCGGGCGGGATGTGCCAGGCCATGCAGTGGTAGCTAAAGTCGGCCAGCGGGTGGCCCAGGGTAGACAGCTCCCAGTCCAACACCGCCAGCACGCGCGGCTGCGTTGGGTGAAAGACCATGTTGTCTAGCCGGTAGTCGCCGTGCACGATACTGGCTTTGCTTTCGTCGCGTGCGCTGGCAGGGATGTGGGTGGGCAACCATTCAATCAGTTGGTCCATCTCGGGTATTGGCGTGGTAACACTGGCTTGGTACTGCTTGCTCCAGCGGCCGATTTGGCGCTCAAAATAGTTACCGGGCTTGCCGAAGCCCGCCAGGCCGCGCTGGCTAAAGTTCACACTGTGCAGAGCGGCTTGAACACGGTTCATCTCTGCGTAGATTGCGCCGCGCTCTGCCGGGGTCATGCCGGGCAGGGCTTGGTCCCACAGCACGCGGCCTGCAACAAACTCCATAATATAAAAAGCGCGGCCAATGACAGACTCGTCTTCGCACAGGCAGTGCATTTGCGCTACCGGCACGTCGGTGCCGTACAGAGCGCGCATCACTGCAAACTCGCGCTCAATGGCATGGGCAGAGGGCAATAGTTTGGCCGCCGGACCCGGTTTAGCCCGCATCACATACGATTTGGCTGGCGTAATGAGCTTGTAGGTAGGGTTTGACTGGCCGCCCTTGAACATTTCTACTGTCAAAGGACCCGCAAAGCCGTCCAAATTAACGGCTAACCAGGCACTGAGCCCGGCAATGTCAAAGGCGTTTTTTTCGCCCACCGCGCGGGTGCCTACAAAATGGTCAAACTCGCTCATGGTGCTGGGCTCAGTAGGCCTGATAGGCCTGATGGACATGCCAACGCCGCAATGCATTTAAACATCGGCATCTCCAATTTTCTTCAGTGCATCGCGCTGGCAAATAACCAGCCCTGCGGGTTCAACGCGAATAATCCCTTCGCGCTCCATCGCTTTGAGCTCTTGGTTCACGCGCTGGCGCGATGCGCCCAGCAGCTGCGCCAGCTCTTCTTGTGCCAGGTGCAGGCCAATGCGCATTTCTTCGTTATTGCTTAAGCTGGGCACGCCGTAGCTGCGCACCAAGTGCACCAGCTGCTTGGCCAGACGGGCGCGCAGGGGCAAGGTATTTAAGTCTTCAACCAAACCAAACAGCAGGCGGATGCGGCGGGCCTGCAGGCGCATCAGTGCCTCGTACAGCTCGACATGACTGGCCAAAATTTTGCGAAAATCGGCACGCGCCACGCACACAATAGAGGTGTCACCGCGTGCATACACGTCGTGGGTGCGGCGGTCGCCGTCAAACATGCTGACATCACCCATCCAAATACCCGGCTCTACATAGGCCAGCGTCACCAGCTTGCCCGACACCGAGGTGCTGGACACCCGCAGTGCACCGCGCGCGCAGGCTATCCATTCGTCGGCCGTGTCGCCGCGTGCGCAGATTAGCTCGCCTTCTTTGTAGCGTTTGACGTAAGTGCATCGCAGTATGTCGTGCCGTAGGCTGGGTGTGAGGGATGAAAACCAGCGACCAGAATTGATCGCCTCGCGTTCGTCGATGGTAAGGATAGGTTCGTCCATGGGCGGTCTTGTGGGTGACTGTGTTGCCTGCCATTGTCACGCGAGAGACGGCTGCTGGGGCTTAGGGTTGTCACTTGCGTGTCTGAAATTTGAAAGGGGTGTTTTTCAGTGCTGGGTGTATGCCGCGCGGAGTTTGCAAAACACGGTATTTTTACCGTACCTTGCCTTGACAAACCCAGCGGCTTGTTATAAATTACTAACCAGTCAGTCATTAGCGAGCTACGTATGTCGATCACTTCTATGTTTTTAAAGCCTTTTATGCCTATCGCCCAAGAAAACGCTACACGAGTAGCTATTATAATTATAGCAATCTCTTTGCTGGCTGGTCTGTCAGCCTGCAGTAAACCTGCGCCACAGGCTGAGCCGGTGCGCGCGGTCAAGGTGCAGCAAATAGGCTTGGGCGGCTTAGAGGCTAACTACGAGTACTCTGGCGAAGTGCGCGCCAGGGTAGAGTCGCGGCTAGGTTTTAGGGTGGCTGGCAAAATTACCAAACGCCAAGCCGAAGTGGGCCAGCGTGTTGCAGCAGGCCAAGTGCTGGCACAGATAGACCCGCAAGACTACAAGCTGGCCACCGACGCTGCCCGCGCCTTGGTGGCTGCCGCCAGCACCAACCGCGACCTGGCCGCCGCTGACTTTAAGCGCTTTGCCGCCCTGAAAGACCAAAACTTTATC
>JAYSRE010000032.1:0-5168 GCA_043721235.1 Polaromonas sp. | reverse complement strand
CGTGTGGTGGTGGTGTCAAACCGGGTGGCCGACCCGCGCAAAAGCGCCGCTGGCGGCTTGGCAGTAGCCGTAGGCCAGGCCCTGGAAGCCACCGGGGGCCTGTGGTTGGGCTGGAGTGGCAAAGTGGCTACTGCTCCCGGCGCTGATGATGCCCCTGTGCACCTTCAGCGCACTGGCAAAGTGCAGCTGGCCACATTGGATTTGAGCACCCAAGCGTACGACACCTACTACCTGGGCTACAGCAACGCCGTGCTGTGGCCCGTGTTTTTAAACCGGCTTGATTTGGCCGACTTTAACGCCGCTTTCTTTGAAGGTTACCGCCACGTCAATCGCCTTTTTGCCCGCAAGCTGCTGCCCCTGCTGCAGCCGGGGGACGTGGTGTGGATTCACGACTACCACCTGATTCCCCTGGCCGCAGAGCTGCGCGCGCTAGGCTGCACCTTGCGCATGGGGTTTTTCCTGCACATCCCCTTGCCGCCCCCCGTTGTCCTTAGCGCCATACCGCAGCACCAGTGGCTGATGGCGCAGTTGTTTGCCTACGATGTGGTGGGTTTTCAAAGCCAAGCCGACGTGTTGAATTTTTCGCTGTACGTGCAGCAAGAGCTGGGCGTGCAGGAGGCAACCCCATCCACCAGCGTCATTCGCGCATCTGCCTTGCCCAGTGCAGACGCACAGTACTTTAGCCTGCACAGCCGCACCGTGCATGTGCAGGCCTTTCCCATAGGGCTAGATGCCGCAGAGTTTGCCCGCTTGGCCGAAACCAAAGAAGCCATCGACAGCTACACCACCATGCAAGAGCAGTATGCCCGCCGCCGTGTGCTGATCGGCATTGACCGGCTGGACTATTCCAAAGGCATCGCCCACCGCATTCGCGCATTTCGCATGCTGCTAGAGCAGTACCCAGAGAATTTGCACCATGCCACGCTGGTACAAATAGCCTCTCCCAGCCGCGAGACGCTAGGCACCTACGCAGACATTCGCCGGGAGCTAGAGGGCCTGTGCGGTGCCATTAATGGCGACTTTGGCACGCTGGACTGGATACCCGTGCGCTACATTCACCGCACGGTAGCCCGCAAGCGCCTGCCCGGCCTGTGCCGCGCGGCCCGCGTAGGGCTGGTCACCCCGCTGCGCGATGGCATGAACCTGGTGGCCAAAGAGTTTATCGTGGCCCAAGACGCTGCAAACCCCGGCGTGCTGGTACTGTCACGCTTTGCCGGTGCAGCAGAGCAGCTGACCCAAGCTTTGCTGGTTAACCCTTACGACACCCACGGCACCGCCCAGGCCATTCAGCGCGCGTTGCACATGCCGCTGCCAGAGCGCCAAGAGCGGCACCAGCAGCTGTTGGCCGACATTGTGAGGTTTGATGTGCACTGGTGGAGCCGCAGTTTTTTGCAGGCCCTGCAGGCTGTTTAGTTCAGGGCTTTGGTAGATTGCAGGACTGCTTTTTGTGCGTTTGCGCCGCTTGAGTGTAGCCTTGCAGCATTTCACAATACTACTAAATACATAGCTAACTATCTAGCATTTCCTTGGGCGGTAGGGCTAAAACGCCCTTAAAACTAGTCTACCGAAGCTTTACCGCCTACTTCGGTGGCGGGCAGCATTGGGAGGGCGGGCACCGGCAAGCTGTGCACGGTGCGCGGCGGCTTGGGGCGGGGTGGTTTGGTGGTGTGCACCACCACCATGGCTTTGTCCATTTCACCGCCTAAGTAGTGCGGCAGCGCCCGCACACAGCGGTCTATCGTTTCGTCTATCGCACTACGGTGCTCGGCCAAAGGTTTCTTTAAAACCCAGTGAATCACCTCGCTCTTGACCCCCGGATGGCCAATGCCAATGCGCAGCCGCCAGTACTGGTCGGTGCCCAGCTGGGCATGGATGTCACGCAGTCCGTTGTGCCCCGCATGGCTGCCGCCCAGCTTGATTTTGGCCTGACCCGGCACTATATCCAGCTCGTCATGCGCCACCAGTATCTCCTGGGGTGCAATCTTGAAGTATTTGGCCAGCGCCCCCACCGACTTGCCCGAAAGGTTCATAAACGTTTGCGGCTGCAGCAGCCACACTTTGTGTCCTTGCACCACCGTGCTGGCCAGCATGCCAAAATAGCTTTTTTCGTACGACAGCGTGCATTTAAGCTCCCGCGCCAGCGCATCTATCAGCCAAAACCCCGCGTTATGCCGCGTAGCGTCGTATTCAGGGCCCGGGTTGCCCAAGCCAACAAACAGTTTGATCATGGGTAGGATTATCGTGGGTTGTTAAACTGAATTGCTTGTGGTGCGAGGCATAAAAAAAGCCCACCGAAGTGGGCTTTTGTAGCAAGCTAGGGGCTTACTTCTTAGCAGGTGCCTTGGCCGGTGCTGCTTTGGCATCGGCCTTAGGTGCGGCCTTGGCTGGGGCTTTGGCGCCTGCTTTGCCTTTGGCGTCCGCAGGTGCGGCGCCAGCGGCTGGGGCTTCTTCTTCAGCGGCTTGGACCACCACGGACACGAGCACAGGGTTGGCGGTGCCTTTAGTGACGGCTTTGACGCCTTTGGGCAGCTTGACATCGGCTACGTACAAAGACATACCCTTTTTCAGGCCTGACAAATCTACGTTAATGAACTCTGGCAGGTCTGCGGGTAGGCAGATGACGGTAATTTCATTGGCCACGTGGTTGATCAAGCAGTTGTCAGTTTTGACCGCTGGCGACTCAGCATCACCGCTGTAATGCAGTGGCACGCGCATGGTTAGCTTGGTGTTGGCATCGACGCGTTGAAAGTCGATGTGCAAAACCAGTTGTTTGTAGGGGTGGTATTGCACGTCGCGCAGCAGCACTTTGTGCTCTGCACCTGCAAAGTCCATGTCCAGCACGGTGGCGTGGAAGGCTTCTTTTTTCAGGGCATGCCACAGCGCGTTGTGATCGATTTCGATCAGCAGCGGCGCTACGGTTCCACCGTATACGATACCAGGGGCTTTGCCCGAAGTGCGCAGACGGCGGCTCGCACCCGTACCTTGCTTTGAACGCTCAAAAGCGGTAAATTTCATAATCAACTCCTAAAAAAGCCCACCGCGACCAGTGTGCTTCGGTTCTTAAAAAGTTGCACAGTGCATAACGCAGCTGGCAACGCGCGGTGGGTTTTGCGGCACCCACCAGCCTTTGTTAACCTGGGTTGTGCACCCAGGGTAAATTATTTAAAACAGATTGTCTTGTTCAGAAAACAGGCTCATCACTGACTCGCCTTTGGCAATGCGCGAGATGGTTTCAGCTATCAAAGGGGCTACCGACAGCTGGCGAATTTTATTGCAGGCTTTGGCGGCTTCTGACAGCGGAATGGTGTTGGTAATAACCACTTCGTCCAGCGCGCCACCTTTGGCTATGCGGTCAATGGCAGGGCCGCTAAATACTGCGTGGGTGCAGTAGGCATAGACTTTTTTAGCGCCGCGTTCTTTTAAAACTTCAGCCGCTTTGACCAGCGTGCCAGCGGTGTCGATCATGTCGTCCATGATGACGCAGTTGCGCCCTTCGATCTCGCCAATCACATGCATGACCTCCGACACATTGACCTTGGGGCGGCGCTTGTCGATGATGGCCAAATCGCAGCCCAGCTGCTTGGCCAGCGCGCGGGCACGTACCACACCGCCCACATCGGGCGACACCACAATCAGGTCTTCGTATTTTTGCTTGCGCAGGTCGTTTAGCAACACAGGCGAGGCGTAAATGTTGTCAACCGGAATGTCAAAAAAACCTTGAATTTGGTCGGCATGCAGGTCCATGGTGAGGATGTGCGTGACACCGACGGTTTGCAGCAGGTTGGCCACTACTTTGGCGGTAATGGGCACGCGGCTTGAGCGCGGGCGGCGGTCTTGGCGGGCGTAGCCAAAGTAGGGGATGACGGCGCTGATGCGTTCGGCAGAGGCGCGTTTGAGCGCATCGACCATCACCAGCAGTTCCATTAAATTGTCGTTGGTGGGCGCGCAGGTGGACTGCACTACAAACACGTCGCGGGCGCGCACGTTCTGGTTAATCTCGACAGTGACTTCACCATCAGAAAAACGGCCTATGCTGGCGGCGCCAAGCTCAATGTTAAGTTGTGCGGCAATCTCTTGGGCCATCACAGGGTTGGCGTTGCCGGTAAAAACCATGAAATCGGGGTGCAGTGCGCTCATAGATTGTGATGCGATGTTGATTTCAAAGGTGATTACTCAAAAACTCGTGGCAGGGGAAGAAGGACTCGAACCTTCGCATGCTGGAATCAAAATCCAGTGCCTTAACCAGCTTGGCGACTCCCCTACACGGGCCAGTTTGCACTGGCCGAAACTTAGTTTGTTGGGACGGTAGTTTGTTTTACGCCCACCCTATTAAAGGATGCACCATTAAATTACCGCACACAACTTGCTGCCAATCTTGCTGCGCAGGTGCTAAATTTTCGTCGCCTGAAAGCTTAGCAAACACTGCACTGCCAGAACCCGTCATCTTGGGCTGTAAACCTTGGGCGCGCAGGGTATCAAGTGCCTGCGTTACTTGGGGGTTTAAAACCTCAGCTACGGGCTGTAAATCATTAGAACCGAAGTTATATTGACGTTCAGCGAAGCCTGAGATTATAGCATGTGCAGAATCGCGTTTGAGCGCCGGATGGCCAAAAATGGCTGGGGTAGACAAGCCCTGTGCGGGTTTAACCACGACAAACCGCGCGGCGGACAGGTCTAGCGGGGTGATTTGCTCGCCCACACCTTCTACCCACGCGTTGCTGCCGCGCAAAAAGAAGGGCACATCCGCACCCAGCTGCAGGCCAATGCGCTCTAAATCTGCCAGCGGCAGGTGCAGATGCCACAGCCGGTTCAAGGCCAAAAGGCAAGTGGCGGCATCAGACGAGCCGCCGCCCAAGCCGGCCTGGGTGGGGATGCGCTTGGTCAGGCCAATGTGCACGCCATAGTGGGTGCCAGTGGCGGTTTGCAAAGCGCGGGCCGCGCGAACGCATAAATCGTCTGCAGGCAGCGCACCGTGGGTTAGGGCTGGCGCAATGTCTTCACGGCTAATGGTGCCATCGGGCCGCAGGGCCAGGTCGAGGCTGTCGCACCAGTCGATCAGCATAAAAGCCGATTGCAGCAAGTGATAGCCGTCCGCGCGGCGGCCTGTAATGTGTAAAAACAGGTTAAGTTTGGCCGGGGCCGGCAGGTCGTACAGGGCTTGCATAAAA
>JAYSRE010000031.1:0-14689 GCA_043721235.1 Polaromonas sp. | reverse complement strand
CGCCGCCGCCAGCTCGAAAGCCTAGCCACCATGAAGCTACTGGCCTTTGACACCTCTACCGAAGTCATGCACATTGCCCTGCAGCACGGCGGGCAGGTGTTGACCCACCTGGGTGCAGGGGGTGCGCACACATCTAGCACCTTGATTCCGGCTATTTTGGGCTTATTGCAACAGGCTGGGCTGCAGCTAAACCAGCTCGATGCGATTGCTTTTGGCCGCGGCCCCGGCTCGTTCACCGGGCTGCGCACGGCTTGCGCCGTAGCCCAGGGCTTGGCTTTTGCTGCCGGTGTGAAACTGCTGCCCATCGACACCCTGATGGCACTGGCCGAAGAGGCCCGCCACAGCCACAGCCAGAGTGCAGTGCAGCAACCCAGCGTGGTGTGCGCCGCGCTGGACGCGCGCATGGGCGAGGTGTATACAGCGCACTATGTTTTTAATAGCTACTCATGCAGCATTTCCTTGGGCGTTAGCCTTAAAACACCTCCAAATATCGTCCTGCATGGCCCCGCAGACGGCATCGTGCTGGCAGGCAATATTCGCCCGGCCTGCGATGCCCAACTCAGCGCTGCCGTGCTGGCTGCGCCTTACGTAGCCTGTCTGCCCACGGCCACCGCCATGCTGCGCCTGGCCCCGCATCTGGTAGCCCAAGGCGGCCTGGTAGACGCGCAAGACGCACTGCCACTGTATGTGCGCGACAAAGTGGCGCAAACCACGGCCGAACGTGAGGCGCTCAGCCCATGAGCGCCCTGCCCAACCCCGCCGCCACGCCCCTGGCGCAGCTGATGGACCTGCGCGAGGCCCGCCTAGAGCCCATGCAGGCCCATGCGCTGACCCAGGTGATGCACACCGAGCGCGCCATCTACCCCTGGCCGTGGACAGCGGGCAATATGACCGACAGCATCAACGCAGGCTACCTGTGCTTGAACCTGGTGGGCGGCGCAGCGGGCAACGGGCCAGGCAACCAGAGCGAACTGCTAGGCTACATGGTGGCCATGCAGGGCGTGGACGAAGTGCATTTGCTCAACATTACGGTAGCGCCCCAGCACCAGCGCCAAGGCTGGTCGCGCGTGATGCTCGATGCACTGGTGCTGTGGGCGCGCGGCGTGGGCGCGCAATGGCTGTGGCTTGAAGTGCGGGTGGGCAACGCCCGCGCCTGCACGGTGTACGAGGCCTTTGGCTTTCGCCGGGTAGGCCAGCGCAAAGCCTACTACCCCAGCGCGCATGGCCAGCGTGAAGACGCTATTGTGATGAGCTACCCGCTATGACCGCTCCCGCCCCACTTGGCTTTGACCAGTCTCAAACTTCGCCTATGCCTATGCCGCTAGACCCACGCCAGCGCGACATGCTGCAGGCCATGGGTATTACGCTGTGGGAACCTGCATTTATTGAACCAAAACAGCCTATCGCCCAAGGAAATGCTGTATTAGCAGCTATTAATAATGTAGTAAGCAGCGGTACCCCAGCCGAGGCCCATGCTGCGCCCCAAGCCCCGTCTCAGCGCGCACCCCAGGCCATGGTTCGCGCTGCTGCAGTGTTGCCCGCACCCCCACCTCCACTGGCTGGCATTTCCCCAGCCACTGCCCTGGCAGGCCTGCCCCCGGGCATCGCCCAGATGGACTGGTGGGCCCTGCAAAGCGCCGTGCAAAGCTGCCAAGCTTGCGGCCTGTGCGCGGGTCGCAAAAACACCGTCTTCGGTACCGGCCAGCCCAGTCCCCAGCCTAGTCCAGAGCCCAGTCTAGACCCCGTTGTAGTGCCCGCCACCTTGCATGGCGTACTGCCCAGCGCGGTGCCCCGCGCCGACTGGCTCATCATTGGCGACGCGCCCGATGAAAGCGAAGACCAGCACAGCGCGCCTTTTGTCGGCCCCGCAGGCCTGCTGCTGGACAACATGCTGCGCGCCATGGTGGTTAACGGCCAGCCGTTGGCGCGCCATAGCAACGTTTTTATGTCCAACGTGGTCAAATGCCGCCCGCCTGACAACCGCAGTCCCAGCGCGCAAGAGATCAGCACTTGCCAGCCTTACTTACAGCGCCAAATCGCCCTGTTGCAGCCCAAAATCATTCTTGCCATGGGTCGCTTTGCCGTGCAGTCGCTTTTAGGCAGCACCGAGCCACTGGGCAAGCTGCGCGGCCGCGTGCACTATGCGGTGCAAGTTGGCGCAGCTCCAGCCCCCACCCCCACCCCCGTCCCCATCCCTGTCCCTGTCCCTGTTATCGTCACCTACCACCCCAGCTACCTGCTGCGCAACCTGCCCGACAAAGCCAAAGCCTGGGCCGACTTGCTGCTGGCAATGCAGACGCTGCAGGCGGCAAGTGCAGCCTAAGGCCCGGCCAAGCCACCGCCCGAAAAGGCCCACCAGCCCGTAAAATCAGTGCATGACTTTTCTAGCCCAGCTGGCCAGCGCCGCCGCACTTAACCACTCCATGCTCTGCGTGGGGCTAGACCCTGAGCCGGCCAAATTCCCCGGGGTTTTGCAAGGCGATGCCAGCAAAATTTACGACTTTTGCGCGGCCATTGTGGACGCTACTGCCGACACCGTGATGGCCTTTAAGCCCCAAATCGCCTACTTTGCGGCCCACCGCGCCGAAGCGCAGCTAGAGCGCTTAATGCAACACATGCGCCGCACCGCGCCACAAGTGCCCATCATCTTGGATGCCAAACGCGGCGACATTGGCAGCACCGCAGCGCAGTACGCCATCGAGGCATTTGAGCGCTATGGGGCCGATGCCGTGACCCTGTCGCCTTTTATGGGCTTTGATTCGGTTGAACCCTACTTGAAATACCATGGCAAAGGGGCATTTTTGCTCTGCCGCACTTCTAACCCCGGCGGCGATGACCTGCAAAACCAGCGCTTGGCCAGTATCGACGGCCAGCCCTTGCTGTACGAGCACATTGCCCAGTTAGCCCAAGGCCCGTGGAACTCCAATGGCCAACTTGGCCTGGTGGTAGGTGCCACTTACCCTGCAGAAATAGCCCGCGTGCGCGCCATCGCGCCCACGCTGCCCCTGCTCATTCCTGGGGTGGGCGCACAAGGCGGCGACGCGCAGGCCACGGTGCGCGCAGGCCACACCAGTACAGGCCCCATCATTGTGAACTCGTCGCGGGCTATCTTGTATGCATCTTCAGGCGGCGACTTTGCCGCTGCTGCGCGGCGTGAAGCGGTAAAAATGCGCAGCACTTTGCAAGCCGCACTGTTTGCTGCGCCAAGCACCCCCAGCGCATAAGCAAATTGCCTGCAGCAGGGAGGGGAGGCCGCCTAGCCATGGCTGGTCGTATCTGCGGTGACTGCGCAGGCGGGTAGGCAGCAAAACGCCAACCCAGTGGCAAAGGCAGGGCGCGCTGTTACATGTTTTGCATCTTGCTTGCGAACCCAATTGACATTGGCCGATAAGTTTGGTTATTCTGTGGGCTTCGCGTTATGCCCATAGCCTATGACCACCTCCATGCACTCACCTACCCGCTCAACGGCTACTTTGCCCACAGTAAATCAGCTGGCACCCCACACTGCCCAGGAGGCCAGCGCAGACAGTCCCTTGGTTGACAACCACACCCTGCCAACGCCCGCTGCGCTGTCGGTATTGGCTGCAGCGCTATTGGCCGCATGCGGTGGCGGCGGTGGTGGTGGTGGTGGTGGTGGCGATGCCACCTCAGGTGCCACCACCGGCGATGACTCGGGTACTGGCGGCACCGGCACCGGCAGCACACTGCCCGTGCAAGAAATTCCGGTGCCCGCTGCGCCTGGGTTCAACAATTTCCCCCAAGCGGCCAGCGATGAAGAGGCGGCCCGGTTTATTTTGCAAAGCCAGCTCAGCGCCAGTGACGAGGAAATTACCGCCCTGCGCACCAGCGCAGGCACGGGCACCTATGCACTGTACCTGCAAAAACAGTTTGCCAAACCTATTGGCCAAACCGGCTGGCAGTGGCTAGAGCAGCGCGGCTATGGCACGGCCGACAAGTACCGCTATTTCTTTGGCAAAGCGCAGGCCGACTTTATGCTGTGGAACCAGCTGTTTACGGCGCAAGACAGCATGCGCAAGCGCTGCGCACTGGCGCTGTCAGAGTTTTTTGTGGCTTCCCTCGAATCCGCTGAATTTGACTGGCGCAGCCATGGCTTTGCGCAGTACTGGGACATTTTGGTGGGCAATGCCTTTGGCAATTTCAGAAAACTGCTCGAAGATGTCACCCTCAGCCCGGCGATGGGTTACTACCTCAATACCAAAGGCAACCAAAAAGAAGATGGCCGGGGCCGCCTGCCCGACGAAAACTACGCCCGTGAAGTCATGCAGCTGTTTACCGTAGGTTTGGTAAAGCTCAACCTGGACGGCACCGAGCAAACCGGGCCCGACGGCAAAAAACTAGAAAGCTACACCCAAGACGATGTAACCAACCTGGCCCGTGTGTTTACAGGCTATGACTTTGACACCTCCGATGGTGTGCGCGTGCCCGTGTTAAGGGCGGATGGCTCGGCTGAAAGCTACACCGTGCCCAGCCGTGCTTTTACGCAAAAGCCGATGTCACTCAAACCCGAGCGCCATTCACCGCTGGCGGCCAGCTTCTTGGGCACCACCGTAGCAGCCGGCACGCCAGGCCCTGCTGCACTGCAAACGGCGCTAGACACCTTGTTTAGGCACCCCAACGTAGGCCCGTTTTTTGGCAAGCAAATGATCCAGCGCCTGGTCACCAGCAACCCCAGCCCGGCCTATGTAGCGCGCGTAGCCGCCGCCTTTAACAATGACGGCAAAGGCGTGCGCGGTAACCTGCAGGCCGTCTGGTCGGCCATTTTGCTTGACGACGAGGCCCGCAACCTGCAAAACCAAAACTCCACCACCTTTGGCAAGCTGCGCGAACCCATGCTGCGCTTTGTGCAATGGGGCCGCAGCTTTGGCATCAAATCCGTAGGCGATTCCTGGAAGATGTTTGACACCTCGGCTGCTGCCGACAGGCTGGGCCAAAGCCCACTGCACGCGCCATCGGTGTTTAACTTTTTCAGGCCCGGCTTTGTGCCGCCCAACACCGCGATGGCCAGCACCAAGTCCACTGCACCCGAGTTTCAAATCGTCAACGAAACCTCTGTGGGCGGTTACCTTAATTACATCAAGGACGTGATTCGCTACGGTATTTTCACTGGCGACCCCTTAGTGCCCCATCTCACCAACGGGGAAAAGTACACCTCCACCATCAACGCTACTTACCTCAAAGAACTGGCCTTGGTGGCTGACCCTGCGGCGCTGGTGCGCAGGCTTAACCTGCTGTTGTGCGCGGGCCAGCTGTCTGCGGCTACGCAGAGCATCATCACTGCTGCGCTGGCGGGTACAGCGCTGCGCCCGGCCACCGACAAGCCCGAAGACATTGCCAACTCACGGCTAGACCGCGTGTGCGCGGGTGTGCTGCTGACCATGGCATCGGCCGACTATTTGGTGCAAAAGTAGCGCAGTACGGCCACAGCACGCAGCACGCAGCAGGTAGCACCCTCCATTCAAAGCCCATAAAGACACCCACTATGTACTTGACACCCCCTCTTAAGCGCAGCCCGAACCAGCCGGACGACGACAGCCGCCGCACATTCTTGCGCCGCTCTGCGCAACTTACCTTTACTGGTATGGCCCTGCCCACGCTGTTAAATTTGAGCGCCATGGGCGAAGCCGCTGCCATGGTGGCCCCCGACGGCAGCTACAAAGCCCTGGTGTGCGTGTTTATGTACGGCGGGAACGACTACGCCAATACCGTTGTGACCTACGACGACCCCAGCTACAACCTGTACAGCACCATTCGCGGTGGTGGAGCAGGGCAAACTGCAGGAGGCATTGCCTTGGCCAAAGCGGCGCTCACGCCCACCTTGCTTACGCCCACCACAGCTTTGCCTGAGGGCAGGCAGTACGCTTTGCACCCGAACATGACCGGCCTGGCCGCATTGTTCAACGCTGGCAAGGCGGCGGTGCAGCTTAACGTGGGCCCGCTGGTCAGGCCCATGACCAAGGCGCAGTACAAAGGCACAGACCGCACGCTGTTCCCGGTGCCGCCCAAACTTTTCTCGCACAACGACCAGCAGTCGCTGTGGCAGTCGTCGTCGCCAGAGGGCTCCACCATTGGCTGGGGTGGCAACGTAGGCGACTTGGCGCTGCAATTTAACAGCAACCGCTTGTTCACCTGTATTTCGGTGACTGGCAATGCGGTATTTTTAGCCGGTGACGCGGCACTGTCCTACCAAGTCAGCTCGGGCGGTGCAGTCAAAGTCAAGGCCGCTACCGACCAGTACACCTATGGCTCCACCTTGGTAAAAAATGCCATGCTGGCCATTACCCAGCAAACCCGCAGCCATGTGCTGGAAAACGAGTACAACAAAGTCACGCAGCGGGCTATCGGAGCTGAGCTGCTGGTAACTGCTGCCCTGACCAGCGCCGCAGCGGCAGACACCACGGCAGCACCCAACCCCAACTTTGCCCCTTTTACCACCGAGGTGCTCAAAGACAATACGCTAGCCTCGCAGCTGAAAATAGTGGCCCGTTTGATAGCAGGGCGCAGCGCTTTAGGCAGCCCCAAACGCCAGGTATTTTTTGTCTCGCTGGGCGGGTTTGACCTGCACGACGACTTGGTGGTGAACCACGTGCGAAATATGCGCCGGGTTAACGATGCCATGACAGCGTTTTACAGCTCGACCGAGCTGCTGGGCGTTGCCAGCAGCGTCACCGCCTTTACCGCATCTGACTTTGGCCGCACGCTGTCCTCCAACGGCGACGGGTCCGACCACGGCTGGGGTAGCCACCATTTGGTGGTGGGCGGTGCTGTCAAAGGCGCAGCTTTTTATGGTACAGCGCCTCCTGTAAGCACAGGCGACACGGCGGCAGCCGCAGACCAATGGCATGTAGGCCAAGGCCGGTTGCTGCCCACCACCTCGGTAGACCAGTACGCCGCGACGCTGGCAACTTGGTTTGGCGTAGAGGACGCTGAGTTAAGCGGAGCCAACGGCATCTTGCCTAACTTGGTTAACTTTAACAACCTGCCTGCCAGCGCAGCAACGGGTAACATAGCCTATCCGCGCAACCTTGGCTTTATGAATGCTACTTAAATAGTAGCTGCTTATGTAGCATTTCCTTGGGCGATAGGGCTAAAACATATAAAATACAGCCTGTGCTGACCACCTCCCTTGTTTTCTACGTTGTGTGCGCCCTGGTGGTGTTTTGGGTACTGGGCGCTTACAACCGGCTGGTAGGTTTGCGCTCCCAAGTGGTGCAGGCGCTGCAGGTGCTGGCAACCCAGTGGCAGGCCAATGCGCAAGGCTTGCGCAGCGAGATTGCCGACCTGTCGCGCGCACCTGATTCCGACTCTGCCTGGGCCAGTTTGGGCGACGATGCCGCTAGCTGGCGGCTGCTTGCGCAATCAGCCAGGCAGTTCCAGGCGTGTTTGGCCGCACTGGCTGCCAAACCCCATGCGTTGCCCACGCGGGATGACCTAAGCTCGGCCAGCGCAGCCCACGAAGTGATGCAAAGCGCCTGGCAACGCCTTAAAAGTACCCATGACGACTTGGCTGGCGAAGCGGTGCCGCAAAGTTTGGCACTGCTATGGCAGCACCAACAGCAGCAAGCACTGGACAAACTGCAGCACTACAACAGCCATGCAAGCGCCTATAACCACGCCGTACAGCAGTTTCCAGCATTGCTGGTGGCCTGGATTTTTGGTTTTAAGATGGCCCAGTTGCTATAACCACACACAGCAATTGGCACTACACTCAGAACAAGTAATACTGGAGACTGTGATGAAAAAAATCTTATCCGGCTGTTTAGCCGCTACCGCACTGGCCGCTAGCAGCCTGGTTACCGCCCAAACCAGCGATGCTGCCAGCGAACTGCAGGTACGTGCCTTGGCCGCCACCTGCGCCAATTGCCACGGCACCAATGGCAAAGCCACCGAAGGCTCTTCCGTGGTTAGCTTGGCAGGGCTGCCTAAAGACTACACCGTAGCCCAGATGCTGGCTTTTAAAAACGGCACCCGCCAGGCCACTATCATGCACCAGCTGAGCAAAGGCTACAGCGACGCACAAATTGCGCAAATTGCCAGCTATTTTGCAGCACAGAAGAAATAACAGGCCACCCTATGTCTATTCAACGCAGAAACTTTCTCCAGTCGTCCGCCGCACTCAGCTTGCTGGGCCTGTCCGCTTGCGCCACCACCAATACGCCCAGCAAAGCCAAAGTGGTGGTGATTGGCGGTGGCTATGGCGGTGCAACCGCAGCCAAGTACATTCGCCTGCTGTCAGACTACAAAATTGACGTTGTGATGGTAGAGCCGCAGGCCGCATTCGTGTCCTGCCCCATCTCCAATTTGGTCATTGGCGGCAGCAAACAAATTGGCGATTTGACGGTGCCCTACACGGGCCTGTCTAAAAACCACGGCATTACTGTGGTGCAAGACATGGCCACAGCGATCGATGCCGTCAAAAAAACCGTGACGCTAGCGCGCGGTGCAACCATCGCTTACGACAAATTGGTGGTTTCACCGGGCGTAGAGCTGATGATGGGCAGCATTGAAGGCTTGGCTGCTGCACAAGCGAGCGGACAGGTTTTGCAAGCCTGGAAGGCCGGGGCAGAGACTGTGGCCTTGCGCAAACAACTGCAAGACATGCCCGATGGTGGCGTGTTTGCCATCAGCATTCCGGTGGCGCCCTACCGCTGCCCCCCTGGCCCGTACGAAAGGGCCTGCCAAGTGGCGTGGTATTTCCAACAAGCCAAACCCAAAAGCAAAGTGCTTATTTTGGACGGCAACCCCGATGTCACCTCCAAAGGCGCATTGTTCAAAAAAGTGTGGGCCACCCAGTACAAAGGCATGATCGAGTACCGCCCAGACCACAAAGTCACCGCAGTAGATGCCAAGACCAGCACCCTTAAATTTGAAATTCAAGACGATGTGAAGTCGGCTGTGCTCAACGTACTGCCCAGCATGCGCGCTGGCACCATTGCGCAACAAGCGGGCCTGAACAACCAAGCCAACAACCGCTGGTGCGGGGTGAATTTTCAGACCTTTGAATCGAATACCACCAAAGATGTGCACGTGCTGGGCGATAGCATCCAGATCGCCCCCGGCATGCCCAAAAGCGGCCACATGGCCAACAGCCATGCCAAGGTGGCAGCAGCGGCTATCGTGGCCCAACTCAACGGCTGGGAGATTAATACTGCGCCCATGTTGACCAATACCTGCTACAGCTTTGTAGACAACAAGAATGTGGTGCACGTGGCCAGCGTGCACGAGTATGTGGCTGCAGAAAAAACCTTCAAGACAGTAGCCGGTTCGGGCGGCGTGTCCGCTATCGACCTGAAACCTGAGGTTACTGCGCTGGAGGGTGTGTACGCCATGAACTGGGCAAGCAATATTTGGGCGGACACCCTGGCTTGAACGCGCCCACTGCACCGCGCGCTTTAGCTGGCGCGCCCAGCACAGCCGTTGCGCTTTGGAAGCAACTTAACGCTGTTGCCGGTGTTTTAATGGCTGTGCGCGAAGGCCGCTCTTGGACTACCGCGCAAGTGGCGATAGACCCCGCCCTGCGGCCCGGCGTGCAAGCTTTGTCGTTTGCGGTGCTGCGCCATTACGGCACGGCCTTGGCTTTGCGTGCGCAACTGGCCCAGCGCCCACCCAGCCCCGCTGCGGATGCGCTGCTGTGCAGCGTGCTGGCCCTGGCGCTAGCCCCCACTGCACCCAGCCTGCCTGCACAGGGTGTGCTTGACCCTAACTCTGGCCCCAGCTCTGAGCCCTGCCCATCTGCGCAAGCGACGCAAGCTGAGCAGCCCGCGCAAAGCCACCAAAGCGCACGCTACGAAGCCCACACCTTGGTCAACCAAGCGGTAGAAGCCGCCAAGCGCAACCCTGCTACACGACCGCAGGCCAACTTTATCAATGCCTGTTTGCGCCGCTATTTGCGTGAGCACGATGCCTTGCTGGCGGTAGCCCTGCGCCAGCCGCAAGCACAGTACAACCACCCTGCATGGTGGATTAAGCAACTAGAGCTTGACTACCCCGCCCAGTGGCAGGGTATTTTGACTGCCAACAGCCGCGCCGCGCCGCTGACCCTGCGCATCAACACCCAGCGCACCAGCGTGGCCCACTACCACAGCGCGCTTGCCGCACAGGGGATGAGCGCCCTGCCAGTAGCTCGCAGCGGGCTTGCGCTAGACCACAGCGCCTATGTGCCTGGCTTGCCGGGCTATGCGCAAGGCTGGTTTTCAGTGCAAGATGCCGCAGCGCAACTGGCAGCACCCTTGCTACTGGACGCGGCCGCTGGTGGTACCACTGGCGTTACCACAGTCACTACCACTGACATAAGCAACGCAATGCAAGACCAACCCCTGCGCGTGCTCGACGCTTGCGCAGCGCCCGGCGGTAAAACGGCCCATTTATTGGAATACGCCGCCACCCGTGGTTGGCCCGTGCAAGTTACCGCCTTAGACATTGATGCGGCCCGGTGCCAACGTATCCATGACAATTTGCAACGCTTGCAACTCACCGCCCATGTAGTGGCCGCTGACGCTGCCCAAACCGCCACATGGTGGGATGGTCAACCATTCGATGCCATTTTGCTGGACGCGCCCTGCTCCGCATCGGGCATCGTGCGCAGACACCCCGACATCCGCTGGCTACGCCGCGAAACCGATATTGCACAGCTTGGCCTGCTGCAGCAGGGCCTGTTGGAAGCGCTGTGGACGGTGCTGGCCCCTGGCGGGCATTTGCTGTACTGCACCTGCTCTGTATTCAGGGCTGAGGGATACGCACAGATACAAACGTTTCTTGCGCACCACAGTGAGGCGACATTACTGCCGTCTCCAGGCCATTTATTACCCCAGAATCAGCCTGGACAAGATGCCATGCGGGACAATCATTTGGGTGAACACGACGGCTTTTTTTACGCTTTGCTGCACAAGCCTGCGCCGCTACCTGGCTAGCGGCTTGGCTGCTGCCTGCGCGGTGCTAATCTGCGCAGCGAGTTTTGCCGCCGAACCTACCGATATCAGCGCCCTGAGGGTCGAGCGCACAGACGATGGCCTGTACCTCAATGCCACCCATAGTTTTGAGCTGCCCTCTGTTGTAGAAGATGCGCTGCTCAAAGGCGTGCCTATGTCGTTTGTCAGCGAAGCCGATGTTTACCGCGACCGGTGGTACTGGTACGACAAACGCGTGGCTACTGCCAGCCGCAATGTACGGCTGGCGTTTCAGCCCCTCACACGCCGCTGGCGTATTGGGGTGGTGAGTGGCACGGTTTCCAGCCCCGGCAGCGCCATTGCACTTACGCAGAACTACGACACTTTAAGCGAAGCACTGGCTGCCATTCGCAGAATCAGTGGCTGGAAAATAGCCGACAGCACAGACATTGATGTCAGCGCGCGGCATAACATTGCCTACCGCTTCAAGTTAGACCTGTCACAACTTCCGCGCCCCCTGCAGATTGGCGTGGTGGGCCAAAGCGATTGGAATATCTCCGCAGAGCGTACCGCGCGCCCTGAGCCGCGATGAGCGCAACCAAAACTATCGCGGGCACGCACACCGCACGCAACCTGTCGTGGGCCCTTACCATCGGCGCTGCCACCATGGCGGCTATTGCCTTGGTACTGACGTTTTTACTTACCCAGGCCACCAATAACCAAGATTTATACGAGCAAAATTACGCCCGGCTGTTGATTGTCAACATGGTGGTGGCTGCGCTGCTGCTGCTGGTCATTATGTGGGTTGCCTGGCGGTTGGTCTGGAGGCTGCGGCGCGGCAAGTTTGGAAGCCGCTTGCTGATCAAACTAGCGGCCATTTTTGCACTGGTAGGTTTTGCGCCGGGCGTGTTGATTTACGTTGTGTCCTACCAGTTTGTCTCGCGCTCGATTGAAAGTTGGTTTGACGTGAAGGTAGAAGGTGCGCTAGATGCTGGACTTAACCTGGGCCGCACTACCTTAGACGCATTGTCCAATGAGCTCAGTGCCAAAACACGCGTGGCTGCGGAGCAGCTTAGCGAGTCGAGTAATGCCTCCGCAGCTGTGGCGCTAGAGCGCTTGCGCGAACAGCTTACTGCCAGCGATGTTGTGCTGTGGAACGCTTCTGGCCAAGTGATTGCCAGTGCAGGCGATTCCCGTTTTAGTTTGCAACCTGAGCGCCCGACCAGCGCACAGTTCAAGCAAGCGCGGAGCCAGCGCGTGATTACCCAGATTGACGGGCTAGAAGACACCAGCACCACAGCCGGGGTGGCCAAAATACGGTCACTGTCGTTGGTGGGGGCGACCCGCATAGGGTTGACGGCTGAACCACGCTACCTGCAGGTGGTGCAGGTGCTACCGCCCACCTTGGTGGCCAACGCGTTGGCAGTGCAAGAAGCTTACAAAGAATACCAAGAGCGTGCGTTGGCCCGTGGTGGCCTGCGCAAAATGTACATCGGCACGCTGACCTTGAGTTTGTTCTTGGCCGTATTTGGGGCGGTGCTGTTGGCGGTGCTGATGGGCAACCAGATTGTACGGCCCTTGCTGCTGCTGGCCGATGGCGTAGCCCGCGTGGCGGCAGGTGACTTGGCACCCAAAGCGGCACTGCAGACACGTGATGAACTGGGCGGCCTGACACGTTCTTTTGCCGACATGACCCAGCAGCTGCTGGACGCTCGCAGCCAAGTGCAGCGCAGTATGGAGCAAGTAGATGCGTCGCGTGCCAACTTGCAGACTATTTTGGACAATTTAACTGCCGGGGTGATCGTGCTGGACGCGCACGGAACCATAATTTCGTCCAATCCCGGCGCTACACGCGTACTGCGCGCACCGCTGGCTGCTTTTGAACGTAAACCCCTGCACGATGTGCCTGGCCTGGCGGCTTTTAGCCAAGGGGTTGAAGAGCAGTTTGCTGCATTTACCAGTGACCGCAGCTCGCACGCGCTAGACCACTGGCAACACTCCTTCGAGCTTGCACACCACAGCAGTGCGGCAGGCACGCTGAGCATGCTGGCACCCGGCACCGCCCACACTATCAGCGTGATCGCACGTGGTGCCGAGCTGCCGCAATCGCGCAGACTGCTGGTGTTTGACGATATTTCTGAGGTGGTGTCAGCCCAGCGCGCGCAGGCTTGGGGTGAGGTTGCGCGGCGCTTGGCGCATGAGATTAAAAACCCCCTGACGCCTATCCAACTCTCAGCCGAGCGCTTGGAAATGAAACTACAAGGCAAACTACAAGCCCCAGAGCACGCCGTACTCACAAAGTCGGTCAAAACTATTGTGGACCAAGTCGATGCCATGAAACGGCTTGTAAATGAGTTTAGAGACTATGCGCGTCTGCCTAGTGCCGATCTCAAGCCGCTGGACTTAAATGCATTGATTACGGATGTGCTGCAACTGTACGCGCCTGAGGCCAGTGAAGTTGTGGTCATTAGCCAATTGGCTGCAGACTGTCCAGCCATTTTGGGTGACGCACAGCAGCTACGCCAAGTCATCCACAACCTGCTACAAAACGCCCAAGACGCCACCTTAGCGCGCATGCAAAGCAACACTGCCGGCGATCACACCACCCAGCACGTCAGCATTGGCACCCAGTACAGCGAGGCTAGCAAACGTGTGCGCCTGACTGTGCACGATGCAGGCGCAGGCTTTGCCCCGCATATTTTGCAGCGCGCTTTCGAGCCCTACGTGACTACCAAGGCGAAAGGTACAGGCCTGGGCTTGGCGGTGGTCAAAAAGATAGCCGACGAACATGGCGCACGCATCGACCTGTCCAACCGTTATGCGGCTTCGCCTGAAATATTGGCAGGGGAAAACGATACAAAATTGGTACTGGGCGCACAGGTTATTGTCTCGTTTGCTGTGGTTTAATACACACAGTCGCAAACCTGCCACGCCAGCAGCGCAGCTGTTTTGTGATGGCATTTTCGGCGCAAACTTCAAAGAACAGCATGGCAAATATTTTGGTAGTAGACGACGAGCTCGGCATTCGTGACTTGCTCAGCGAAATTCTCAATGATGAAGGGCACCACATTGAAGTAGCCGAGAACGCTGGCCAAGCACGCCAAGCGCGCATGCGCTTTACCCCCGACTTGGTACTGTTAGATATTTGGATGCCCGATACCGATGGCGTGACCTTGCTCAAAGAATGGGCCGCCTCAGGTCTGCTTAGCATGCCCGTCATCATGATGAGTGGCCATGCCACGATAGATACGGCTGTAGAAGCCACCAAGATTGGCGCGCATTCTTTTTTAGAGAAACCCATCACGCTGCAAAAACTGCTCAAAGCAGTGGCCGACGGGTTGGCCAAAGGCGGCCGCGCCAAAGCCATGGTGCAGGTAGTGAACGCTCCCAAGCCACTAGAAATCACAGTAGAGTCTGCCATGATGGGTGGCCAAACCCTGCCCGAGGTGATGGACATTGGCCCTGTAGCCAACCAAAACTTTCTGCTGGACAAACCCTTGCGCGAGGCCCGTGACGAGTTTGAAAAAGCGTACTTTGAATTTCATTTGTCCAAAGAAGGCGGCTCCATGACCCGTGTAGCTGAAAAAACCGGTTTAGAACGTACCCATCTTTACCGCAAACTCAAACAACTTGGCGTAGACCTTAGCCGTAGCAAGCGCAACGCATAAGTTAAGCTATAATTTAAGGGTGTTCTGAAAGCAATCAAACAGTTTGGCCCGGTAGCTCAGTCGGTAGAGCAGAGGATTGAAAATCCTTGTGTCGGTGGTTCGATTCCGCCCCAGGCC
>JAYSRE010000030.1:0-14703 GCA_043721235.1 Polaromonas sp. | reverse complement strand
TGCAGATTCAACCCGATACGATCCAGTAAACTTGATGTGTTGCACTTAGACTTGAGACCGCCGTTTGTAGATAAGGCGTCAACAGCTATTTTAATAATAGCAATCAACGACATAATCCGCCTTTAGTTTATTAAAGCCATGGGTATATTAAGTGTCCGCACTGCGCACGGAGCAGCGTTTTTTTTAACTATAAATTGACCCCGTAGCTGCATTCTTGTTCCCAGTTTTATTAATTTTTCGTTACAAATTAGGCTTGCAAATGTGCTACTTGCACATTTATACTCGCCGCTACGGATTAATAATTTATGAACACCCCTGAAGAATCCCTTGTTGACTATGACGCGCTGAGCCAGGAACAGGCTTTGCTGCAAAGCGCGCTGGACAAAATACTGCGCCCTTTGGCCGACCTATGTTTGTCAAAGGGAATGGGGATTCAGTTGATGGAGGAGCGCCTAAGGATGGCGTTTGTAGCCTCCGCTGTAGACAGCTTGGGGGCGCAGCCCACGCAGCGCTTGCACAGCCGGATCAGCGCTAGTACAGGCCTGACTCGTCGCGAAGTGGCACGCATTCAGTTGCAGACAGACTGCAACAACTCAAGACCTGCCAAAACTGGCCGCAAGACGCGTCCCAGCTCTGCCACCGAGCTGTTTACCCGGTGGGTAAGCGACCCTGCGCTGCGCGATGCAGATGGCCAGCCTATGGCCTTGCCACGTTGGGGCGAAGCACCCAGCTTTGAGCGTTTGGCGCAGTCAATAACCCAAGACGTGCACCCGCGCAGCCTGCTAGACGAACTGTGCCGCTTGGGTTTAGCGCTGTGGGACACCGAATCAGACAAGGTGCTGCTAACCAAAGCCGCCTTTGTGCCGCGCGGCGACTGGGCGCGCATGACGGCATTTTTAGCCGACAACGTGGGCGACCATTTGCGTGCAGCATCGGCCAACGTGCTGGGCAACGGCAAAGAGCACATGGAGCAGGCTATTTTTGCTGACGATGTGTCGGTGCAGTCGCTGCAGTCTTTTCGCGACATGATGGCAGCACAGTGGAAGCTGATGCTCACCAGCCTAGTTCCTAAATTGGAGCAGTTAATAGCTGACGACAAACTCTCTGGCCGCATCCAAAACCAGCGCGTGCGCATAGGCCTGTACACCTGGTCGCAGCCCATGGAAGGCACCACGCGGCGCTTCACACTGGTAGCAAAAAAAGACGCCCCCCCATCTGTCGCTCCCCAAAATTCCAAAACTCTCAATTAGCACTATGCGCACGCACCACAGCCCTTTGTTGCACCTTTTAAAAATGCACTACAAGACTCTTTTACTTGGCGCAATGCTGGGCGCTGTCATAGTAATAGCAGCCTGTGGTGGTGGCTCCAACAGCGCTGGCGTTGGCTCGGGTGGCACTGGAGCATTCAGCGTAACGGCCTACAGCGAAGGCACCATCACAGGTTTTGGTTCAGTGATTGTGAACGGCTTACGCTACGACGACGGTCTAGCCGTAGTCCGCGATGAAGAAGGACTACGCAGCCGCAGTGACCTCAAGCTGGGCATGGTGGTGGCTGTAGACGGCAATGTAGATAGCAATAACAGCGCAAGCGCAAGCGTTATACGATATGACAGCGCATTGCTAGGTCCGGTCAAAACAGTCAGCTTGGGCAGCAAGACATTCACCGTGATGGGCCAGACCGTCTACCTCGACAACAGCACCGTGCTGGATGCCAGTTTGGCACAAGGCTTGGCCAGCATATTAAGCAACGATGTGGTCGAAGTACACGGCTTTTTAAACGCTGCCACTAACCAACTACAGGCCACACTGGTTGAGCGTAAAACTAGCGTTAGCAAATACAAAATCAGTGGCTTGGTCCAAAACCAGCAGGTTAGCGCCAAAACGTTCATGATCGGCAACGAGAAATTCAGCTACGCCGAGGCTAATTTAGAGTCTATTGCCAACGGCAACTTGGTAAAACTGCGCTTGCAACCACGTGCACCTACGGGCACTGAGCCTTGGGTGGTAGCAGCCTTCAGTACGCAAGAGCGCTCTTCTGCGTCACAAGAGCGCGCAGAAATAGAAGGCTTGGTTACCCAAGTTAACTCGGCCACGCAGTTCAGTGTGTCTAATATTTTGGTAGACACGCGCAATGCCAGCTTCCTTAATGGCAACATCACGATCACCAGCGGCATGCGCATTAAAGCCAAGGGCAAATTGTTAGACGGTATTTTGACCGCCACAGAGGTTAAAGCCGAGTCAAGGGGCAGCAAAGACATTGAGCTCAAAGGTACGGTGTCCGATCTAAATACCGTGAGTAAAACTTTTACTGTGCGCGGTGTAAGCGTGAACTACAGCCCACCCGTCGAGTACGAAAAAGGCACCGAAGCTAGCTTGGCTACTGGTGTTGCGGTCGAGGTCGAGGGCAATCTGATTGCTGGCACGTCCACAGTAAAAGCTAACAACATTAAATTTCTCAAATAGTCGACCAAATTTTTAACTTCCACTACCTTCCACACCGCTCTTCACGGGCATTACTTGTAAAGAAAGATGACTATGAAACTCCTCACATTTTTTCAGCCCCTTACGGACATCCTGGCGCACTCGCGCAGTTGCGCAGCAGGTGCAAGTCTTATTGCGGCCTTAGTCTTTACCGCCTGCGGTGGTGGAGGTGGCGTAGGTGGTAGCACTGACACAGGCTTGGCCGCCCCCGCTGCAAGTGCAGCGAACTCAGAACTGGTAAGCGAGGGAGTCATCAGCGGATTTGGCTCAATTATTGTCAATAGTGTACGGTTTGATGACTCTAAAGCCAAGATTGAAGACGCTGAGGATGAAGACAATCCTTTGCGCAACAAAGACGATTTGCGCTTGGGCATGGTGGTAACCGTCACAGGCTCTAGCGTGACCAATACGGGCACGGCCGCAGGAACAGGTACTGCCAGTATCGTCAGTTTTGGCAGCCAACTCAAAGGCCCTGTGCAAAGCATAGATGGCGCAGCTACGGTTACAGCAACAGCTACAGTTGCCGCCGGCAGCTCTACCACCTCTACCACTGCCGCTAGCAGCCACACGTTGGTAATCTTAGGGCAAACCGTAGAAATAGGCGCATGGACTGTGTTTGACCCACTGTCTTTACCAACTGGTTTTAGCAGCATTGCAACGGGCAATGTGCTGGAAGTGCATGGCCATCTAGCGCCCGCACTTAACCGCATGATTGCCACCCGCATCAGCAAAGAAAACAACACCACGGTTTACAAAATTACCGGTAATGTCAGCAGCTTAGATACAGCTTCTAAGAGCTTCAAAATTGGGGCCGAGAATTTCAGTTACGCCAATACCGCGGCCGATAAAATGCGTGTTGCCTTGGTCAATGGCCTAACTGTAAAAGTGCGTTTGACCCGTGTGCAAGCCACAACAGGCACTTGGACAGTCACGCGCATCAACCCTGCGAAAAAGCTGATGCAAGAGCGTGTCAAAGCAGAGGTGGAGGGCGTAATCACCGCGTTCACCTCAGCCACCGCTTTCAGCGTGAACGGCTTGGTGGTCGATGCCACCAATGCCAGTTTTCGGCAGGGTACGGCAACACTGGCACTGGGTGTGCGAGTAGAAGTTAAAGGCACTGTAGTGGACGGAAAACTGGTAGCTGTATCTGTTAAAACCGAAGGCCGTGAGCGCTCTACAGACGATGGCAATGTGATTGAATTGCATGGGAAAATATCGGCACTGAACACCACCACACAAACGTTTACCCTGCGTGGGTTGACAGTCATTTACACCGGCAATGTGAGTTTTCAGCGCGGATCGTCTGCAAGTTTGGTTAACGGCGTTGAGGTTGAAGTGAAAGGCCAGGCAGCAGGTGGCGGCACAACCGTGCAAGCTACACGCATCAAGTTTGAAGACTAAGCGATAGGCCGTTGCGCAGAAACCAAACGGAAGCCTAGGCTCCCGTTTTTTTATGTCGGGCCTTGAGCATTGAATCCAAATCTAGCCCTCAGCTTAATCCGTCAGACTGGTCAGCGTACCGTGCGCGAAATGCATTTCAATAAAATTGGCCAGCCCGTCAAACACAGCCTCTAAGGTCTGCGCCTGGGCACCAAACAGTGCCTGCAGCACGGCGGCGTTTTCAAACATGCCGTGTACGTACACACCCAGCACGTTGCCGCTGGCGTTGCACCAGCCTAGGTTGTTGGGTAATGCCGCAGTAAGCGGAGTAGCGCGGGTAACCATATCGGTTCGCACTTGTGTTTGGCCATGGTGGATCTCATAACCTTGGCACACTACACCCGATAAAGCATGCCAGACGCCTGGCAGCGCAGCAAACTGCACCTGTGCATGGCGTACAGTTTTTTGTGGTTCAAACGCCGTGACCAGCGGCAGCAAGCCCAGCCCCGGTGCGTTGCCTGAGATAGCGTGCTCCACCCCGTGCATGTCAATCAGTGCCTCGCCTAGCATTTGCAGGCCACCGCAAATACCCAGCACGCGCTTGCCTTGTGCAGCGTGCTGGGCCACCGCAGCGTCTAGCCCCTGCGCGCGCAGCCACGCAAGATCGCCACTGGTATGCTTGGAGCCGGGCAAAATAATCCAGTCGGCATCTTTCACGTCGGCTGGGGTGCGTGCCCAGACCAAGCGCACACCTTGAATATTTTTCAGTGTTTGAAACTCATCTAAATTACTGATGCGCGGATAGGCTACCACTGCGATGGTGCAGTGCACTTGGCCGCTGGCGGTGGAGCGGTCATCGAACACGCCATCTTCCTCGGGCAAGCCGTGCGCGCGCCACATGGGCAGCGTGGCCACTACGGGAATGCCGGTAAGGTCTTGCAACATTTGCGGTGCAGGGGCCAACAAAGCTGCATCACCACGAAATTTGTTCAGTACAAATCCTTTGATTAACGCCTGCTCATCAGGCGCCAGCAGAGCCCAAGTACCATACAAATGCGCAAAGGCCCCGCCCCGGTCAATGTCGGTCACCAGCAAGCAGCGCGCCTGCGCATGCCGGGCTACGCGCATGTTGACAATGTCGCTGCTGTGCAGGTTAATCTCTGCGGGCGAGCCTGCGCCTTCGATGATGACGATGTCGTTGTCTGCGCGCAAATCGTCCAGCGCTTGAGCGATGGTAGGCCACATGCACTCGCTGCGGCTGCGCCAGGGCATGGCAGTCAGTACCTGGCTAACCTGGCCCATCAGCACCACTTGACTGTGGGTGTCGGCCTCGGGTTTGAGCAGCACGGGGTTCATGCGCACGCTGGGTACGGCACGTGCGGCTAGCGCTTGAAAATACTGGGCACTGCCGATTTCACCACCTGCACCTGGGGTCTCGCCCCCGCCTTCTGCCGCAGGTTGCGCACCAACCACGGCGCTTGCGTAGTTACCTACTACGCTTGCGTAGCTTTCTACAACACGCGCGTTGTTGCTCATGTTTTGCGCTTTAAACGGTGCTACTTTGTAGCCACGCTGCGCATACCAGCGGCACAGGGCGGTGGCCAGCCAGCTTTTACCTGCGCCACTGGTGGTACCCAAGACCATGACGCACAGGGCCAGTTTGGGTGCCGGCAAACTGGGTGGTGTCTTAGTGTTCATGCCATCTCCTTGATCGCAAATGCCAATGCATCTTGTGCTGCAGGCGGCTGCACACTCAAGCGCCAGTGCTGCGGCAGGCCAAACGAGGTACAGTCGCGCAGCTTGATACCGTATGCACGCAAAGCATGTGCAGGCAAAGGCTGCTGGGCTTGCACACAAAAAAAGTTCGCTTCGCTGGGCAAGCAGGTCCAGCCCAGCGCAGCGCACAGCGCAAGTTGGCGGCGCTTCCAGGTGCGTAAAGTAACGAGGCTATGGGTTAACCACTGCTGAACTTCGGGCTGCACCCATACAGTCAACATCGCCACGCCATGCGCGCCTAATGGCCAAGACGGGCACAGCGCTTCCAACTGGGCGCTTTGCACCGCTGCATGCGCAGGTGCTATGGCGTACGCAGCACGCACGCCTGTCATGCCTAGGGCTTTGTTAGGTGTCCATAGCTGCCAAATCTCGTCATGGTTTTGGATTTGCTGCTGCACGCTGATGCCAGGCGCGCAGTGTAAACACAGCGGCGCGTAGGCTCGGTCCAGTACCACGGTGGCACCGCTACTTAGCAGTGCGCCTATGCCGTGAAACGCCTGCCCCAAGGGGCTAGACGGGTCACATGCCCAGGCCAATGTATTGGCATTGGCCTGCCCTTCGTGCCCTGTTTGCACCGCCTGCTCCAGGCCTAGCGCCTGGGCAGCGCGGGCGTAGTCACCGTAGCTGTGCGCAGGCACCAGCGCAGCGGTAAAGCCCTGCTGCACAGCCCAGGCAGTGGTGCGAAAAATAAACTCACTGGCGCTGGCGGCCAGCAACACTCTGGCAGGCGCTACGCCATGCAATTGTGCAAGCTGGGCGCGCAGTTGCGTGTAAGCAGGGTCAGGGTAATGCGCAGGGTCGGCAGATTGCACAGCTTGCAGCGCTTGCGGGCAAGGGCCGCAAGCATTGACATTGGTAGAAAAATCAAACCGTGCAGCGCCCAGTGCATCGGGGCCGCCATGCACGGCGCTTTGCAAAGTTTGCATGACTAAACCCATGAAGTAAATTGCATAAAATTAACTGCAATACGCTATTAAATATATAGCTGCTTGTGCAGCAATTCCTTGGGCGATAACCGTATTTGATGCTAATTTAACTGCTAAAGCCACATCGCTAGACACCACCTCGCGGCCCGTGGAGTGCAACACATACACACCGGGTTTGCCCAGCCGCACATCCAGCGCCAGCGCCATGGCCGCCATAGGCCAGCCACTGTTGGGCGATGGCGTGCGCGCTGCTTGAGCGGGCAATTGCACTGCAAGGCGAGGTTGCCACAGCAAAAGCAGCACTGCGGTAGCCCGCGCCGGCAGCCACGATAGCACATCGTCAGCGCGTGCAGCCCACTTGCCTGCCCATTGCCAGTAGCGCCCGCCGCGCATGCCGGGGTAGCCCCACATAGCGTCGGCAGTGTTGGCAAAGCGGTACAGCGCCGCGCCGGGCAGGCCTAGCAGCACAAACCAAAAAATCGGTGCCACCACAGAATCGTTCAAATTTTCGGCCAAGGTTTCTATGGCACTCTCGCGCACCTGCGCGGCCGTCAGTTGGCTGATATCGCGGCTCACCAGCCGGGCCAGTTGCGCCCGGCCTGCGTCCAGCGAGTGTGCCAACGCAACTTCTACAGCCACCACCTCCTCGCGCAGCATACGCCAAGCCAGCAGGGGTTTTAGCAGCAGTGCCAGCACCATGGCGGCGCACCATGCTGGCAACAGGGCTGCACATGCTGCCAGTGCCCCTGCTGTTGCCAATACAAGCGCTGCCAAGGCTAGCCAGTAAAAGGCCCCAAGCCCGAAGTGCCTAAGGCATGTGGCTTTGCCATCGGTTGCAAGTGTGGGCACAAAGCGCGCTGCAGCCCAGTCTAGGCCGCGCCCCATCCAGACCACTGGGTGCCAAGCGGCAGCTGGCTCGCCCCACACATGGTCAACCAGCAAGGCCAGCAGCACTGCTGCAGCCACCACCTGCCAAGGTAAACCAGCCCACTGCACTGTTACTGTCCCGCCAAAAGGCGCTGCACTGAATGTGCAGGCTGCTCCAACCATGGCGCGTTGTTTAAAAGGGTCGGGGCCATTGCATCGCTCTTGGCAATTTTCAGTCTTCAATACCGCGCTGCGCAGGTATGCCAGCGTTAAAGGCGTGTTTGATCTTGGTCATCTCAGTCACTGTGTCGGCCAGCTCAATAATCTCGGGCGGGCAGCGCCGCCCGGTGATGACCACATGCACATGCTTGGGCCGCGCACGCAGGGTGTCCAACACATTGTCCAGTGGCATCCAGCCGTAGATCAACGGGTAGGTCATCTCGTCTAGCACCACCATAAAGTTGTCGCCGCTCAAGATGGACGCTTTGGCTTTTTGCCAGCCATCGCGCGCTAGTTGGGCCGAATGCTCCAGGTCTTGGCTTTTCCAGCTAAAACCGTCACCCAAACCTTCAATGGCGATGCCCAGTTGTTCAAACATACGGTGCTCACCAAAGCGGGCGCTGGGCACCTTCATAAATTGGTAAATTTTGATGCCCTTGCCATGCACATGGGTGCGACCAAAAGCGCGCAGTGCCAGGCCAAAGGCGGCTGTGCTCTTGCCTTTGCCGTCGCCCGTGTTGACAATAATCAGACCGCGACGTTCGCCTTCGGATTTTTCATAGGGTTTGTGAACAGGTGGAGTTTCTATTTGCATGGTTTAGCTTGCTCTGAAAAAATGAATCACTGGTTTACGCCACATGCACAGCCACCTGCATGCCGCCTACAGTGTGTACTGCAATGCGGTGGTCAAACACGGCCTCTAGCGCACGGTGTGTCAAACCATCTGTGCATGCACCGTGATGCTGCACCCTGCCCTGCGCTACGATCAACATGCTGTCGGCCTGTAGTGCCAACGACACTTCGTGCAACACACTTACCACCGTGGTGCCGCGTGACACCAGGCTACGCACGGTGTGCAACCAGTCGGTTTGGTGCGGTGGGTCAAGGTTAAGCAACGGCTCGTCCATCAATAGCACATCGGCCTGCACGGCCAGCACGCGGGCTAGCAGCACCCGCTGGCGTTCACCGCCCGATAGCGAGCCTAGCGCTCTGGCACGCCATTGCCAAGCTTGCGTCATCTTTAACGCCTGCTCTACCGCTGCATGGTCTGCAGCGCTAGGGGCAGCCAGCCAGCCTTGGTGCGGCAAGCGGCCCAGCATGGCTACGTCATACGCTGTTAAGTCGTCAGCACCACCTTCGTTTTGGCCCAGCCAGGCCATGTGGCGCGACCGTGTGCGTGCAGGCAGATCGGTTAAGTTATTTCCTAGTAACTGCACTTGCCCGGTGTATGGCAGCAATCCGGCCAGCGCCTTGAGCAGGGTAGATTTACCGGCACCGTTGGGGCCGACAATACTAGTCCACCGCGCGGCAGCAAACTGCGCGTTGATGTTGTGCAGCACCGGGTTTTTAGCAAGGCTAGCGCCTACATTACTTGCTTGAACAGCACTATTTTTCATAGTTACCAAGTATTCCTAGTGGTACCCAAGGCTTGACCACGGTACATCAGCCACAGCAAATAGCCGCCACCCAGCACGGCGGTAAGCAAGCCTACGGGCAACTCTTGCGGAGCAATTAACCAACGCGCCAACACATCAGCGGCGCACAGCAATACTGCTCCCATCAGGGCAGACAACCACAATAGTGCTGCGTAGCGCACTTTGACTACAGCACGTACCAAGTGCGGAGCGGCCAAGCCTACAAATGCTATCAAACCGGTTTGCGCCACTGCGGTGCCCGTGGCCAACGCCAATACCAACACCAAGGCAGCGCGCAGCTGCGGCAGTTGCAGCCCCAGGCTTTGCGCTGTGGCCTCGCCCAAACTCAAGCCATCTAACACCCGGCTAAGCAGCATGGCCACTAGCAAACACAGCCCCCACACCACCGCCATAATGCCGCACGCTGCCCAGCCTACAAAGCCAGTTGAGCCCAGCATAAACGCCTGCATTGCCTGCAAAATATCAGGCGACCACAGCGTAATTAAAGAACTAACCGCCCCTAGAACTACACCCACCACCACGCCCGCTAGCAGCAGCCGCAGCGTGTGCCCCACGCCCTTGGCCAGCGCCAGCGTGAGCAGCACCGCCAGCACCGCACCTGCAAACGCCGCGCCAGTCAGCCCTAGCCTAGCCGCTAAAGCCTGTGTCATGGGGCTCACCCCCATCAACGCTAACGCAGCCGCCACGCCCACCGATGCGCCTGATGCGCTGCCCAGCAAATACGGGTCGGCCAACGGGTTACGAAACAGCCCCTGTGCCACGGCACCAGCCAGCCCCAGCAGAGCACCCGCGAGCCACCCGCCCAGCGTGCGTGGCAGACGAATGTCCCACACAATTTGGCGCGACAGCGGGTCGTCCCAGGCGCGCCACAAGCTGCTAAAGCCCGTACTACCCACGCTTGCCCCTAGCAACACCAGCAGCGCACTGGCCACCAGCAGGCCTAGCGTTAACCACAAGCCGCGCTGACCCATGCGGGGCGCAAGCGATGGTGCATTAACAGTGTTTATGCTAGGGTTCACGCCGTAAAGCTAGGGTGTAACTTAGGTTATGAAATCTAAAATTTTTAAGTCAAGCTATCAAGGCGCTTTGCGCTGCGCTACAGCAGCTAAACACTGCGCCATCATGCGCGCACCTTCGGCCATGCGCGGGCCGGGGCGCACCAGTGCATCGGTGTCATCTGGCTTAAAAACACACACTCTTTTATCTTTAACCGCGCGAATTGCAGCCCAGCCGGGGCGGTCGCTCATACCTTGGTAATTGCGGTCACCCACCATGATGATGTCGGGGTTAGCCCGCACAACAAACTCTGGGTTAATCTTTGGAAATGGCCCCAGCTCTGGCCCGATGATATTTTTTACCTGCAGCCGCGTTAATGTCTCGCCAATAAAAGACGACGCGCCTGCTGCATACGGCGCACGGTTAACCTCAAAATACACTTTGGCGTTTTTAGCGCTGGCAGGTAATGATTGCGCGGCTGCATTCATGCCCGCATCAATTAATTGCCACACCCGTTCAGACCCCTGCGCCGGAGGTATTTCTAGTAGTTGGCCCACTACCGCCAGTACGCGGCGTACATCAGCATGATTTTTTGTTTCTAGTGCTACCACTTTAATGCCCAGCGATTGCAGCCGTTCGTGCGCGCGCGACGACACCGCCATCAGCACCACATCGGGCCGCAGCGCCACAATAGCTTCGATGTTCGGGTCAAGGCCACCGCCCACTTCGGGTAGTTTTTTAACCGATGCGGGATAGTTGGAATAGCGGTCGACACCTACCAGCCGCTGGCATTGGCCCAGTTCGCACACGGTCTCGGTCAGCGATGGCAACAAGCTCACAATACGCTGCGGCGATTGCACAAAGGTCACTGTGGCTTGGCGATCGTCCACCAGATCAAAAGCCCAGGCTGACTGTTGCGCAGCAGCACATAGGCACAGCAGTGCACATTGCCATATTTTTAACATGAAGTGTCTTTCAGAATTAGCGGCAGACCCGCTGCCATTAACGTAACGCGTTGGCATACATGGGCCACGTCTTGGTTAAGCCGCCCTAACGCATCAACATAGGCGCGCACGTCGCGCCCTAGCGGAATCACACCCAGTCCAATCTCGTTAGAGACAATGACCACAGGGCCTTGGGCCTTTTCAATTGCTCTTAAAAATATAGCTGATTGTGTAGTATTTCCTTGGGATAGAGGCGGTTTTTTATCAAAATATTGCCCTGCAACCGCTTGTTTTGATAGATTGGACAGTTCTTGCAAAGTCGAATAAGGCATGAGCAAGTTAGTAAGCCACAGCGTAAGGCAGTCCACCACCACCAGGGTCTGCACGTGGGTGTGCAGGCTCAATGCATCGGCCAAGTTCAAGGGCTCTTCAACCGTGCGCATGCCGGGTACGCGCACAGCCCTGTCCGCTTGGTGGCGGGCAATGCGCGTGCGCATTTCGCCGTCGTGCGCCTGCGCAGTGGCTACCAGTACTGCAGAGTTCATAGGCGACGCGGCCAGCCACTGCGCTGCCAGCTTTTCGGCACGCGACGACTTACCGCTTTTTTGCCCACCCATAATCAATTCACTGCGGGCGATGTGTTGTGCATCAACCATACTGCGTGCTCCAGTCCATGATGATGCGGTGCAACTGCGCTACACCATCAGTCAACGCCGCAGGGCCGGGCTGCAAAATATCGGGCGATTTAACTTCAAATAGCTGCGCGTTTTTTACCGCGTTCACGTCCTGCCAGCCAGCGCGTGCAGCTACTTTTTCAGGTCTGAATTTTTTGCCGCACCACGAACCAATGATGATGTCGGGGTTGCGCCGCACAATCTCCAGCGGGTCAGCAATGATGCGGTGCTTGCCCAGCGCTTGCACAGCCAGCTCGGCAAAGCAGTCGTCGCCGCCCGCAATGCCTACCAGCTCAGACACCCAGCGAATGCAGCTCATGTTCGGCTCGTCCCACTCTTCAAAAAACACCTTGGGCCTGCGCGGCAGCTGGGCGGCTGTAGCTTCAATCTCAAGCAGCTGAGCACGCATGCCTGCTATCAACTCTTGCCCTAGTACAGCGCAGCCCACCATGCTGGCGACTTGGTGCATCATCGCAAATATCTCAGCCACACTGCGCTGGTTAAACACGGTGACTTGCACGCCGTGTTTGATCAACTGGCTGGCAATATCTGCCTGCAGGTCAGAAAAGCCAAATACACAATCGGGCTGTAGCTCTAATATTTTGTCAATTTTGGCACTCAAAAAAGCACTGACCTTGGGCTTTTCATCCCGCGCCCTGCGCGGCCGTACGGTATAACCCGAAATACCCACAATGCGCGCTTCTTGGCCTAGCAAGTACAGCCACTCGGTGGTTTCTTCGGTCAAGCACACTATGCGCTGCGGGCCTTGGGCAGTTGCACAATTGATATCACGCCAGTCACTCATAGCGCAGCTCCAAACAATGCAGCTGCAGCCTGCGGGCTAGATGCAAACCAAGCGTGAAAATAGCTGGCACGGATGCTGCCATGTGCGTACAGCGCCTCGCCTGCATCTGGCGCAGCCTGCACATCTGGGCGCGCTGTGCAGGTTACCGGCTGCAAAGCAGTCTCGCAAGTAGAGTAATGAAAAGTATGCCCACGCAAACTGTGATCGCCCATGCTAAGGTGTTGTGGGCCAATCGCTGCAAGACGTTGTTGCATCGTTACCGTGCCAGGCAGCAAGCCCCACATAGCATGCGCCGCACCGTCAACGGTGGTGATCTGGTCAAACAACACCATCATGCCGCCACATTCTGCCCATACGGACCTCCCAGCGGCCACGTGCGCGGCCACACTAGAGCGAAAACCTGAATTCGCTGACAAACGCTTTGCATGCAGCTCGGGGTAGCCACCCGGTAACCACAGCGCATCGCACACAGGCAATACGCCATCGGTCAAAGGCGAGCAAAAAACGACATTGGCACCCAGTGCACGCAGCGTGTCTAAATTGGCCTCGTAGATAAAACAAAACGCTGCGTCGCGCGCCACGGCTATGGTTTTGCTGGCCAATACCCTCGCATGCAAAGCTGGCAGCGGCCTAATCGTTACTCCGCTGGCTTGTGGATTGATTAAGGCGTGCGCAGCGTCCGCCGCTGCAACATCAGACGGCGCAAAAGCGACTTCCCAGCGCTTCAATGCAGCTATATCCATTTGGCCCAAGGGCGTAGCGGCCAGCGCATCTGCCGCAGCGTCAAGCCGCTGCACAGCGTCGCCCATTTCAGACGCCAGCGTAAGGCCCAAGTGCCGCTCTGGCAGCTGTAGCGCGGGGTTGCGCATGAGTGCGCCTAGCCACTGCGATGCATCCACAGCGTCGGCCAGCATGTGCGCGTGGCCTGCGCTGGCTACGCGGTTGGCCAGCACACCAGCCCATAGCAAGCCAGGCCGATAATGCTGCAGCCCAAACGCCAGCGCACCAAAAGTACCCGCCATGGCCGACGCATCAATCACCGCCAGCACGGGCAGACCAAAGCGCTGCGCTAAATCGGCTGCGCTGGGTTGCCCGTCAAACAAACCCATCACCCCTTCAATGATGATCAGGTCAGCTTGGCTTGCCGCATCATGCAGGCGAGCACGGCAATCAGCCTCACCTGTCATCCACAAGTCCAACTGGTGCACAGGCGCGCCGCTGGCCAAGGCCAACCAATGCGGGTCTAAAAAATCAGGCCCGCACTTAAATACCCGTACCTTACGGCCCGCACGGGTATGCAGGCGCGCCAACGCCGCAGCCACCGTAGTTTTGCCCTGCCCAGATGCAGGAGCACCTACCAAGATAGCAGGGCAACTCGCCGAATCAACCATAGAAAGCGGCTTCACTTAGGCTGATAGCGCAAGGTAAGGAACGCACCGCGTCTGGGTTGGTTGTACCCCAAGGAGGTTTCGTACTGGCGGTTGGCCACGTTATTGACCTTGGCCTGCAGCGCCCAATCCCTAGCGAATCTGTAGGACGCGTTCAAATCCAAAGTAGTGTAGCCATCCACAGTAACTGTGTTGCTTGCATTTTCAAAACGGCTGCCAACATTGAGAATTTGCCCGCCGACACTCCAAGTTGCAGCGTTATAGTCGATCCCCAAGTTGGCCTGCGAACGGTTACGCCTTGGCAGGATTTTGTCAGTAATTTCGTTACGCGGATCCAGGCTGTCGTACGACGCCCGCAGTGCCCACGGGCCTACGCTACCCTCGTAGCCTAAAGTCCAGCCTTTGATGCGTGCCTGCGGAACGTTAGCCGCTGCCGTGGTCGAGGTGATAAAACCCCGGATTTTGTTATCAAAACGCACCACTTTGACACTATGACCAGCTTGGTTGTAAGTCACACTCAAATCGGTGTTGCGTCCTTTTTCAGGTTGCAAGTTGGCATTGCCAAAATTGGGAAAGTAGAGCTGGTTAAAAGATGGTGCAACAAAACTGGTGCCGTGCGATGCATTTGCACGCCACTGGGGGTTAATAGCAAAGCCGTAGCCTACAAAACCTGTGGTGCTGCTGCCAAACTGCGAGTTCCGGTCATTGCGAACGTTAGCCTGCCATGTGTGCGGGCCAACTTCACCATTTAAGCCAGCAAACGCCGAGTTGATGGAGCGCGAATTTACATTGTATTTAGTGCTGCTACTTA
>JAYSRE010000029.1:0-2091 GCA_043721235.1 Polaromonas sp. | reverse complement strand
GTAATAAACCCGATTTTGCGCACACCTGCCTGCTGCGCCGCCGCCATGGCTTGGGCTACGCGCTCGTAGCGTACGGCTTTGTCACCACGAATATGCAGCTCGGGTTGCGGGTTCTGTTTGGCAGCGCTTTGCAGTTGTGTCATCACCGCGTCGTCGCTGGCAGGCTGCTCGTTCAAAAAATATTGGCCACCCGCATCGACACTTAAACGCAAAGTTTGCGGCTTCGTGTCTTGCGATTGGTTAGTTGCACGCGGCAGGTCAATGTTGACCGCGTGCTTCATTACTGGCACCGTGATAATGAAGATGATCAAGAGTACCAACATCACGTCCACCAGTGGCGTCATGTTGATCTCGTTCATCACCTCGTCGCCACTGTCCTCAAAATTACGGTCTTGGTTGCCAAAAGCCATCACTTAACCTTTCTTCAGTGCCACAATTTTGGCGCTGCTGTGGGACCCTACACGTGCACCCGTCACATAGTACGAATGCAAATCGTGCGCAAATCGGTTGAGCTTGCCTGTGACGGCCTTGTTACCGCGAATCAGCGCGTTGTAGCCCAGTACGGCGGGTATGGCCACCGCCAGGCCCAGCGCGGTCATGATCAGCGCCTCGCCAATGGGGCCTGCCACTTTGTCAATCGACGCTTGGCCGGTGCTGCCAATCGCAATCAACGCATGGTAGATGCCCCACACCGTGCCAAACAAGCCCACAAACGGCGCTGTAGAGCCAACCGATGCCAGCACTGCTAAACCTGATTGCAGCCGCGCAGTGGCTTCGTCGATACCGTTGCGCAGGCAGCGGGTGAGCCAGTCGCTCACGTCCAGCGTGTCGTGCAGCTGGGGGTGGCTGTTTTTGTGGTGGGCAATGGCTTCGCGGCCTTCGATAGCCAGCGCGCGAAACGGGTTGCCTGGGTCGTTGCCCAGTGTGTTCAGGCCCTGGGCCAAATCGGCGCTGTGCCAAAAACCCTCGGTGGCTGCAGCTTGCTTGCGCGCTTGCCGCAGCAGCAGCGCTTTGGTGATGATGACCATCCAGCTGGCCAGCGACATGACCAGCAGTAACAGCGCGACGAAACGCGTGACCCAGTCGCCTTGGGTCCACAGCGCAATAAGTCCAGAGGTAGATTCCATAATTTTCTCTTTCCAATTTTAAAATTTCAGTTCAAGGTGAAGTTGATCGGTACGTTGACCCACATGGCCTCGGCTATACCACCGCGTTTGCCGGGCACGTAGCGCCACTTCAGTGCAGCGGCCAGCGCGGCGGCATCTAGTCGCTCGAACCCGCTGCTGGTGCGCACCTCGCCTTTCTGGGCTGTGCCGTCGGGGCTGATGTACACGCGCACCACCACTTTGCCGGTCTCGCCCATGCGCTTGCTGAGCGGTGGGTAGGCGGGCGGTGGGTTGTTCAGGTAGTCGGCATCGCTGCTGGGCAACTCGACCTTGACAGGGGCGGGTTGCGCTGGTGGTGCGGTAGCAGGTGAAGGTGGCGTTGCTGGAGCGACTAATGTTTGCGCTACCTCGATAGGTGGTGCAGGTGTGGTGGTGCCCAAGGGCGCTGCAGGTGAAGGCGCAGTGTCTTTGACAGCCAGTGGGCGCGGCGCAGGCGGCGTTGGAGGCAGTGGTTTGGGGGCCTTGGGCGTAACTTTAGGTGGCAGTGCAAGTGCAGGCTTGGGTAGTAACAACGGGGGTGGTGCTGGCGCTTGCGCAACAGGCTGCGGCGGCTCAATCAACTCGCTGAGCATCTGCACTGGCACAACAGAGTCAGCCGCACGGCGCAACAAGCCGCCCTCCAGGGCTGCCAAGCCGCCCACATGCAGCAGCACCACAGCCACAGCAATAGCGCCAGGCTGCAGTGCAAAAGAGCGTGGGTATGACGGCACTATGGCTTGCGCCGCAGCGCCCAAGCTGCTGCACTTACCGTAAAAATCAGGCCGCCGGTAAAGGCAAAGAAGGCTTCCATGATGTGCTCTCCAAAATCGATTGGGCGAGCTGGATCTGCGCCACCTGCGGCACTGTCCCGCAGGCTGTGTGGCCAGCTTTGCGGCAGTGCGCTTGCGGGGCGCTTGTCTGGCATTGAGAATGGATGTCGCGGGCG
>JAYSRE010000028.1:0-14720 GCA_043721235.1 Polaromonas sp. | reverse complement strand
TTTTATTTAACTTTAGTATTTTTAAATTTTTGTATTCCTTTCGCGTACTTCGCGCAACCTTAGCGCCCTTCGCGTCCGGAAGTCCGATTTAAAAGCCTAAGCCAAACGACCACCCCATGACAAATCTATCCACTCTCAAATTCATCACCTGCGGCAGTGTAGACGATGGCAAGTCCACTCTGATTGGCCGGTTGCTGATCGACAGCAAAGCGGTTTTGCAAGACCAGCTCGCAGGCGTGTCCAAGAGCGGTACCGCTGACCTGGCGCTGTTTACCGATGGCCTGTCCGCAGAGCGGGAACAAGGCATCACCATCGACGTGGCCTACCGCTATTTTTCAACCCCCAGCCGCAAATTCATCATTGGCGATGCGCCGGGCCACGAGCAGTACACCCGCAACATGGTCACCGCCGCCAGCAGCGCAGATGCGGCGGTGGTGCTGGTCGACGCCACCAAGCTGGACTGGAAAAACCCCGCCCTGCAGCTGCTACCGCAAACCCGCCGCCACAGCCTGTTGGTGCACCTGCTGCGCGTGCCCAGCGTGGTGTTTGCCGTTAACAAGCTAGATGCCGTGAGCGACTCGGCTTTGGCCTTTCATAACATCAGCACGGCACTGGCTGCGTTTGCAACCGAAGCAGGTATTGTGGTGGCAGCCACGGTACCTATCTCTGCCCTTGACGGCAGCAATGTGGTGGAGCAAAGCGATGCGTTTGCGTCCTATACCGGCGCTAGTTTGCTGTCCATTTTAGAGCGGCTACCCAACGCCACCAACGAAGCGCAACTGCCGCTGAGTTTCCCGGTGCAGTGGGTTGAAAAATTCTCAGCGTCCGCCGATACAAGCCAAGGCCGCCGCATCTTTTGGGGCCGCGTGGCCACAGGGGCTGTGAAAGTGGGCCAAGAGGTCAGCATATTGCCCAGCGGCCAAACCGCCAAAGTTGCCCAGGTGCTAGACCATGCGCGCAATCCCAAAAGCGTTGCTGCGGGCCTGTCTGCAGGCATTGTGCTGGACCGCGAGGTAGACATTTCACGCGGCGACTGGCTGCTGGCTCCTGGTGCGTTTGAGCCTGACCGCAACCTGCGCGCCACCGTGGCGTGGATGGACGATGTGCCCCTGGTAGCGGGCCGCACCTACTGGGCGCTGCACGGCCACCGCTGGGTCAAGGCCAAATTGGCGCGTATTGCGCACCGGCTTAACGTCAACACGCTGGCCCAAGAAGATGCCTGCGAGCTGGCCCCCAACGAAATAGGCGAGATCGACATCAGCCTGCAAGAGCCGCTGGCCACCCTGCCCTATGCACAGTCTAAAACCCTGGGTGCACTGATCTTGGTAGACACGGCCAGCCATAAAACCTCCGGCGCAGTGTTGATTAGTTAAGCAGCGCAAGAAAATCACCCCAAAACCCAATAAAATCAAGGGTTTACACCAGCACCTCGCTCAAGTTAACGTCAGAGTAGAAAAATGACCCATATCGTCACCGAAGCCTGTATCAAATGCAAATACACCGACTGCGTCGATGTATGCCCTGTGGACTGCTTCCGCGAAGGCCCCAACATGCTGGTCATCGACCCCGATGAATGCATCGACTGCGCAGTCTGCATCCCCGAGTGCCCGGTCAACGCCATTTACGCAGAAGAAGACGCACCCGCTGACCAACTGCATTTCATCAAGCTCAACATTGAATTAAGCCAAAAAGCCGGCTGGAAAAGCATCACCAAACGCAAACCTGCTCCGGCAGATGCGGATGAATGGAAAGATGTAATGCCTAAGTTGGCACTGCTAGAGCGCTAAGATCTTTTAAAACGGTGACAAAGCCGGTTATTCAGGTATTCAGGTAGTAATTTATGGAACCACAATTGAACCAAGAAGTCGTTAACACTGCAGCCCAGCACGATGGCCCTATCGAAACGGATGCGGTCATTATTGGTGCAGGCCCTGTGGGTTTGTTTCAAGTGTTTGAGTTGGGCTTGCTGGAAGTTAAAGCCCATGTGATTGACAGCCTGGCCTACCCTGGCGGTCAGTGCATTGAGCTGTACCCTGACAAGCCGATTTACGATATTCCTGCGGTGCCGGTGTGCACTGGCAAAGAATTAACCGACAGTTTGCTAAAGCAAATTGCACCTTTTGGCGCAACTTTTCACTACGGGCAAGAAGTTACCACAGTACAGAAGCAGGACGATGGCCGCTTTTTTGTGCAGACCAGCAAGGGCACGCAGTTTTTAACCAAAACTATTTTCATTGCTGCAGGCGTGGGCGCGTTCCAGCCGCGCACCCTGAAGGTGGATGGCCTAGAGGCTTACCAAGACACGCAGTTGCACTACCGCGTGCGCAACCCTGAGCAGTTCAAAGACAAAAACCTCGTCATAGTTGGCGGTGGCGATTCAGCCCTGGACTGGGCACTGAACTTTGCCCAAGAAGGCCCCAACAAAGCCGAGAGCGTCATCCTTTTGCACCGCCGGGATGGCTTTAAAGCGGCGCCAGCATCAGTGGCCAAAATGCGCGCGCTGTGCGAGGCGCACGAGATGCAGTTTACGGTGGGTCAGATTACCGACATCGAAGAAAAAGACGGCAAACTCACTGGCGTTAAAGTTACCGGTGGCGACGGCGTAACCCGCCTGATGCCGCTGGATATGCTGCTGGTGTTCTTCGGCCTGTCACCCAAGCTGGGCCCCATTGCCCACTGGAGCCTGGAGATTGAGCGCAAACAGCTCAAAGTAGACACCGAAAAATTCAGCACCAATGTGCCCGGTATTTTTGCCGTGGGCGACATCAACACCTACCCCGGTAAAAAGAAGCTCATTCTCAGCGGTTTTCACGAATGTGCGCTAGCGGCTTTCGGCTCCATGCCCTTTATCTTCCCCGACAAAAAGGTGCATTTGCAGTACACCACCACCTCGCCTAAACTGCACAAGGTGCTGGGGGTGGAGTCGCCGGTATTTGACTAGATGCTCTGGCTGCCTAAGAGGCGTGTTGGGTAATGTAGGCCTTCAGGGCCTGTACGTTGGCAGGCATGTGAACCACGCGTTTTGGCAGCGCCTCTATGCCGATAAACTGGGCGGGCCGGTCAGGCTCGCGGCCCAAGGCTTCTACGATGGTTTCGGCAAATTTGATCGGCAGCGCTGTCTCTAGCACGATCATCACTGCGCTGGGGCTAAGGTGCTCACGTGCTACCTTCATGCCGTCGGCAGTGTGGGTGTCGATGATGGTGCCGTGCTTTTGGTACACGTCTTGGATGGTGGCCAAGCGGTCTGCATGGGTGCTTTTGCCACTGGCAAAGCCATATTTAGCCGCTGCGTCTTTAAAGGCGGGGTCTTGGCCCAGATCAAACATGCCCTTCTGGCTGATCTGCGTGCTAAACAGGTCTTTGGTTTTTGCGCCGTCGCGGCCCGTCAGGTCAAACACAAAGCGCTCAAAGTTACTGGCTTTGGAAATGTCCATCGACGGGCTGGAGGTTTCATGCGTGTCGTTGCTGCCCCGCACGCGGTAAGCGCCCGTGCGAAAAAACTCGTCCAGCACATCGTTCTCGTTGGTGGCCACCACCAGTTTGTCAATCGGCAGGCCCATCATGCGTGCCACATGGCCTGCGCAGACGTTGCCAAAATTGCCTGAGGGTACCGTAAACCTTACCTTTTGGTGGTTTGCAGTGGTGGCTTGGAAGTAGCCCGCAAAGTAATACACCACCTGCGCCAGCAAACGCGCCCAGTTAATGCTGTTAACCGTGCCAATTTTGTATTTGCGCTTAAATTCCAGGTCGTTCGAGACAGCTTTGACCATGTCTTGGCAGTCGTCAAACACACCCTCTACCGCAATGTTGTGGATGTTCTCGTCCATCAAGCTGAACATCTGCGCCTGTTGAAACGGACTCATACGGCCTGCGGGCGAAGTCATAAAGACTCGCACGCCTTTTTTGCCGCGCATGGCGTATTCAGCCGCACTGCCAGTGTCGCCCGAGGTGGCACCAAAAATATTGAGCTCTTGGCCGGTGCGTGCGAGCTGGTATTCAAACAAATTGCCCAGCAACTGCATGGCCATGTCTTTGAAAGCCAGCGTGGGGCCGTTAGACAAAGCTTGCAAATACATGCCTGCGCTCACTGCGCCTGCGCTCACTGCGCCTGCGCTCACTGCGCCTGCGCTCACATTACCCAGTTTTTTGAGCGGCACAATCTCTTTGGTGCCGTAGACTGCCTCGGTGTACGTCTTCTCGCACAGCGCCTTCAAATCCGCTGCAGGAATATCGTCGATGTACAGCGACAAAATCTCAAACGCCAGCCCCGCATAGCCCTGGGTTGCCAAAGTTGTGCGCAGCTGCGTCAGCGCTGCATCACCTAGCTGCGGGTAGCGCTCAGGCAAATACAAACCACCGTCGGGCGCTAAGCCTTCCAGCAAAATATCACAAAACTGTTTGCGCTCTGCCTGAGCGGTTGGTAAGGCGCGTGTGGAGAGGTATTTCATGGGTAATTGTGGGACTCTTCAAGAAGGGCAATCTTCACCACTGCGTGGGAACGGTATGCAAGCTTAAACCCTCCACTTCTCCAGCAACTTCTCTGGCGACAAATTATCGTAGCTTTCAAACGGTTGGTGAATCCACGGGTTGGTAGGCAAAAAGTCGACTGAGTAGTCAGGCTGGAAGGTGGAAACGCCTTTGGTCCAGATAACAGCGGTACGCAGTTCGGTAATGGGTTGGTAGTTGTTGCGCAGCGACTCAACCACGGCGTTTAAGGTGTGGCCGGTGTCGGCCAGGTCGTCTACCAGCAGCACTTTGCCTGCAATCTCACCTTTGGGGGTGGTAATGAAACGGGCAATGTCCAAGTGGCCTTGCACAGTGCCTGCTTCGGCCCGGTAGGAGCTGGTGGACATGATGGCCAGCGGCTTGTTAAAGATACGGCTCAAAATATCACCAGGCCGCATGCCGCCGCGTGCAAGGCACAAAATAGTGTCAAACTGCCAGCCAGACTGGTGCACTTTAATGGCAAGTTTCTCGGTCAGGTTATGGTATTCGTCGTAGGACACGTACAGGTGTTTGCCGTCTTCAGTGAGCATGGTGCGCCTTGGGGTAGTGAAATTATGCGAAGATAAAATACGATAAGTTACTATAGATTTAATAGCTACTCATGCAGCATTTCCTTGGGCGATAGGCCTATTTTTCTATAAAAATCTTGGGTTTACCTATTTACTAAGTTTACCTATTGACTAAAGCAGCGCAGACACTGCAAATGGATGCTGCAGCATGATGGTGTGGTCGCGGTCGGGGCTGGTAGACACGATGTGAATCGGCACGCCAGTGACTTGTTCAATCCGCTGCAAATACTTTTGCGCGTTCACGGGCAGCTTGGCGTAGTCCACCACACCCACGCTGCTCTCGTGCCAGCCGGGCATGGTCTCGTAAATGGGGCTGCAGCGCTCAATATCGTCTGCGCCCATGGGCAGCAAATCAATGGTTTCGCCGTCTAAGGTGTAGCCTACACACAGTTTGAGTTCGCTGATGCCGTCAAGCACATCTAGTTTGGTGATGCACAGGCCGGACAGGCCATTGACCTGGGCGCTGCGCTTGAGCAAGGCGGCATCAAACCAGCCGCAGCGGCGGTAACGGCCTGTGACCACGCCGCGCTCAGCACCCACGGTGCTCATGTGGTAGCCGGGCGTGCCTTCTTTTTGCCACTCCAGCTCGGTGGGGAATGGGCCACCGCCCACCCGTGTGCAGTAGGCCTTGGTGATGCCCAGCACATAGTGCAACAGGCCGGGGCCAACACCTGAGCCTGCAGCGGCGTTGCCTGCCACGCAGTTGCTGGAGGTGACGAACGGGTAGGTGCCGTGGTCAATGTCCAGCAAAGTGCCCTGCGCGCCTTCAAACAGCAGGTTGCAGCCGGCTTTATGGGCGGCATTGAGCTCGCAAGAGACATCGGCCATCATGGGGCGAATCGCCTCAGCGTAGCGCATAGCGTCGTCGTACACGGTTTGGTAGTCAACCGCTGTAGCACCCAGGTAGGTGGTCAAAATATGGTTATGCAGGGCCAGCAGGTTGTGCAGCTTGGCGGCAAAGCGCTCGGGGTGTTTCAGGTCTTGCACGCGCAGGGCGCGGCGGGCAATTTTGTCTTCGTAGGCCGGGCCTACACCTTTGCCGGTGGTGCCAATTTTCTCTGCGCCGCCTTGGCCTCGCTGGTGTTCGCGGGCAATGTCCAGTGCCGAGTGAAAAGGCAAAATCAACGGGCAAGCCTCGCTCACCCGCAGGCGCGAACGCACCTCTACGCCCACAGCCTCTAGCCCGGTGATTTCCTTCATCAGATGGGCTGCGTCTACTACCACGCCGTTGCCGATGTAGCACTTAACCCCTGGGCGCATGATGCCACTGGGAATGAGGTTGAGCGCAGTTTTAACACCGTTAATCACCAAGGTGTGCCCGGCATTGTGGCCACCATGAAAGCGCACTACGCCCTGGGCCGACTCGGTCAGCCAATCAACCAACTTGCCCTTGCCTTCGTCGCCCCATTGGGTGCCCACAACGACCACGTTGCGCCCTTGCCCGACCACGTTGCGCCCTTGCCCGACCACATTGCGCCCTTGCCCGACCACGTTGCGCCCTTGCCCGACCACGTTGCGCTGTGCGGATGGCGCGCTGGATGTTGCATTCATGTCTTTGAATCCGTTGAAATTAAATAACTGGTTTAAATAGCTTCTGGCTGCGCATTCAGATGGCTTGCACCACCCACTGGCCTGCCAAAAACGCCAGCGCGCGGTCACAGGTAAATTCTTGTACTTCGTGCTCATGGCCGGGCAGCACGCACACCACCGTGTCGCCGCGCGCGCGCAGGCCTGCAATGGCGGCGTTCAAACCGGCAGACTCGCCCCAGGGGGCGCGAATGGCCGCTTTCAGCGCCCGTTTGGGCACCACGCTAACGAGCTCTTTCACGTCCAGGCTAAAACCAGCGGCGGGGCGGTTGCGGCCAAAGACCGAGCCCACCTCGTCGTAGCGCCCACCGCGCACCAGCGCATCCGCCATTTGGTGGTTGACTCCGGGCGTATAAATGGAAAAACGCATGCCGGTGTAGTAGGCGTAGCCGCGCGAGTCGGCCAGGTCAAAAGTGACCTTCACTTGCGGTTGCGCTGCCTGTACGCTGGCAGCCAGTTGCTTCAAATTTAATAGCTGCTCATGCAGTATTTCCTTGGGAGCGAAGGCTTTTTCGGCTTCAATAAGTACTTTTTCGTCACCGTAGAGTTGCACCAATATGGCCAAACCATCGCGGCTGGCAGGTGGGAAGTTGGCAGTCAGTTCGGCCAGGGTGGCTGCGTCTTTGGCGGCCAGTGCGGCATGCACCTGCTCTAGCTGCTGCGGCGTGGCTTCCACACCGGCCAGCAGGCCGCGCACCAAACGGGCATCGGCCAAATCCACTGTAATGTCTCTAACCCCAGCCGTGTGCAGGCAATGGAGGGCCAGGAGCAGCACTTCAAGGTCTGCTTCAGGGCCCGCATGGCCGTAAATTTCGCAACCAAACTGCAGTGGCTCACGGGTAGCGTGTGGCTTGGCAGGGGTGGTGTGCAGCACGGGGCCGCAGTAGCACAGGCGGGTAACGCCGCTGCGGTTAAGCAAATGGGCATCAATTCGGGCAACTTGGGGCGTAGTGTCAGCGCGCAGTCCCATGGTGCGGCCCGACAGCTGGTCTACCAGTTTGAAGGTTTGCAGATCAAGCGCTTGGCCGGTACCCGTGAGCAAGGACTCTAGGTACTCTAGCTGGGGCGGCATTACCAGCTCGTAGCCGTAGCTGCGGGCGGTATCTAGCAGCTGGCGGCGTAACTCTTCGATGTGCCGCGCCTCAGAGGGCAAAACGTCGGCAATATGATCGGGCAGTACCCAGGCGGACATGTTCTGTAGGGCGCTGTAGAAACGCGTAAGCTATTAAAGACCAGATTTTACTGGGCTTTAAGGCCGATAAAAGCACAAGCCCAGATGTTTTGCTCTGTGCAGGTGATAAAACTGCGCGCTAGCCCATGGCGAACGAAGCTGTGAAACACTAAATCAGCTTTTTCTCTTGTAGGTGCTTAGCCAAAGCGCAATAGCCAGTTTTGAATAAAGTTTTATTTTTTGGCAGGTGTTGCAGAAGCACCCGGGCCGCCACCACCGCGCATGGTTTTGAAAAATTCGCTGGAGGGATCCAACACCATCACGTCGCTTTTCTTGGAAAAACTTGCCTTGTAGGCATCTAGGTTGCGGTAAAACTGGGCAAACTGCGCGTCGCGGCCAAATGCCTCTGCATACAGCGCAGCCGCTTTGGCATCGCCATCACCTTTGACTTTTTGTGCTTCGCGATAGGCCTCGGCGATCACCACGTCACGCTGGCGGTCTGCATCAGCACGGATCTTTTCACCCTCGGCACCACCGGTAGAGCGCAGCTCGTTGGCCACCTGCTGGCGCTCAGACTTCATGCGCTGGTAAACCGAGTCTGCCACTGAGGCAGGAAAGTCCACCCGCTTGATACGCACGTCCACAATCTCGATACCGAAGGTTTTGGCATCATCGATCAAACGCTGCTGCACGCCTTGCATGATTTTGTCGCGGTCGGTGGAGAGCACATCTTTGACCGTGCGCTTGGTAACTTCAGAGTTCAGTGCGTCTTGCACTACCGAAGTGAGGCGTTGCTCAGCGGTTTGAATGTTGGCACCGCCTGAGTTGTTACGGATAAACTGGCGCGCGTCGGCAATGCGCCACTTTACCAGCCAGTCCACCACCAAATTTTTCTTCTCAGCGGTTTGGATAGAACCCGTCTCCGGGCTGTCCAATGTGAGTACGCGGCGGTCCAGGAAGATCACGTTTTGAAACGGCTGGGGCAGCTTAAACCGCAGGCCAGGTTCGGTAATCACGTCTTTAATTTGGCCAAACGAATACAGCACGCCAAACTGGCGCTGGTCCACCACAAACAAGGTAGATGCCAACACGGCAAGCGCCACCAGCAGGGTAGAGATAACAAGTCCAAGTTTATTCATTTTGAGTCTCCTGATCAGCGGCTGTCGCGGTCGCGGGCGCGGGCGCGCGGGTCTGCGTTGGCGGCAGGGGCTGCGCTAGGAGCTGCTGGTGCAGCACCTGCACCGTTCATAGGCAGGGTCACAATGTCTGCACTTTGGCCTGCGCCAACTTGCATCAGCTTGTCCAGCGGCAAGTACAGCAAGTTACTGCCTTGGCGCGAGTCAACCATCACTTTGGTAACGTTGGTGTAAATTTGCTGCATGGCATCGGTGTACATGCGGTCACGTGTGACCTGCGGGGCTTTTTGGTATTCGGCGTAGACTGATTTAAAACGCTGCGCATCACCATCAGCACGTGCCACGACGTTGGCTTTGTAGCCGTCAGCTTCTTCTTTCAACCGGGCTGCAGTACCTTTGGCACGTGGTATCACGTCGTTGGCGTAGGCTTGGCCTTCGTTCTTTAGCCGGTCACGGTCTTGTCCCGCTTTCAAGGCATCATCAAACGCGGCTTGCACAGGCTCTGGCGGCTGCACGTTTTGGATGTTCACGGTTTGAATTTGAATGCCTGTTTTGTAGCGGTCAAGCTGCATTTGCACGCTCTTGACCACATCGCGCTGAATCGACTCGCGGTCTTTGTTAAGCACGGTGTCCATGCTGCCGCGGCCTACCACCTCGCGGATAGCAGACTCAGCGGCTTTCACCACAGCATCATCAGGGCTGCGGTTTTGAAACAAAAAGTCTGCTGCACTTTTAAGGCGGTATTGAATAGTGAATTTGATGTCCACAATATTCTCGTCTTGCGTCAGCATGGACGAATCCTTCAAGCCCGTAGCTTGCGGCGAATTACGGCCAATCTCTACCGAGCGCAATTGCGTCAGCGCGACAGTTTCATGCTGGTCGATAGGGTATGGCCAGCGCCAGTTAAACCCGGCCTCTACGGTGCTGCTGAGTTTGCCAAACCGGGTGATAACGGCTTGCTGACCCTCTTGCACAATAAACACCCCTGTGCCAAGCCAAATGAGTACGGCAATCGTACCGATCAAGCCCACACCAATGCCGGCTGATTTCATGTCGGGTTGGAAACCGCCACCGCCGCCGTTACCGCCGTCACCACCGCCTTTGTTGTGGCGACCCCAATCAGGGCTGTTGGCATTGCCGCCGGTTTTTTTACCACCGAACAGGCCATTTAGTTTTTTGTTGAAATCACGCCATAGCTCGTCCAGGTCGGGCGGGCCTTGGTTAGGGCCTTTGGACCCGCCTTGGCCACCGCTGCCGATGGGACGCACATTAGAAGGCTCGGCCGCTGGACTGGGCGCAGGTGGCGGCGCTGGCGGTGGTGTAGGCGCTGGGGCACCTGCACTGCCTGTATCGTCGGACGTGCTGGGCTTGTCGTCGCTGCGGCCCCATTTACCGTCATTGAGGTTAAACATGCCGCGCAAGCCGCGCGCTATGGATGCAGGCAAGTTGGCTAGCTGGGGAAGGTGAACAATTGGGTTCATGGCTTAAGGTGGTTACGCAATAAAAATACGCGTTGGGGTTACGTAATGAAAAGACATAAGGCAACTGAAATATGTGGTTGTACTGCCCACATTGTGCCTAATCATTCAAAGGCTTCCAAATCTTGTTGAGATTGTGCCTGCAAATAGCCTGCAGTCTCGCTGCTATGCCCGCTGGTATGGGCTGCGCTGCTGGCGCGCTGTGCCAGCAGCTCGCGCAGCTGGGGCAGCCCAGTCCCGTCTTTGGCGCTGACAAACACGCGGGGTAGTGAAACACCTTCTATTTCGTACATGTCTACCAAGTTAAGGGGCCAGCGGTCTTTTTCAATAGCATCGAGCTTGTTAAACACCAGCACTTGGGGCACTTTGTCGGCACCTATCTCTAGCAGCACGCGCTGTACCTGGGCAATTTGCTCTATAAACTGCAGGTTAGCGGCATCAACCACATGCAGCAGCACATCGGCCTGGGCAGCCTCTTGTAATGTGGCTTCAAAAGCGTCAATCAAACCGTGTGGCAAATCACGGATAAAACCCACCGTGTCGGACAAGCTAACAGACTGCTGCGCATCGCCCAAATACAGCGACCGGGTAGTGGTGTCCAAGGTGGCAAACAGCTGGTCAGCGGCATAGGCGCGGGCTTTGACCAACGCGTTAAACAAAGTAGTTTTGCCAGCGTTGGTGTAGCCTACCAGCGAAATACCGAAGTGCGCGTTGCGCCCGCGCTGGCGCCGCTGTGTGCCGCGCTGGCGTTTAACTTGGATTAACTTGGCTTTGGTGCGTTTGATGGTCTCGCCGATCATCCGGCGGTCCAGTTCAATTTGCTTTTCTCCAGGGCCGCCGCGCGTGCCTACGGCACCTTGCTGGCGCTCTAGGTGCGACCAGCGGCGCACCAGCCGGGTGCTGACGTACTGCAGCCGCGCCAACTCCACCTGCAATTTTCCTTCGTGACTGCGCGCACGCTGGGCAAAAATTTCTAAAATTAGCAGGGTGCGATCGTTCACCGGTAAGCCGGTGTGACGCTCTAAATTACGCTGCTGTGCTGGGCTGAGCGATTGGTCAAACAAAATTTCGGTCGCACCCGTCGCTTCGGCCAAGGCTTTAATTTCGTCGGCCTTGCCCGAACCTATAAACAGCGCCGCATCGGGCGCCTTGCGTTTACAGGTAATGCGCTCAACCGGCACCATACCCGCCGTTTGCGCTAACAAACCCAGCTCTTCCAGTGCGCTGTCAAAGTTGGGTAACCCAAGGTCTACACCTACCAAAATGACCGAGGCTGTAGGTGCTACCACAGGCTTTGTGCCGTGTCCATCGCGCCCAGATGCACTTACATCACGCCCGGAGGCGCTCATACTACTGGGCAGAAGCAGCTCCAGCAGCAGCGTCTTCTTCGGTGTGCATGTTGGTAAATGCAACTGCGCGGCCCGGCACTATGGTGGAAATAGCATGTTTGTACACCATTTGCGTCACGGTATTGCGCAGCAGCACAACGTACTGGTCAAATGATTCAATTTGACCTTGCAATTTAATTCCGTTGACCAAATAGATCGACACGGGCACATGCTCGCGGCGAAGTTGGTTTAAAAACGGGTCTTGTAAAAGTTGGCCTTTGTTGGTGCTCACGATATGCTCCGTGTTCAAGAGTGAGTTGATTAAAATGAATTGTGAATCTCGAACATACCATAGACTTCTGTGAAATTGAAAAGTTCAGTCGAATACATGGATGTCCAAGGGCTTTTGTGGCGCAATTGTTATTGCACCCTAAGAAGCGTTTAGTTGCTTAGTCTTTGTCAGAATACGGGTTACTGGACGACTTAACCTCTACCCGCATGGGTGTACCTGTCAGGTCAAAGGCTTTGCGTATGCGGCCTTCTAAGTATCTTTTATAGGAATCTGTAATACCGTCTAAGGAATTGCCGTGGATCACCACCACCGGTGGGTTCATGCCGCCTTGGTGGGCATAACGCGGTTTGGGCCGGAACATGCCTGCACGTTGTGGTGCCTGAAACTGCACGGCTTCCATCAGCAGCCGGGTAAGCACTGGGGTAGACATTTTGCAGGTAGCCGATTTGTGCGCCTGCGCTATCGACTTCCACACCGGTGCCAAGCCTTGTCGGCGGGTGGCTGAAATCATATGGATATTGGCAAACTTGAGAAAACTCAGGCGCAGCTCAATCGATCGGGCCAGTAGCTCGCGCTGGTAGGCATCTACTGCGTCCCATTTGTTCACGGCCAGCACCACGGCGCGGCCAGAGTCCAAAATATAGCCTGCGATATGGGCATCTTGGTCGGTGATGCCTTGGGTAGCGTCTAAAAGCAGCAGCACCACATTGGCAGATTCAATGGCTTGCAAGGTTTTGACCACCGAGAACTTTTCAATTGCCTCAAAAACCTTGCCCTTGCGGCGTATGCCTGCCGTGTCGATCAACTCAAACAGCACGCCGTCGCGCTCAAACGGCACACTGATTGCATCGCGGGTGGTGCCGGGCATGTCAAAAGCCACTAAGCGCTCTTCGCCCAGCCAGGTGTTGATCAAGGTGGATTTGCCAACGTTAGGGCGGCCAGCTACGGCCAGTTTGATAGCACCGTTGTCCTCTGCCGGGGCATCCGCTTCGTCCAGCTTCAGCGGGGCAAAGGCCAGTGCCAGCAGCTCTTTCATGCCCTGCCCGTGCGAGGCAGAAATAGGCATCACATCGCCCAAGCCCAGGGCATAGAAGTCAGAGACTTGGTGACCTTCTTTCAATCCCTCGGCCTTGTTGGCAGTCAGTACGGTGTGCTTGCCCAGCTTGCGCAGGTAATTGGCAATGTCGTAATCTTGGGAACTAAGGCCTTCGCGCGCATCCACTACAAAAATTACCACATCGGCTTCAGCCACCGCTTGCCGGGTTTGCTTGGCCATTTCTTTGTAAATACCGCTTTCAGCTTTGGGTTCAAAGCCGCCGGTGTCGATCACGATGTACTCGTGCTCGCCCTGCTTGCCGTTGCCATAGTGGCGGTCACGGGTGAGCCCGGCAAAATCCGCCACAATTGCATCGCGTGTCTTAGTGAGGCGGTTAAAGAGGGTCGATTTACCGACGTTGGGGCGGCCGACAAGTGCCAACACTGGTTTCATGGGTTGGCTTTAAAAAAAGTTTATTCGGGCGCGAAACCGTAGACACCGCCGTTACGGGTCACTACGATCAAGGTATCACCTGCCTGCACGGGTGCGGCAAAAATACCGGAGCTGTCGGTGTTTAAGCGGTTCAATGGTGAGCCGTCCGCGCGCGACAGCAAGTGCACCAAACCGGTGCTGTCGCCGATGACGACTGAACGGCCCAGCACCAGCGGCGCGCTCAGGCTGCGGTACTGCAAACGGTCGCTACCCCAAGCGCGCTCGCCATCGGCACGTTTGTAAGCGGTAATTTTGCCATCGCTTTCGGTGCCCAGCACCAAGCTCTCATCGCCATGCAGGCCTTGTATGCCAAGGGCGGGTTTGGCCCAGTCTAGCGTACCGCGCGCAGCGTTCACGCAGCCTACTGCTGCTTGGTATGCACGCACGCAAACGCTATCGCCCACCCGGCTGGCGTGGCCCACCATGTCAACCAAGCGTTCAATCTCATTAGTACCGCGCGGCGTGGCAATGGCTGCGTCCCAGCGCACCACGCCGGTGTTGGGGTTAAGACCCACCAAGCGGCCCGACAGCCCAGCCACCAAGGTGTCGCCCACTGCCAGCAAGGTGCCCGGTTGCTTAAGCACCAGGGGTTCGCCAGGGCGTTTTTGGGTCCAAAGCAAGCGGCCTGTACCGCCATCAAAGCCCGAGACACTGCGGTCAGCCGCCAAAACAAAGACGCGACCACCGGCCACCAAAGGCGCGGTAAAGGCTTGCGCTGCCAGCTTGGTGCGCCACAGCTCTTTGCCGCCCTCCAGCGCCACCACCTCGTTTGACCGCGTAACCACCGCCGCCAATGTGCCATCAAAGCCTGCGCCTGTGGCTAAACTTGCACCCACATTGCCGCGCCACTGGTCGCGCCCAGTGGCTGCGTCCAGCGCCAGCACCGTGCCGTCAACCGCTGCAATAACCACGACACCGCCCACCACCGCAGGCTGCGCACCCCATGGCGGCTCGCCCACCCGGTTTGCCCAGGCTTGGCGTACGCCCAGTAAGGCCGTATTGGCACCTAAAGGAGCAGGTTCAGGGCGTTTGCCGCTGCCTGCGCAGGCCAGCAGAAAAGCTGAAGACGCTATTACAACAATAGCTACTCGTGCAGCATTTCCTTGGGCGATAGACCTAAAAGGC
>JAYSRE010000027.1:0-14778 GCA_043721235.1 Polaromonas sp. | reverse complement strand
TTCGACCGGCCCGACACCTTTGGCCTGGGCGTATGCAACGGCTGCCAAATGTTTGCCGAGCTGGCCGACATCATCCCCGGCGCAGCCGCGTGGCCGCGCTTTACCACCAACCTGAGCGAGCGCTTTGAAGCCCGCCTGTCGATGGTGGAAGTGCTCGAATCTCCCAGCCTGTTTTTCAAAGACATGGCGGGCAGCCGCTTGCCTATCGCCGTAGCCCACGGCGAAGGCTTTGCCAACTTCCATCAACGCGGCGATGCGGGCAAATCCATTGCCGCCATGCGCTTTACCGACAACCACGGCCAAGCCACTGAGCACTACCCCGCCAACCCCAATGGCAGCCCCGGCGGCCTTACCGCCGTGACCACGCAAGATGGCAGATTCACCGCCATGATGCCCCACCCCGAGCGCGTGTTCCGCAACGTGCAAATGGGCTGGACGGATCAATCCATCGACCAGCACAGCGCCTGGATGCAGCTATGGCGCAATGCGCGCCAGTGGGTTGGCTAGATTTGCCACTACACCTCTGCACCTCTACACCCGCATGCAGCATAGCTTGGTACATGCGGCTGGCATTGTGTGCCAGCTTTTGCTTGCCAGCCCAATTACGCTGCCCGCACCAGCGCCCATCACCTATTGAATGCGCCACAATCTAGGTTAATTTCACCACTTTTGAAAATTATGGCCACCAGTCTTCTAGCCCTCCTTGACGATATCGCAACTATCCTTGACGACGTTGCCGTCATGACCAAAGTGGCCGCCAAAAAAACAGCTGGCGTACTGGGCGACGACCTGGCGCTGAATGCGCAGCAAGTCTCTGGCGTGAAGGCAGAGCGGGAACTGCCCGTGGTTTGGGCGGTGGCCAAAGGCTCGATGGTGAACAAAATTATTTTGGTGCCTGCTGCGCTGGCTATCAGCTACTTTATTCCTTGGCTCATTACACCCTTGCTGATGGTGGGTGGTGCGTATCTGTGCTTTGAAGGGTTTGAAAAAATCGCCCATAAGTTTTTGCACAGCAAAGAGGAAGACACCGCGCACGAAGTCAAAATCATCAAGGCGCTTGAGAACCCAGAAGTTGACTTTGTTGCCTTGGAAAAAGACAAAATCAAAGGCGCTATCCGCACCGACTTTGTGCTGTCTGCAGAGATCATTGTCATTGCGCTAGGCACTGTGGCCACTGCTACGTTTGCCAAACAAGCCAGCGTGGTAACGGCCATTGCCGTAGTGATGACGGTAGGTGTGTATGGCTTGGTAGCGGGCATTGTCAAACTTGACGACTTAGGCCTGTACTTGCTGCAAAAAGCAAGCCGTAGCGCACGCGCTGCAGGCCACGGCATCATGTGGTTTGCCCCCAAACTAATGAAGACTTTGTCCATCGTCGGCACCGCCGCCATGTTTATGGTGGGCGGTGGTATTTTGATTCACGGGTTCCCATGGCTAGCCCACGCTATTGAAGGCCTGGTGGCCCACTGGGGCTGGATGAGAGTTGTCGGCTCAACGCTTATAGACGCTGTTGCCGGTGTACTGGCCGGTGCCGTATGTGTTGCGCTGTGGGTGGTGGTGCAAAAGCTAATGCCTAAAAAGGCCAAAATAACCAAAGAGGCCTAAGAGGCCTAAGAGGCCTAAGTGGCCTCACCATGGCTACCAGCCCACACTGAAGCGGCACAAACCATTTAAACCTGATGAAGCCAGCCCCAATACACACGGCCCAAGTATTCAACTCGCCTTGGGACGGTTTGTACACCACGTGCATTGAAAGCAACCGGCATTACGGTAAACATTCGCATGCTACGTACGGTTTCGGTATTTTAGAAAGTGGTGGGCAATCATCATTGAGCGGGCAAGGCAGTGTAGATGCCTATGCAGGAGACATTATTACCGTTAACCCCGGGGAGGTACATGATGGCCGGCCTATAGGAGGCACAGCGCGGCGCTGGCGCATGGTGTATGCACAGCCAGCTGTGATGGTGCAGTGGGCGCTTGACAATGACCAGCAATCCAAAGATGTTGAGCTAGCGCACCCAGTATTTCAAAACCCGCATCTTCGCGCCGTGCTCAAGCGTTTGCTAGGCTGCCTGCAGCAGTGGAATGAGAACACAGGCGTTGGCACGCTAGCCTGCGAGGAGGCCTTGGTTGAGACTTGCGCATTGCTGGCAAACCATCCCCAAAACAGTGCGGCGGTAGCGCTTAAGACGGTTACCAACAAGCCCACGGTCAGTGCAGGCATTGCGCGTGCTCGCGAGCGCTTGGCAGATGATGTAAGCTGTTCAATCACATTAACTGCGCTTGCACATGAAGCTGCCATGAGCAAGTTTCAGTTACTTAGACATTTTCAAAAGTCTTACGGTCTGCCACCTCACGCATGGCTGCTGCAGCAACGCGCAGAAAAGGCCCGGGGGCTGATAGAACAAGGCGCAAGCTTGGTACAGACAGCGGCTGACACTGGCTTTGCAGACCAAAGCCATATGACACGCATATTTGCGCGCCAATTTGGTTTTACACCCGGGGCATGGCGCGCTGCCTGCGCGTAAGCCTCGCTTACACCAATTGGCGGTTAAGCTGAGCAGGGCTACTGCAATATCGTTCAAGACTTAGTCAACTGTCCACCCCACACTACGACCTGTTCGTTTTCACAAGGTGTTTTTATGACAGAGTCTGCGTCCCCATCGCGCATGGGCCCCATACTGTGCAGCTTGGCTATGGTACTTGTAGGCAGCACGGTAGTGGCCAGCAAAATTATCGGCCAAGATGTAGAGCCTTTTTTGGCTACAGCTTTGCGCCACGCAGCAGCGTTACCTGTTTTCTTTGCCATCATGTGGTGGACGGGTGCGCGCTTTGCGCGCGTTAGCAAGCACGATGCCATCATATTGACCATTCAAGCTGCTGCTGGCAGCGTAGGCTACACGGTGCTGCTCATTGAGGGCGTTACGCTGTCCAGCGCAGCCGATGCTGGCATTGTGGCGGGCACTCTTCCTGCTATGGCAGCATTGTTTGCCGCCCTATTTTTGGGTGAACGCCCTGGGCCACGCCTTATCTTGGCCATAGTGCTGGCCACTGCTGGTGTGATGGTGGTAGCCGTCACACCCGATGCCAGCAGCAGTCCTACCCGGCTGCGCGGCATCACCATGCTGCTGGCGGCAGTAGCCTGCGAGGCCGTATTCATACTGGGCAACAAGCGCCTTATTACACCTATGCCCGCGCTAACTATGTCTACCCTCATGTCAATGGGCGGACTGGTATTGTCCGCAGTGCCAGCTTGGTTGCTCTACGCCGCCACTGCATCCTCTTTTACGCTACCTGCTGTTGCGGGCATCGCCTACTATGCATGGGTGCCCACAGTGGGAGGTTTTTTGCTGTGGTATGCAGGCAGCGCCCGCACCAGCGGCGCACGCGCATCGCTGGCCACAGTCTGGCTTCCTGTCTCGGCCTTACTTTTGTCTGCGCTTTTTTTACGCGAACAGATTCAGATTTGGCAATGGCTGGGGTTGGGTTGTGTTTTGGTGGCCGTGCTTTTGGCGTCCACAGGCAAAACCAGTTAACGCAGTGAGCGCAAGTAAAACTTAGCCTGATTTGTAGTGCACGGCCTGTGGCCTGCTTGATGCCGCTACGCTGTCCAAGCCAAGCACCTGGGCAGCAGGCGTGGTGGGTAGGCGAAACCGCAGACCGCACAAAAGCCAAGCTACACCGCTTCTAGTTCCAGCAGTTGCGCTACCGTTTGCTTGCGCCGCACCAAGCGGGCCTGGCCATCTTGCACCAGAACCTCAGGTATCAATGGCCGCGAATTGTAGTTAGACGACATCGACGCACCGTAGGCTCCGGTGTCATGGAAAACCACCCAATCGCCCACCTTGGCTGCTGGCAAGGGCCGCGTAAGCACCACACCGCCCTCGCCTTGGGTAAACACATCGCCCGACTCGCACAGCGGCCCGGCCACTACCGTGTCTTGCAACGGGCCGGGTGCATCAGCTGCGTCAGCACCCATCACGCTGATGCCGTGGTAGCTGCCATACATGGACGGACGCATCAAATCGCTAAAGCCTGCGTCTACCATCACAAAGTGGTTGCGGCCCATCTGCTTGGTGGCGCGCACCTCGCTCACCAGCACGCCAGATTCAGCCACTAAATAGCGGCCCGGTTCCAGCTCTAAGGTCACGGGGTTGCCTGCCAGCTGGGCAATGTGCTGGCGCGCTGCGTCCCACATGGCAAAGTAGCTGGCGGTGTCTATGCTTGGCTCGCCTGCTTGGTAGGGCACAGACAGGCCGCCACCAGCTGACACAGCGTGCATAGGCATGCCATGCGCCAACGCGGTGGTGACCAGTTCGACCATAGCGCCACACACTTGCTGCAGGTGCGCGTAGTCCACGCCCGAGCCGATATGCATGTGCAAACCCAGTAGATTAAGCTGGTTGCTGCGCACTTTGGCGCAGGCCAGCGGCAGGTCGGTGTGCCAAATGCCGTGCTTGCTGTGCTCACCGCCGGTGTTGGTTTTGTTGCTGTGGCCATGGCCAAAGCCGGGGTTGATGCGCAGCCACACCGGGTGGCCGGGTTTGAGGGCGCCAATTTGGTCTAGCATGTCGGCAGAGCCGCAGTTAATCGGTATGCCCAGCTCCACCAGCCGGGCCAGTGTCGCGCGGTCTAGCAGGTCGGCGGTGAAGACAATTTCATAGTGGCCGCTGTTTGCGCTAGCGCACAGGCCGGGTGTGTAGCCTGCAGCAAGCGCGCGCTCAACCTCGCCCATGGAGACAGCGTCTACCACCACGCCCAGGCTGCGCATCAAGCGCAGGATGTGTGTATTGGAGTTGGCTTTTTGGGCAAACCGCACCACGTCAAACTGGCCCAAAGCCTGCACTTGGGCGGTAATGGTGGCTGCGTCGTACACCCACACGGGGGTTCCGTGCTGTTGGGCAATGTGGGCTAGTGTCGAGTTGGTAAATGGGTTCATAAAACGTATCATGCCGCTTGCAGTAGATTCAATCAATGTCATTTTTATTTGTTAGCTATTCATTTTTGATATAGTTACAGCGTATGCCTTCACCCAGCGCCGCCCTCCCCAGCCTCACCCACAGGCAACTGGCCATGTTCAGGGCCATCATGCTGCATGGCAATTTGAGCCGCGCAGCCGAGGGTGCTGCGTCGTCCCAACCTACACTAAGCCGTGAACTGGCGCGGCTGGAGCACGTGCTGGGCTTTAGCTTGTTTGACCGCATCAAGGGCCGGCTGCGCCCCACTGCGCGGGCTATGGCGCTGATGCAAGAGGTAGAACGTTCGTTTGTGGGCATAGACCACATTGCGGCCACTGCGCTGGCGCTGCGCACGCAAACCACGGGGCACCTGCGCCTGGCCTGCCTGCCTGCGCTGGCGCAGGCCTTTGTGCCGCACGCGCTGGCTCTGTTTGCCGCCCAGTTTGCGCAGGCCAGCGTCAGCATAACGCCGCTGGAGTCGCCTTGGCTGGAGCAGGCTATGGGCCAGCAGCGTTACGACCTGGGCTTGTCTGAGACCACGCAGGCACCCACAGGCGTGGCACTGCAATCTGTCTTGAGCCTGAGCGAGGTGGCTGTGCTGCCGCAAGGCCACCGCTTGGCACGCAAAAAAGTATTGCAGCCGCAAGATTTTGCAGACCAACGCTTTATCAGCCTGGCCCCTGACGACCCCTACCGCCAGCTGATCGACCAGATGTTCAGTCAAGCCAACGTGCAGCGCCAGCTTAGCTTTGAGACCGCCAGCGCCGTAGCCGTGTGCGCCATGGTGCGGCACGGCTTAGGGGTGGCCATAGTCAACCCCTTAACCGCGCTGGAGCTTGCCAGCACGGGTCTGGTGGTCAGGCCGCTGTCAGTGGCGATTGCGTTCAACATGAGCCTGCTGCTACCTCAGGTAGCGCCCGAGCACCCGTTGCGCGCGGCATTGGTGCATGCAGTGCTGCGGGCAGGACAACACTTATCGCAGCCCGGCTAGCGCCTGCTGTTTGCTGCGCTGGGGCCTTGGTAAGGTAGGTGGAGCAGTTGAGGCAGTTCGTTATTACTGTTGGTTATGTTGCTGTTGGTTATGTTGCACGGGCTGAAACAACAATCGCTTAAACTGTTTCGCAATGATGGGCAACACACATAGCACCGCACTCAGTACCCCCCGCTACGACCGGCTCGATGCCCTGCGCGGCATAGCCATGGTGTGGATGACGCTGTTCCACTTTAGCTTTGACCTGAACCAGTACCGTTGGATTACACAAAACTTTTACCGCGACCCGTTTTGGACCTGGCAGCGGGTGTGCATTGTGACGCTGTTTGTGCTGTGCGCAGGCGCGGGCCAAGCCATTGCGGTGCACCAGGGGCAAACATGGCAGCGCTTTTGGCGGCGCTGGGTGCAAGTTGCGGTGTGCGCGCTGCTGGTTACCGCCGGTTCGTATGTGATGTTTCCCGGCAGCTTTATTTACTTTGGCATTCTGCATTGTCTGGCCCTATTGATGCTAATCGCCCGCCTCACGGCCCATTGGCAACGCTGGCTCTGGCCAGCAGGTGCTGCAGTGTTTGCAATTGCTTTGGTAGCAGAGCCGGTCATTACCCACTGGCCTGTCCTGGAATTTTTAAATACCAAGCCGTTGAACTGGCTGGGTTTAATTTCTGACAAACCGCGCACAGAAGACTACGCCCCGCTGGTACCGTGGCTGGGCGTGATGTGGTGGGCCATGGCACTAGCGCAGTGGCTGCTGCGCCAGCATGCCGGTAGGTTCACAGCAGCAATTCCCCAAGCTGCACGCCCGCTGGCCTGGCTGGGCGGCGTGAGTTTAATTTACTACATGGTGCACCAGCTGGTCATGATAGGGCTGTTTGAAGTGGTGCAGCGGTTTCGGTAGCTGGCGTTGGTTTGTGCACCTAAAAAACAAGATTTCTGCACCAAATAGCCCTATCGCCCAAGAAAATGCTAATTAGTTAGCTATTAAAATAATAGCATTTACTTAGGCAAAAATAACAACCAGCAGACCAACATCAAGTTAAACAGCACACTGATAACGCAGACAATTTTCCACAGCGCTGCGGGGTCACGCCGCAGCAGCGGGGTTACAGGTGGCGCGTTGATGGGGCGCACGGCACCGCGTTCTAAGGCCAAGGCAAACTCTTCAGCCGTTTCAAAACGCTGCTTGCTGTCGCGTGCCACGGCTTTGAGCACAATATGGTCTAGCCAAATCGGCACCTCTGGGCTCAAGCGGCTGGGGGCTACAGGGTCGCGGAAATACCGGCCTGTTTGGTAAGGCAGCACCTCGCCGTAAGGCAGCTTGCCTGTGAGCATTTGGTAGAGCGTTACGCCCAGCGCGTACAAATCGCTCTGGGCGTTGGCGCTTTGCCCAGCGCCATCGCTGTTTCCATGGCTGCCGCCGTGCAGGCTATAGCCAAACTGCTCAGGGTTGATGTAGCTGGGTGTGCCCGCATGCAGTAGCCGCGTGGCTTCGGGCTCTCGGCCACTTAAGGCCACGCCCAGGTCAAGCACACGCAGCACACCGTCCGTGCCGATATGCAGGTTAGCGGGTTTAATGTCGCGGTGAATCACACCCTGGCGGTGCAAGCGGCCCAGGGCTTTAAGGGTATGGCTGGCCGCGCTGATGGCCTGCTGCAGCCCCAGCTTGGTGCGTGCGCTGAGCATCTGCTGCAGGGTCTCGCCACTGTGCCAGTCGTACAGCAAATAAAAACTACTGGCACTGCCTGTGGGCGGCTGGTCGTGCAGCTTGACCAAATGGTCAGCGGCACGGCCGGTTTGCATGCGCTTGGCCAGCCAGGCCTCATGGGCCAGCATGGCACGCTCCTGCACATCGTGCTCGCGAGCGGGGTGCAGGGCTTTGAGGGCGTACAGCTTTTTGCTGGCAGGGTCACGCACTTGGTAGAGCAGGTTAATACCGCTGTCGGCCACCATAGCAGTAACCAACATACCGTCTACCATGTCGCCTACTTTGTGTTTGGCTGCCACAGGCAGTGCAAGCGATTGGCGGTTTTCGTCTTGCAGCGTGACTTCGTTGACCCCTAAAATACGCACCACAATCGCGCTGGCGTTGTCACGCGCACCTAAATCAATAGCGGCTTGTACAAGCTGGTCGCTGATTTCCTGCGCACTGCCCAGTTCTGCAAAAACTTTAAGCCGCCGCTCATGGAGCGCGCCGTGTACGCCGTCGCTCAGCAGTATGAAAATATCATTCACCTGCAAATCACCTTGTGCGTAGTCCACCATCAGGCGCTCGTCTGCGCCCACGGCGCGCAGCAGCTGGTGGCGCAGGTCGGGGTGGTCTATGACATGGTCAGTGGTAAGCCGGCTGGTGTTGCCGCCCCGCAGCAGGTAAGCGCGGGTGTCGCCCACATGGGCCAGCGTGTAGCCTTGTCCGCGCATCACAAGGGCCGTCAGCGTGGTAAGGCCGTAGTCTTGCGTGCGCCGTCGGTTAATGCCCACTAGCCAGCTGTTGTGTGCGCTGAGCACGCGGTCTAGTGCCACCGTGGTGTCCCATGTGTCGGGGGTGCCGTAGTAATCCCGTACCAGGCTCATCACGGTGGTTTGCGCCGCCTCTTTGCCTTTGCCTCCGCTGCTTACACCGTCGGCAATAGCGCAAATAGCACCATAGCTTTCCTGCCCCGCTGCGGGCAGCATGGCAGCGCAAAAATCTTCGTTAATTTCTTTTTTACCCGGCTGGGAGTTGTAACCGATATCGAGTTCAAAGGACATGCACCAGTTTACGCAATTTACATGCCCAAATTGGTGCTTTGATTGCCACTATGCAATTAATAGCTGCTTATCCAGTATTTCCTTGGGCGACAGGGCTAAAACACCCCCTATATCACTGGGTAGCCTCTGAGCGTAAGCATTGCCGAAAGCAAAAAATAAGTTGGCACGCATTTCGCTTACAGCAGTACAAGGTCATTGACGACCCACCTGTTTCTAAGCTTGCGCAATGGCGCGTAGGCACAAGAAGCAACCCCAGAACGAAGGCGTTCTCGGCGCAAGCACACACACCTGTTGAAGGTGAGTTTGATTGCCGCAGAGAACGCCTTTTTTGTTTTTTGTCTTTTGAATTGCTGGAGAAACCCCATGAACGATTCCTTGAAAGCCAAGCTCAGCCGCCGCCGTATGCTGCAAACTGGTGCCATTGGCGCAGTAGGCTTGTCCCCCGCCCTGTACAGTTGGCCCAAGATGTACGCTACACAACCTACCGCAAAGCGGTGATTGACTTTTTGTACACCCGCCAAGCCCATGTAGAAAAACTTACTGCCTAGCTAAGTTAAAAAATCCTCTACAATTAAAAGTTCACCGGGGGTGTCTTGCGCAGCGAACAGCTGTGCTTGACTGAGAGTTACCCCATTTACCTGATCTGGGTCATGCCAGCGTAGGAAGCGTGAAAGCGAAATGGGGCACAGCTGTGGCTACCCCGCCTTTGCTGCAGCGCCCCTTGCTGGCGATTTACTGCTAAGCACACCATGAAATTTCGCGCCGCTTCCTTCTTCACGCTAACCACTTTATTAACCACTGCCTTGGCAACTGCTGCTGGCGCAGCGCATGCCGAAGTAAAAAACCTGCGCGTACTGACCCACAGCTCGTTTGCCTTGCCCAAGCCGTTGTTAGCCCAATTTGAGGCCGACGCAGGCATCAAGCTGAGCATTATCAAAGCGGGCGATGCGGGTGAGATGCTAAATAAACTGATTTTGACGCGGGCCCGGCCGATCGCTGATGTGGTGTACGGCATAGACAACACCCTGCAAGCCAAGGCAGCATCGGCTGATGTACTGGAGCCTTACACGGGCGCGGCCCTGCAGCGCAAGGCACTGGCCACTTTAAGTGCCAACCTGGTGCCAGTGAACTACGGCTACGTCACGCTGAACTACGACAAAGCCAGTTTCGCCAAGTCGGGCACAGCGCTGCCGCAAAGCCTGGACGACCTGGCCAAACCGGCCTACAAAGGCATGCTGGTGGTGCAAAACCCTGCCACGTCCAGCCCTGGCAATGCATTTTTACTCTCCACCATTGCGGGCATGGGCGAAGCAGCTGCATTTGACTGGTGGGCGCGCATGCGGGCCAACGGCATGAAGGTAGCCAAGGGCTGGAGCGAAGCCTACTACACCGACTTTGCCAAAAACGGCGGTAAATACCCCATCGTGGTCAGCTACGCCACCAGCCCTGCAGCCGAGGTGTTTTACAGCAAAACCAAGCTGGCCGAAGCCCCCACCGGCAGCCTCGCCCTCAAGGGTGCAGTGTTTCAGCAAGTTGAGGGCGTGGCTTGGGTCAAAGGCGGTGCGCAGCGAGAGGCTGCGGGTAAATTTATTGAATTTATGCGCAGCCCTGCCGTACAAGAAGCACTGCAAACCGAGATGTGGATGTTTGCCGTAGAACCAGGCACTGCCAAGGCCGATGCCATGCGCTTTGCCGCCGAGCCTGGCAGCTTTGACAGCCTGCCCAGCGCCGATATCGCCAGCAAAAACAGCGCATGGGTGAGCCGCTGGACCAAAGTGGTGTTGAAGTAAAGGCGGCTTGGCTGCTGGCACCATGCCTTTGTTTGCGCGCCACCAACGCAGTGCAGCTTTGCAGCGCTGCGCTTTGGCGGCTGTGCCTGTGCTGTTTTTGGCCTGCCTGTGTGTAGCGCCCATGCTGCGCTTGCTGGCAGAGGGTAGCGCTGGTGGTATCGGGTCTAAGGCTGTAGGGGCTACGGCTGTAGGGCCTCAATCTGGCGGATACAGCAGCAGTGGTTTCATTGCTTTATGGCAAGACAGCTACCTTCGCGGTCGGCTAGTGTGGTCGCTTTTGCAAGCCGCTGCATCGTGCGCCATGGTGCTGGTGCTGGGCTTGCCCGTCGCTTGGGTGCTGGCCCGCTTTGACTTCGCAGGGCGCGCTGTGGTGCTGCGCTTGCTCATGCTGCCTTTTGTCATGCCAGCGCTGGTGGCTTCTTTGGGTGTGCTGGCTTTGTGGGGGCCACAAGGCTTGGCGATGCAATTTTGGGGCCTTGATCTGCAAGACACACCTTGGCTGCTGGTCTATGGGAATGTGTTTTTTAACCTGTGCTTGCTGGTGCGTGCGGGGGTGGACGGCCTGGGCCAGGTAAGCAGCTCGCAGTTGGCGGCTGCACGCACGCTGGGCGCGTCGCCTTGGCGCGCGTTTTGGCGCATTGAATGGCCTACGGTGCGGCCTTGGTTGGCATCGTCGCTGTGCTTGGTTTTTTTGTACTGCTTTAGCGGCTTTGGCATTGCGCTGATTTTGGGTGGCCAGCGCTTTGCCACGCTGGAGGTAGAAATTTACACACTGGTAGCGCATGAACTCAAGCTGGCCGAGGCGGGCATGCTGGCAGTTGTCACTATGGCTATTACCGGCGCTGCTGCGCTGCTGTACACCCTGCGCGAGAGCCGCTTGACCACGCCTGTGCGCGGCGACGCGCTGGCGCTGCGCCGCCCTGGCACCACACTAGAACACGGCATGGTGGCGCTGGCGCTGGGCATATTGCTGTTGTGCTGCGCCAGCCCCATGCTGGCCATAGCCCTGCGCGTGCTGCTAGCAGGCCCTGGCGCATGGGCGGTGCTGCTGCAGGAAGACACTTTGGCAGCGCTGTGGAATACGCTGCGTTTCTCTGGCATGGCGGTGTGCTTGGCCAGCGCGCTAGGTTTGGCCCATGCGCTGGCGGCGCAGCGCAGCGCCTTGATGCGCTGGGCTGCGCTGCTGCCTTTTGTGGTCTCGCCCATCACCGTGGCTTTTGGTTTGCTGCTGCTGTACCCGCAGTGGTCGGCCAACCTGCCCCTGCTGGTGGCGGCCTACACCTTACTGGCCTACCCGCTGGTGACCCAGTCCATCACCAGTGCGCTGGGCGCAATACCGGCTAATTTGCACCGCGCAGCGCACACGCTGGGAGCCTCGCCCTGGCGCTCTTTCTGGCGGGTGACTTTCCCGCTTATCTTGCCTGCGCTGCGCCGGGGTATGGCCTTTGCAGCGGCCTCGGCACTGGGCGAATTTGCCGTGTCGCTATTTTTAGCGCGCCCTGAGTGGACTACCCTCACCACCCTGATCTACCAGCGCCTAGGCCGCCCCGGTGCGAACAGCTTGAACGAGGCCCTGGTGCTGGCCTGCTTGCTGGTGCTGCTAGCTTTGGCCGCGTTTTTAGCCCTTGAGTACCGCCCTGCACCTGCTGCCCACGCCTGCACACCCCAGCGCGCTGGGCCCACGCACGCCTGAGGTTGCACATGCTTGAACTGCAACATATTTACAAGACCATGCGCGGTGCGGAGGGCGATATTTGGCCACTGGCAGACGACCTTAACTTAAGCGTGCAAGCGGGGCAAACAGTGGCTATTTTGGGGGCCTCGGGCAGCGGTAAAAGCACCCTGCTTAAGATGATTGCAGGCCTAGAGCCGCAAGACGCAGGCCATGTGCTGTTTGACGGCCACGACTTGGCTGCCACGCCCACCCACCAGCGCGGCTTTGCGTTAATGTTCCAAGACTTTGCGCTGTTCCCGCACCTTAACGTGCTGGACAACGTGGCTTTTGGCTTGGTTGAGCAAGGCCTCTCAAAACCTCAAGCGCGCCAGCAGGCCCATAACCTGCTGGCAGTGTTTGGCCTGGACAAACACGCCGCGCAAAAAGTCTGGACGCTCTCGGGCGGAGAGCAGCAACGCGCGGCTCTGGCCCGCGCACTGGTCACGCAGCCCAGGTTGCTGCTGCTGGACGAGCCATTTTCGGCACTAGATGCAGACCTGCGCAGCCAACTGCGCCGTGAATTTAGCGAACGTATTGCAGCCTCTGGTATCACCACGGTGCTGGTAACGCACGACCTGCAAGAAGCCCGCGCGATGGCGCGCAGTGGTTGGAAGCTGGAGGCGGGGCGGTTGACGGCTTTGTGGTGAAGCTTGGGGGTGACGCTTGGGGGTGACGCTTGGTGATGGCGTTTGGCAGGTTGGCTAGCTTGGCTGGTCTTGGTTGGCAGCCACAACCTGCGCCACAGCGCGCTGCAAGTCCCCCGCCCACAGCCGCCGGTCGCGGCCCTGTGCATGCTGCACTTGCCCAAAATGGACGCACGCTGCGACCGGCTTGGAGGTCAAAAATCGCCACACAGAAGTTACCAAGGTGTCGCTGTCAATGTAGGCCGGTGCCATGCTGTGGCAGCCGGTAGCTGCATCTACAAACCGCAAAGTCACTGGTTGAACAGGCGCACCGGCAGACAAAGCCGCTTGAATCAGATTGCCATGGAACGGCAGCACGCTGCGTCCGTCGCTGGTGGTACCTTCGGGGAATACGGCAATGATCTGGGACGGCTGGCCCGCAGTGCCAGGTGCCAAGGCTGCCGCAATATGGTGCACCACGCGCATGGCATCGCGGCGCGAAGCGCGCTCGATGTACAGCGTGCCTACATGGGTGGCCAACCAGCCGATCAGCGGCCAGGTTTTAATCTCGGCCTTGGACACAAAACATACCGGCTGCACGGCCAGCAGCACCAAAATGTCCAGCCACGAAATATGATTGGCCACCACCAACAGCGGGCCGGCAGTGACCGCCTGGCCCTCAAGGCGCAGTTGCACGCCCAGATGCTGCAAAAAATCTTGCGCCCAACGGCTGATGTGCTGCGACTTTTGCGCAGGGCTGATGCCGGTAAAGTGCCGCCGAATAGTCCACATGCCGTGCAGCAAATGTGCCGTACATCGCAGCGCTTTACGCACTGCCCCTAAGTTGCCTAGAAAACGAGAAAGCATAGTTTTGGAACGAAATCAGCCTATAGCCCAAGGAAATGCTGAATAAGTAGCTATTAAAATAATAGTATATCTAGGCTGAAAAAGCATGGGGATAGCATGCGGCTGGCAAATAGGTGGCACGGTTGAGGGGCAAGCCGTAAGGCAATTGGGCTATGGCGCGGCCTCAAAGGCCACATGCCCCGCGACCACCGTGCAGCGCACTCTGCCGGGCATGGGCATGCCGCCCATGTCGTGCGCAAAAGGCGTGTGCTTGCCTTGGCTGGTCAGGCTGCTGGGGGTCACGCTCCACTGGGCCTGCGGGTCAAACACACACACGTCGGCCACGCCGCCAGCCACCAGCTGGCCCAGGCTGGCCTGCAGGGTGCCCAGTGCGTTGCCCAGCACCTTGGCAGGGGCGCTGGTAATGCAGGCCAGGGTTTGCGGTAACGACAGGTTCGAGGCAGTGCCCCAGGCCAGTGCCAAGCTCAGCAGCAGCTCCAGGCCGGTGCCACCGGGTTCAGCCTGGGCAAACGGCAGGTTTTTGGCATCAGCCTCTACCGGGTTATGGTCGCTGACCAGCACGTCGATGGTGCCGTCAGCCAGTGCGGCGCGAAGGGCCTCGCGGTCGCGCTGCTGGCGCAGCGGCGGGCACAGGCGGGCACGGCTGTCAAAGTAGCCAATATCGCCTTCGGTTAAATGCAGCGAGTTAATGCTGACATCGCAAGTCACCTGCAAGCCATCGGCTTTGGCTTTGCGCACCAAATCAACACCGGCTGCGCTGCTAATGCGGCACAGGTGTACGCGGGGGCCATCGGCAGCTGTTGGGCTGCCGCTACGTTGGGCATTGCCGCCCAGCGCGCGCATGAGTTCAAAAATCGTGTGCAGCGCAATCGTCTCAGCCGCCACAGGCACGCCTGCTAAGCCCAGCCGCGTAGCCAGTGCGCCGCTAGCAGCCACGCCCTTGCCTAAATGCAGCTCTTGCGGGCGCAGCCACACGGTGTAGCCAAAGGTGGCGGCGTACTGCATGGCGCGCTGCAGCACCTGCGTGTTAGCCAGCGGCACCTCAGCTTGGCCAAAGCCTATACAGCCCGCCTCGGTCAGCTCGGCCATC
>JAYSRE010000026.1:0-2098 GCA_043721235.1 Polaromonas sp. | reverse complement strand
CGGGCGGCATTGGTCATTTGCAAACCGAGCTGTTTAAAAGCTTGACCGGTACTTTCATTACCCACATTCCCTACCGGGGTGCTGGCCCTGCCCTCAATGACACGGTATCGGGACAAGTGCCCATGATTTTCGACAATATGCCCTCGGCGATGCCATTCATTCAGTCCAACAAGCTGGTACCGATCGTGGTGGCTGCGCCTCAGCGCCTGGCACAATTACCCCATGTCCCCACCTTCAAAGAGGTGGGGCTGGAGCCCGCCAACCGCATGGCCTTTTATGGCATTTACGGACCGAAGGGCCTGTCCAAAGAGGTGGTCGACAAAATCAATGCCGCAGTGCGTAAAGTTCTGGAAGACCCCGCTGTGCGCAAGCGCATTGAAGACACGGGTTCGCTGATCATTGGCAATACGCCTGAGCAGTTTTCCGAACAAATCAAGACCGAATACGCGGTGTATAAAAAAGTGGTGGATTCAGCCAAGCTGAAGCTGGAGTGATGCAAGCTTGATGGACAGCGGCGCCCAAGCTGGCCCGGCTGATGCAGCGGGTATCGACGCTTTTGTGGATGCCTTGTGGCTGGAAGAGGGTTTGTCCAAAAACACTTTACTGGCCTACCGGCGGGACTTGACGTTGTTGGCGCAGTGGCTGGCGGGTCGTTCGTTGAGTCTGTCTGCAGTGCGTGAAGTCGATTTGCAGTCTTACTTTGCGGACCGTCATGCCCTGACCAAAGCGACCACAGCCAACCGCCGGCTCACGGTGTTTAAACGCTACTTTCGCTGGGCTTTGCGCGAGCGCCGCCTGCTGGAAGACCCCACCCTGAAACTGCTGTCTGCCAAACAAGCCCTGCGTGTGCCTAAAACCTTAACCGAGGCCCAGGTGGAAGCGTTGTTGGCAGCGCCCGACACCAACCTTGCAATGGGCGTGCGCGACCGCACCATGCTGGAGCTGATCTATGCCAGCGGTCTGCGCGTTAGCGAGTTGGTAACCCTGACAACGCTCAACATCAACACCAATGATGGCGTGCTGAGAATCATGGGCAAGGGAAGCAAAGAGCGACTGGTGCCCTTTGGGCAGGAAGCCGCGCTGTGGCTAAAACGCTACCTGGCGGGCCCCCGTGCAGAGTTGCTGGCAGGCAGGCAGAGCAATGACTTATTTGTAACTGCACGCGGCTCCCAGGCGGGCTCAGCCATGTCGCGGGTGATGTTCTGGATGGTGGTAAAAAAGTATGCACAGGCTGCGGGCATTTATGCGCCCTTGTCTCCGCATACGCTGCGCCATGCCTTTGCTACCCATTTGCTAAACCACGGCGCAGACCTGCGGGCGGTGCAGATGCTGTTGGGACACGCAGATATATCCACCACCACGATCTACACACATGTGGCGCGCGAGCGGTTGGCCGCCCTGCATGCCCGGCACCATCCCAGGGGTTGATTCAGGTTGCGTCCTGGCCTAATGCTTCAGCCCAGGCCAGGGCCTGCAAATGGGCCCAGTTGACCTGGTTGTTGGTTAGCCCCAGCCCTTCAAGGGTGACTGCAAAGGCGGCGTCATCACCGGCTTCGCAGGCAATGGTTAGTGCCAATAACGGCGCCAGAGGCCCGCTTTTTTGAAGGAGCGCTTGCGTCACTTCTGCGGGAAGCGTCAAGGTGGCCATGGCATCCGCCATGGAGATGCCCAGCATGGTGTCCAAAAGCGAAAAAACGCCCACTACAAAGGCGTTGTCCCATTGCTCGGAAGGTAAAAGCTCCGTGGCGAGCAGCTCCATCAAGCGGCCTCGCACCACCGCAGTGCTGCCCACCGCTGCGGGGACGTCCCCAGCCCTAGAGGACGTAAGAAGCAACGCGGCCCACTTGAACAGACGGTTAAGTCCCAAAAGCATGACCGCATGCTTGAACGAAGTCACTTCTGAGCGCGACCCAAAACCCGCCGAGTTGATAAAGCGCAGCAAATTGAACGATAGCGTGGGATCGCGCTTTAGTACGTCTTCAATGGCATTGGTGCTGGCTTGTTTGCGCACCAGGTTGATCAGTTGCAGGATATTGGCCTGCGCTGGCCGCACGGCCTGGCCCGGCACGATGACCGGCCGCGCAAACCAAAACCCCTG
>JAYSRE010000025.1:0-14800 GCA_043721235.1 Polaromonas sp. | reverse complement strand
GCTTCTATCTCTTGCATGCGCAGCTGGGCCTGGGCATCGCCTGCGGCATTGTTGGCAAAGCCGTAACCGCCGGTGTATTCGTAGACTTCCTGGCGCAGTACGTCGCCTTGCTGGTTTTTGGTGGGGGTTTGGGCGCTGGCCGGTTTGGGGTTTTTAAAGTCAAAGCTGGCCAGACTGACGCTGGCGCTGACGAGGCGGCGCACGGGGGTCCAGTCGCCTATGGCATCGTCTTCCTGGGAGCCGGCCTCGCGCTGGTAGGGGATCTTGGGGCTGTCCCCGTCGATGGGGGCGGCTTGGGTGGAGTCGTCTGCCAGGTGCAGGGTGTGGCCGTCTTTGCGGTGTTCGTACCAGTAGTACTAGCCGCGCTCTTCCCAGCGGCGGTGCAGGTAGTTGTAGTCGCTTTCATCATATTGCACTGCATCGGTATACGCAGCATCGCCTTGGCTGATGGTGAGCTGGGCGTCTTTGACCAGGTAGTCGGCAAAGATCTCTTCGGTTTGCTCGATCAGGGTTTTACCGTGAAACAGGTAGTTGTCGCGTCTTAAGCGCAGGTAGGCCAGCCAGGGCAGGAGCACCATGTCATACGTGGCTTGGGCACCGTCGGTTTTGACATGGCGAAACTCGAACACGTAGCCGCTGAAGTAGCGCAGGGTGTTGTCTTCGCGTACCAGCTCGATGCTGACCAGTTTGCCTTGCACGTCTTTCAGGGCGATGCTGGCATCACTGGACAGGACTTCGACGGTGTAGTGAAAGTCGCTGGACAGGGCTTCGGTAGCATCCAGCCGGTTGGCCAGCATTAACGCCATGGGGCCGTCTTTTTTGGGGAAGGTCAGGCGCAGTAGCCGCTTGTGCTGCGGGTCGCTGGCCATGGCCGCGAACGCGGCTGCGGCTTCTTGCATGTTGCCCATGTAAACTCTTCCTTATCATTATGTGGATGGAACACTTGTAAATTTATTATCCGGTACGCCTTGGTACTCAGCGCAGTGCGGGTTGCAAGATAGATGTAATAAATTGTTTGGCCCGTGCATTTGTTGGCAGCCTGCGGGTGGGGGCGATGGTGTTGGTGATGGATTAAACTTAATTTGGGCTGCACTTTATTTTTACTTTTTTACTTTTTCACTTTGAATATTATGTCGGGTGTTGTGATTCTTGATTGGCAAGGCCAGCCTTGGGTGGTGGTGGAGGCTTATGCGACAGCGTATGGCTTTGAGATGTACCGGGGCTGCGCCTACAGCCGCAGGCGGGCGGTAGGTAAGCGGTTGTCGTGGATTTTGACGCAAGAGCTGGCCACTTATCTGCGGGCCACCCGTGCGGTGGACTTACACTTGCCGCTATCGCACCTAGCGGTCTACAGTATGCGCAAGCTGCTGGGCTTGTCTGTCAGGCGCCAAGCCGGTGACCGGGGCTTTGTCTGGACGCTGGCGCACTTGGCGCTGCTGGGCCAGGCCTCGGATGTGGATGTGGCCAAGGCCATTGGCACTACCATGCCGGTGGTGCGGGGCAAGCGCTATGCGCTGAAGGTTGCGGCCTACCGGCACGTGTTTTGGACTGCGGACAGGGTAGCTTTGCTGGGCACCGTGCCAGACCGGGAGCTGGCGCGCACGCTGGGCACCAGTTTTGCGGCGGTGGCCAAACGGCGTGATGTCTTAAAGATCCCTGCGTTTGGCAATTGGGCCCGCAATGCCAAGCGCACCCCGCGCTACCAAGACCCGGTCTCGGGGGCCACCTGGAGTGGCTTTTCAGTGGAGCCGCAGTGGATCAAGGGCCAGGACAGGGCGCAGTTTGTGATGGGGCCTCAGGAGGCAGGAGTGGAAGGGGAAGGGGAAGGGGAAGGGGAAGGGCATCGAGGGGGTGGCTAACAGGTTACTATTAATTTAATAGTGAACTATTGAGCATTTCCTTGGGCGATAGGGCTAAACAGCTTAGAAATACACTCTTGGCATAACGACCAGTATTTGGAGCGCACCCACCCACGCACAAGCTTTATTTTGGCCCCTTGTCAGGCGCTTGGGCAACCGCAGAGGGGTCTGGCTTCTCGGCTTGTGGCAGCTCGCCTTGTTTGCGGCCTGAGAACATGGTCCACCAAACGATCAGCACTAAAATTAACAACGCGCCTAGCGCTTCGAGTATAAGCAGTGTCATGATAAAAAGCCTTGTAGTTGCGTGCATTGTAGGAACGCTGGCGGCCTGTGCCAGCAGGCCTGCGCAAAACCCCCAGCCGCCCCAGGGTGCACCAGTGGTCAGCATAACCCCTGCGCCGGAACCTACACCCACTGCACCGGGCAGCGCAGCCCCACCCACTGCTACGGCGCCCAGTGGCGCAGGCACGGCAGGCACCGCCATTACGCAGGCGCGCAGCCGCTGGGTGCCTGCCTTGTGGCGCGACCTGCCTGGCTGGGACACCGATGCCATCAGCGAGGCCTGGGGCGCGTGGCTAAAAAGCTGCGACAAACCCAGCACCGCCATGGCCGGGCTATGCCCTGGCGTGCGCCGCTTAGGCAACGCCAGCGCCGCCGAGCAGCGCGAATGGATGGTGCGCAGCCTGCAGCCTTACAAAGTAGAACCTTTACAGGCCGCAGCCGCTGCAAAAAGTGAGGGCTTGCTAACCGGCTACTACGAACCTGTGCTAAACGCCACACGCAACCCCACCGCAGGCAGCGCCAGCGCGCTGTACCGCAGCCCGGCCAATTTGGCCAGCAAAAAGCCGTGGTACAGCCGCAAAGATATAGACACCCTGCCCGAGGCCAAAGCCGCGCTGCAGGGCCGCGCGATCGCCTATGTGGCCGACCCGGTGGATGCGCTGGTGCTGCAAATTCAAGGCTCGGGCCGCGTGCGCATTACCGAGCCTGATGGCAGCCAAAAAACGGTGCGGCTGGCCTTCGCGGGCACCAACGACCAGCCTTATAAGTCGGTGGGCCGCTGGCTGCTTGACCAAAACTTAATTCAAGATGCCTCGTGGCCAGGCATCAAAGCCTGGATTGTGGCCAACCCGCAGCGCGTGCAAGAGATGCTGTGGAGCAACCCGCGGGTGGTGTTTTTTAAAGAAGAAGCCCTGCCCGCGCTAGACGCGGCCAGCGGCCCACGCGGCGCGCAGGGTGTGCCGCTGACCCCTGGCCGCTCTATTGCCGTGGACCCAGGCAGCATTCCCTACGGCGCGCCGGTGTGGCTGGCCAGCGCAGGCCCGGCGGTTAACCTGGCCCGTTTGGTGGTGGCGCAAGACACCGGCACCGCCATTGTGGGCGCGGTGCGGGCCGACTACTATGTGGGCACAGGGTTTGAGGCTGGCGAGCTGGCCGGGCGGCTTAAGCAGCCACTGAGCCTGTGGGTACTGTGGCCACGCTAAAGCGCATTAAGCCTTAAGAGTGGAGAAATACCAAATAGCCCTATCGCCCAAGGAAATGCTAGTTGAGCAGCTATTAATATAGTAGCAATATGCCGCGCGGCTACGGCCTGTTGTACCGGGCGGCAAACACGCCAGCACCCCGGCCAATGCCAAGCCGGTCTCCAACGAGTACCGCCATGCCCGCATGCGAGCACAGTTCAAGCTAGGCCCTGCGCAGCGCGAAGCCATCGTGCGCTGCCCCATGCCGCCGCTCGCATCACGTTGCGTGCAGGACAACTTAAGTTGCAAAATATGCCATAAAAAGCTATTTATTAGCAATATTCTTTCACAGTGGCTCGGTTGTAGGACTCTAAAAGCAAAGACATACCAGGCCATAAGGCATACACTTTGCGCCCATACAGGATGCATTTGGAAGCTGCGCCGCGCCCTTTTTGCGCAACAGCCGGCAAGTGCTTTGGAGACTTCCCCCATGAACGCACCGCTGCCCGAGCACATTCGCCAAGCGCTAGAAACCACCACGCTGGACGATAAATACAGCCTCGACTACGGCCGTGCCTTTATGAGCGGGGTGCAGGCTCTGGTCAAGCTGCCCATGCTGCAGCGCCTGCGCGACCAGCAGGTGGGTAAAAACACAGCCGGCTTTATCAGCGGCTACCGTGGCTCGCCCCTGGGCGGGTACGACCAGGCGCTGTGGGGCGCGGCCAAGCACCTTAAAGCCAAAAACATTGTCTTTCAGCCCGGCGTGAACGAAGAGCTGGCCGCCACCGCCGTGTGGGGCACCCAGCAGCTGGGCTTTGCGCCCCAGGGCAGCAACAATTTTGACGGCGTGTTTGGCATTTGGTACGGCAAAGGCCCAGGGGTCGACCGCACCAGCGATGTATTTAAACATGCCAACATGGCAGGCACCACGGCCTGGGGCGGCGTGATAGCAGTGGCGGGCGACGACCATGTCGCCAAAAGCTCTACCGCTGCGCACCAAAGCGACCACATCTTCAAGGCTTGCGGCCTGCCGGTGTTTTTTCCGGCCAGTGTGCAAGAAATTTTAGACCTGGGCGTGCACGCTTTTGCACTGAGCCGCTACGCAGGCGTGTGGGCGGGCATGAAGACGATCCAGGAGATTGTCGAGTCCAGCGCCACTGCCATGATCGACCCCGACCGTGTACAGGTCAACATCCCCACCGACTTTGTCATTCCTGCAGGCGGCGTGCACATTCGCTGGCCCGACCACGCGCTAGACCAAGAAGCGCGCTTGTTTGACACCAAGTGGTACGCCGCGCTGGCCTACATTCGCGCTAACCGGCTGAACTACAACGCGATTGAAGGTAAAAATGACCGCTTTGGTTTGATCGCCAGCGGCAAAGCCTACAACGACACGCGCCAAGCGCTGGCCGACTTGGGCCTGGACGACGCCACCTGCCAACGCGTAGGCATCAGATTGCACAAAGTGGGCGTGGTGTGGCCGCTAGAAGCCCAGCTCACCCGCGAATTTGCTACGGGCCTGCAAGAGATTTTGGTGGTAGAAGAAAAGCGCCAGGTTATTGAATACCAACTCAAAGAAGAGCTGTACAACTGGCGCAGCGATGTGCGGCCTAATATTGTGGGCAAGTTTGACGAAGGTGCGCAAGACGCTGATGCCCATTCGGACGGCTATTCGGGCGGCGAATGGAGCCTGGCCAACCCGACATCGCACACGCTGCTGCGCGCCAATGCCGACCTGTCGCCCGCCCTGATTGCCAAAGCGATTGCCAAGCGATTGAAAAAATTTGGCCTGGATGCCGATACCCAAGCGCGCATAGACGCACGCCTCGCAGTCATTACCGCCAAAGAGCAAGCCATGCATGTGGTGCAAGTGCAAGCCCTCAAAGCGGACCGCCAGCCCTGGTTTTGCTCAGGCTGCCCGCACAACACCTCCACCGTCGTTCCCGAGGGTTCGCGCGCGATGGCCGGTATTGGTTGCCACTTTATGACGATTTGGATGGACCGCGCTACCGAAGGCTTTACCCAAATGGGCGGCGAGGGCGTGCCGTGGGTAGGGCAGCAGCCGTTTACCAAAGACCAACATATTTTTGCCAACTTGGGCGACGGAACCTATTTTCACAGCGGCTTGCTGGCGGTGCGCCAGTCGATAGCTGCGGGGGTCAACATCACCTACAAAATTTTGTACAACGACGCAGTGGCCATGACCGGTGGGCAGCAAGTAGGTGAGCGGCCTGAGGGCCATTCGGTGGTGCAGATTGCGCAAAGCATGCGCGCAGAAGGCGCAAAAAAGATTTGCGTGGTAACCGATGAGCCTGAAAAGTACAACGGCGTACCACTGGTTGAAGGCGTCAAAGTATTCCACCGCGACACTCTGGACAGCATTCAGCGCGAGTTCCGTGAGATTGAGGGCACTACCGTCATAATTTACGACCAAACCTGCGCCACTGAAAAACGCCGCCGCCGCAAGCGCGGCAAGCTGGTGGACCCTGCGATTCGCGTCGTGATCAACGAAGCCGTGTGCGAAGGCTGCGGCGACTGCGGCGTGCAAAGCAACTGCATGAGCGTGGAACCGCTGGAGACCGAGCTGGGCCGCAAGCGCACCATCAACCAAAGCACCTGCAACAAAGACATTAGCTGCGTGAAGGGTTTTTGCCCCAGCTTCATCACCGTAGAAGGCGGGCAGTTGAAGAAAAAATCAAAAACTGATGTGAAGATCAATCCCTTCACTTTGGGTGACTTGCCTGCCCCCGTCATGCCCAGCACCGCCAAGCCCTACGGCATGATTGTTGCCGGCGTGGGCGGCACCGGCATCATCACCATTGGCCAGCTGCTGGGCATGGCTGCGCACATGGAGGGCAAAGGCATCGTCACGCAAGACGCTGCGGGCCTGGCGCAAAAAGGCGGTGCGACATGGAGTCACGTCATCATGGCAGACAACGCCAACGACATTCGCACCACGCGCGTCAGTATGGCCGATGCCGATTTGATTTTTGGCTGCGACCCACTGGTCACCGCCAACAAAGAAACCTTGCTGCGCATGCGCCCCGGTAAAACCCGCGTAGCATTGAACGCGCACAGCACGCCCACCGCCGCTTTTGTGACCAATGGCGATTGGGCCAACCCTGCCGACCAATGCGCCGCGCAAATCACCGACGCAGTGGGCACAGACGGTGTGGGCAAGTTCAATGCCGATGCGATTGCCACCAAGCTGATGGGTGACAGTATTTTTATCAACCCCATGATCTTGGGCTATGCATGGCAAAAAGGCTGGGTGCCACTGCAGCTTGGCTCGCTGATGCGCGCGATAGAGCTTAACAATGTTGCGATTGAGCAAAATAAAAAAGCCTTCACCTGGGGTCGCCGCGCAGCGCACGATGTGGCCAGTGTAGAAAAGCTACTGACTCCCGCACAGGTCATTGCCATGCCCAGCAAGCGTGACAGCCTAGCAACACTAGTGGCCCGCCGCGTAGAGCTGCTAACCGCATACCAAAACGCTGCCTACGCAGCAGGCTACCAAAGTTTTGTGGACCGCGTAGCCGCTAAACGCAACGCCCAGTTGACCGAAGCAGTGGCCAGGTATTTGTACAAGCTGATGGCCTACAAAGACGAGTACGAAGTAGCACGCTTGCACAGCGACAGGGCATTCTTAGACAAAGTAGCCAGCCAGTTTGAGGGCGACTTTAAGCTGCACTACCACTTAGCCCCACCTTTGCTGTCGAAGAAAAATAACAAAGGCCAGCTGCTTAAGCGAAAGTTTGGCCCAGCGATGCTGACCGGCTTTAGGATTTTGGCCAAGCTCAAGGGCTTGCGCGGCACCGCCTTTGATCTGTTTGGCAAAACCGCCGAACGCAAAATGGAGCGCGCACTGATTGCGCAGTACCAGGCCAGCATGAACGAGGTGCTGCAAGCCCTGAGTGCAGACAACACGGCAGTAGCGCTAGAGTTGGCCCGTTTGCCTGAGCAAATCAAAGGCTTTGGCCACGTGAAAGAGCGCAACGTGCAGGCAGTGCAAGCTAAGTGGGCAGCGTTAACAGCGCAGTTGCACAACCCGGTGGTAGCGCAAAAGGCGGCTTAGGCTGGCTTGGTATCGACAAAGCTTACCCGTGTGGCCAGCTTGTCGTCCAGCTTGGCCAGGTTGGCGTAGTCTGCACGCCAGTTAATTTGCGGGAAACGAAAGTCCAAATATCCCAGCATGCAGCCCACGGCAATATCTGCCAAGCTAAAGTGAATGCCGGCGCAATACGGCTTGTCGCCCAGGCCTTGACTGACTGCTTTGAGCCCGGCTGAAATTTTGCCCATTTGCCGGTCGATCCACGCTGTGCTGCGCTGGGCCTCGCTGCGGCCCGCCCAGGTGGTTTCCAGGCGCGCCAAAATAGCAGCATCCAACACGCCATCGGCCAGCGCCTCCCAGGTTTTTACCTCAGCGCGCTCACGGCCTACAGGAGGAATCAGCTTGCCCACAGGGGACAAGGTGTCGATATATTCAACAATGACGCGCGAATCAAACAGCGCCTCGCCGCCTTCCATCACCAAGCAAGGCACTTTGCCCAGTGGGTTGGCATCACCAATCGTGGTGGTAGCAGCCCAGACATCTTCAGTAACGAATTGAAAATCAAGTTTCTTTTCAGCCATCACAACACGCACCTTGCGAACATAGGGACTGGTAACGGCGCCGATCAATTTCATGGGAGAAGGTGTTTCTTAAAAGTGCTGATTATTTGGGTTCGATTCTAGGGCAATACTGCGCTGCCATGGCTAATCGCTTGCTATTTGCTGCGTTCAAAATAAATCACTTTTTATTACAAAATAGGCCATTCGCAAGCAGCGGCGTGGACAAAACGGTCTTCAGTCTTGCACCACTGCCACAGGCACGCGGCTTGCCAGAGCACACATCAGCTCGTAGCCCACCGTGCCTGCGGCAGCGGCCACCTCGTCAATAGGCAGCACTGCGCCTGTGCTGGCGCGGCCCCACATCGTCACCTCGGTGCCTAGCGCAGCCTCGGGCAACTGCGTAATGTCTACCGTAACCATGTCCATGCTGACGCGGCCCACCGTGCGGGTGCGCACACCGCCTACCAGCACGGGGGTGCCGGTAGGGCACAGGCGCGGATAACCGTCGGCATAGCCACAGGCCACCACGGCAATGCGCAGGGGCCGGTCGGCCACAAACGACGAGCCATAGCCCACACTGTCGCCCACAGCCAGGTCTTGTGTGGCAATCACTTGGCTGGCCAGGGTCATGGTGGGCCGCAAGTCCCAGTGCGCAATGTCGTGCTCTGGGTAGTCGACCGCACTGCCATACAGCGTAATGCCGGGGCGGATCCAGTCGGTGCGCAAGGCTTGTGCGCTGTAGCGCAGGGTGGCGGCGCTGTTGCTGAGCGAACGTTCGCCCGACAAGTCTTGCGTAGCTGCATTAAAGGTGGCCAGCTGGTGGGCAATGCCGTCTTGGCCAAAACGGCGGGCGTCGGCATCGCTAAAGTGCGTCATCAGCGATATTTCATCGACCTGGGGCAAGGCGTTAAGCCGCGTCCAAGCGCTGCGGTAGCTTTCGGGTTTAAACCCTAAACGGTTCATGCCCGAGTTCATTTTGAGGAACACACGGTGGGGCGCATTGGTTTTGTGCGCCGCCAGCATGTCAATTTGTGCGCTGCAGTGCACCGTGTGCCACAGCGACAGGCGCGAGCACAGCTCTAGGTCGCGTGCTTCAAACACACCTTCTAGCAATAATATGGGCCCGCGCCAGCCCAGGTCGCGCACGCGCTGCGCTTCATTAAGGTCTAGCAAGGCAAAGCCATCGGCACCGCGCAGGCCGTCAAAAGCACGTTCTATGCCGTGGCCGTAGGCGTTGGCCTTGACCACCGCCCAGGCTTTCGCATCGGGCGCTGCCATGCGGGCGTGCTGCAGGTTATGGCGCAGTGCAGCGGTGTCGATGGTAGCTAAAATAGGGCGTGGCATGGTAGTGTCTTGCAGTTTAAAAACTAAGATTATGCGACTGTCAAGCAGGTAACTCGCTAGTTATGGCTGGTCAGCTTAACCCGCGCAGGTCATGCGGGCGTGCTATAAACCTCTGTGTTAGTTATCCAGTGAATTGATCATCCCGTGAAACGTGGCTTTTACACCATTATGTCAGCGCAGTTTTTCAGCTCGCTGGCCGATAACGCTTTGTTTGTAGCCGCCGTAGAACTGCTGCGCGAGAGCGATGAACCCGAATGGCAACGCGCCGCTTTGGTGCCTATGTTTGCCCTCTTTTACGTGCTGCTTGCGCCTTTTGTCGGCGCATTTGCAGACTCGCAGCCCAAGGGCCGGGTTATGTTAATCAGTAACACCATTAAAGTGCTGGGCTGCCTGATGATGCTGTTTGGCTCGCACCCACTGGTGGCCTATGCCGTGGTGGGCTTGGGCGCTGCGGCCTATTCGCCCGCTAAATACGGTATTTTGACGGAGCTGCTACCCTCGTCACAATTGGTTAAAGCCAATGGCTGGATCGAGGGGCTGACCATTACCTCGATCATTTTGGGTGTGCTGTTGGGCGGGCAGTTGGTGGGCCATTCTGTATCGCATTTGCTTTTATCATTTGATTTTCCAATTTTGGAAACTGGCATCAACACGCCCCCCGAAGCGGCCATTTCGGCATTGATTTTTATCTACTTGCTGGCCGCTTGGTTTAACACGCGCATCCCGCTCACCGGTGCGGACATGCGCCCGCTACCGCGCAACCTGTTCACTTTGCTGCCAGATTTTTGGACTTGCAACATTGCGCTGTGGCGCGACAAGCTAGGCCAAATATCATTGGCTACCACTACGCTGTTTTGGGGTGTAAGCGGTAATTTGCGCTACATCGTGTTGGCCTGGAGCGCTGCGGCTTTGGGCTACAGCACCACGCAAGCCTCGTCTTTGGTCGGCGTGGTGGCGATTGGCACCGCCATTGGCGCGGTGGTCGCGTCGATGAAAATGCGCTTGGAACATGCCACCCATGTGATGCCCTTGGGCATTGCCATGGGCCTTTTGATGATTGTGCTGAACTTTATTGACAACGTGTGGGTGGCCGCACCGTTTTTAATTTTGTTGGGTGCCATTGGCGGCTTTTTGGTGGTACCTATGAATGCACTGCTGCAGCACCGGGGCCATAACCTGATGGGCGCAGGCCGTTCGATTGCGGTGCAAAACTTCAACGAGCAAGCTTGCATTTTGGGTTTGGGTGCTCTGTACACTTTAATCTCAACCGTGGACTGGTCTGACTTTGCATTGGCAGAGACGCTGCGCCTTGACGACATGGAGCCTGAGCAGCTGAGCGCGTATTTGGCCATCACCTTATTTGGCGTGCTGGTAGCCGGCGTGATGTGGTTAATCAAGCGTTGGCATGCGTCTAACCTGGTGCACCACCAAGCCGAGCTGGAGCGGCTTTTGCATATTGCACGCAACGACAACCTGCATGGCTGACGTGCCTGCTGCGCGCAGCACGCACGCACGGCTGGCCGCCGTTTTGCTACTGTGCAACGCATTTGTGTGGGGCGTTTCGTGGTGGCCCTTTCGCCTGCTGCAAGCCGATGGCCTGCACCCACTGTGGGCTACTGCGCTGGTGTACTGGTTTGCCGTGGCATGTGTGCTGGTGTTGCGCAAGGTGCCTTGGCGAGGCGCTGTAGCCCACCCCGGCTTGTGGGTACTGGCCTTGGGCTCGGGCTTGGCCAATGTAGGTTTTAACTGGGCCGTTACCGTGGGCGACGTGGTGCGCGTGGTGCTGCTGTTTTACCTCATGCCTGCTTGGGCGGTGCTGTTGGCTTGGCTGGTGCTGGGAGAAAAACCCCAGCCTATGGCGCTATTGCGCCTGGTAATAGCTTTGTCCGGTGTGCTGCTGGTGCTTAAGCAACCGGGCTCACCTTGGCCGCTACCGCAAAGCCTGCCCGACTATTTGGCCTTGATGGGCGGTATGTGCTTTGCGCTAACCAGTACCATGCTGCGCAAACTGCGCACGGCCCCTGCCGAATTGCGCGTGTTAGCCATGTTTGGCGGCGGCGCGGCCATGGCCACCGCTGTGGCGCTGTGGGGCGGCGCAGCGGGCTGGGTGCCGGAGTTGCCCGCGCCTGCCAGCAGCTGGGTGCTGCTGGTGCTGGCCTTGGCGGTGGCATTTTTGCTAGGCAACCTGGCCCTGCAGTACGGCGCTGCCCACCTGCGCAGCGCCACCACGGCTTTGGTCATGTTGTCTGAAATTGTGTTTGCCAGCGCCTCATCCGTACTGATGGGGGTAGCCCAGCTGGACCCCCGCACCCTGTGGGGCGGTGCGCTTATTTTGGCTGCAGCAACATGGGCGGCTTTGGCTGACAGTAAAGGCCACGACTAGGCTGCAGCTAGGCCCATAACTAAACTGCAGCTAAGCCATGGCGCTTGCAGTGGTTAGTGCAGCCGTTTGCCTGCGCGCTACAGCCTTAGCGAGGCAGCGTCTTGCGACGTTAAGCGGCGCACATGCTCTAGCAAGGCAGCATCGGTGTAGGGCTTGGTCAGGTACAGGTCTACGCCTGCATCCAAAGCCAAGTCGCGGTGTTTGTCGGTCGCACGCGAGGTGATCATAATCACCGGCATGTCCATAAAGTGGGGCACTTCCCGAATGCGTTTGGTCAAGTCCAGGCCGTTCAAGTTGGGCATTTCCAAGTCCGTCAGCACAATCGCAGGCGGCTTGTCGCGCAGGCTGTCTAGTGCCAAGAAACCATCGTTGGCGCTGGTGACTTCGTAACCCGCGTCTTCCAGCAGCTGCTCCATAGAGCGGCGCACCGAGAGTGCGTCGTCCACCACCAGCACCCGGGTTTTCTTGACCGCCAAGCGCTTGCGCAGTGCCAACGAAGCCGTTACGCGCACGCTGGCACGGGCTGCGCGCTCAAGCGCGGGCACGTCCAGCACAAACATGGGCTTGCCATCACCGCGCATAGCGCCGCCCACTACACCGGCTATGCGGCGTGTCAAGCGGCCTACGTCTTGCAAAATCAGCTCGCGCGCATCGATGACAGCGTCTACTACCAGCGCAATGGTGCCGCTGGCGGCGTTGACCAGCACACAAGGTTTACTGCTGGCCATCAGGTCGGTTGCATCGTCAAAGCCCAGCCACACGCTCAAACTGTAAGCCGGGTAGGCCGTGCCTGCATACAGCACGCTTACTTTGCCATCTGTAGTGCTCAGCTTCACTTCGTCGGCGGCCATGGCTTGCACTACTTGGTCTGCGGGCAAGGCCACCCATTCATCGGTGCAACTCACTATCAAAGACTGGGTGGCACCCGTAGACACCGGCACGTGCAGCGTAAAGCTGCTGCCTTGGTAAGGCGTACTGTCAATTTCAATACGGCCTTTGAGCGCACTGACGCGGTCGTTTACTACGTCCATGCCCACGCCCCGGCCTGAGACCTCGGTGACTTCGCCTTTGGTGCTAAAACCAGGGCGCAAAATTAAGCGGCGCAGCTCGTCCTCGGACAACTGGGTGCCAGGGACAATCAGGCCGTACTCCACAGCCTTCTCGTACACCATAGGCAGGTCCAGACCACGGCCGTCGTCGGCACAAATGACCTCTACTTCTTGGCCGCTGCGCCTAAAACTTAAAGTTACTGTGCCCATGGCGCTCTTGCCTTGCGCCAGGCGGTCCTGGGCTGCTTCTATGCCATGATCAACCGCGTTGCGCAGCAAGTGCAAGAGCGGTTCAGTTAGCCGGTTGAGCACGTCTGCGTCCAGCGTAGTGGCTTCACCTACCAAGACCAATTGCACTTGTTTGCCGGTGGTGGAGGCGGTTTGCGCTACGTTGCGTTTTAAACGGGCGGCAACCGTTTTAACCGGTACCAAGCGCGCTTGCAACAGCTCGCGGTGCTGTTCGCGCAGAGAGTTGTCCTCATCGCGCAACAGGGCTATTCCTCGCACCAGGTGTTTCTTGGCCTCGCGGGCAAACTCCAGTTCGTCTTGCACCGCTTCGCTGACAAAGCGCGACAGGCCGTGCAGTGCATCGTAGCGGTCCATCTCTAGCGGGTCAAAGCCTTCGCCGGTTTCGCGTTTTTCTTGCAGCTGCACTACCTGCTTGTCCACCGTTTGCTCTAGCTCGCGCAACCGAATATTAAGCTGAGCGTGGTGAAGTTCCAGCGCGCCCAGGCGTTCATCGGCATCGCGCACCAGTTGGCCAAAGCGTTGGGCATTAATGATGGACTGGCCCGAGCGGCGCAGTACGCGGCTTAGGCGGTCTACGCCCACACGCAAGGTTTGCGCGTCGGCTGCAGGTGCCGTGGATTGCGCAGCACCCTCAGCTGCACCTTGCGCCAGGCCCAAGCCCACAGGCTCAGCCCCGCCACCGGCCAAAGCCTCGGGCGTTTGTTCGTCTATGCTGCCATCGCGCATCCAGCCCACCCAGTCAAGCAAACGTTGCAGACTCTCCTGGGCTTGGGTGGGCGCAGTTTCCTCGCCCTGCAGGTGGGCTACCATATGCTGCAGCACACCCACAGCGTGCTGCATGTCGCGCACAGCAGCGGGGTTGACGGGGCGGCTTTTTTCTACGTTCTCTAGCGCCCACTCCATCACGTCTTCTAGCCGGTGGGCAGTGCGGCCAATGCCGGGCAGACCAATAATGTTGCCTGAACCTTTGAAGGTATGCGCAATGCGCTGCGCCTCTACCATCTGCGCCGCAGTGGCAGTGCCTGCTGCCAGATTGTCTAGGTGGACCAAGAGCTTGTCTAGTTGCTCAGGTGCGTCCATCAGCATTGCGGACAGCAGCCCAGCGTCTACCTCGTCAGTGGCCAGGCTTACATCTTCGGGCTGTGCGGCTTCCAAGGGCGCGTTGGCAGCGGCCCACTCTTCAGCGGCCAATGCGGGCGGCACCAGCAACATGTCGCCCAGCAGAGCCAGCACAGCTTCGTCGGGCTGCTGCGGACACTGGCGTAAATACCCCAAGATTTCCTGCACGCTGGCGGGTGTAGCGGGCGCTAGCAAATAAGCTTCTGCCGGGGCTAACCAGCCCTGCAACCACACCAATCCCCGGGCTTGGGGGGCCGTTATTTGTACGGCGGTGTATTCTGCAATCTGCTGCAAATAACCACCCCAGCCGTGCAAGCCCACCAGTGCGCTGGCCGCTATGGAGCGCTCTATAAAGCCCAGCATGGGTTCTAAGTTGCCTGGTGCCGTTGCAGGCGCGTGCACGGCATCGGCCAGCGCTTGGTGCGTGGCAGGCACATCAAGTGCAAACTCTTCGCGCAGCAGGCTCAGCAGGTCGTCTAAGGTCATAGCCTGAAATCTCGCTCTGGTGACAAATTTTGGCTTTACGCGGTTTGCTCTGTCAATTTAAACTGGCCCACAGCCTGCGTTAAACGGCGTGAAAAATCGGCCAGAGTTTGGGTGGACGCGGTTTGCTCGGCAATAGCCGATGAGGTTTGCTCAGTACCTTGGTTAATGTCCAGCACCGACTGCTGCAAGCTGGTTGCCAGCTTGGCCTGCTGGTCTGAGAAAGTGGCAATCTGGCGC
>JAYSRE010000024.1:0-14807 GCA_043721235.1 Polaromonas sp. | reverse complement strand
CTGGCCGGGCTATTTTTGGTGATGGCAGCGGTGGCTACGCTGGTGTTTCCGGTTGCTTTGCGTGGGCTGATTGATGGTGGGTTGGCCACGGGTGCGGGCGATGCTGAAAAGGGCGCAACACTGCTGGCGCTGCGGGGGCACTTTTTTGAGCTGTTTGCCGTGTCGGTGGCGCTGGGCTTGTTCAGCGCAGCGCGGTTTTACATGGTCGGCTGGCTGGGCGAGCGGGTCACTGCTGACCTGCGCAACGCAGTGTACGGCCATGTGCTGCACCAGTCGCCAGAGTTTTTTGAGACGACGCAAACGGGTGAAGTGCTGTCGCGCCTTACCGCTGATACCACGCTGGTGCAGTCGGTGGTGGGCTCGTCACTTAGCATGGGCCTGCGCAATGCGGTGATGGGCATAGGCGCGCTGGCCATGCTGGTGTGGACCAATCCGCTGGTCATGACGCAAGTGCTGGGTGTTTTGGTGCTGATTGTGCTGCCGTCACTGTGGTTTGGCCGCCGGGTGCGCAAGCTGTCACGCGCCAGCCAGGATCGCGTGGCCGACAGCAGCGCGATTGCTGCCGAGGTGCTTAACGCAATACCTGTAGTGCAAAGCTACACAGCTGAAAAACGAGAATCCGCACGCTTTGATGCATCTACCCAAAACGCTTTTTTAACGGCCATTCGGCGCAATAAAACGCGCGCTAGTTTGGTGGCTTTTATCATCATCGCCACCAGCGCGGCGCTGTTGTGGGGCCTGTTCCAAGGCACGCAGGCGGTCATGCAGGGCAAGATTACTGCGGGGCATTTAGGCCAGACGGTGGTGTACGTCATCATCCTGGCCAGTGCTTTTGCGGTGCTGGGCGAGGTGTATGGCGACCTGCTGCGTGCAGCAGGTGCCACCGAGCGGTTAATGGAACTGCTGCATGCACCTTCGCGCATCGTTTCCAAGAAAAATATGCCTCTCGCCCAAGGAAACACTGCACAAGCAGCTATTGAATTAAGAGCAATTAACTTTCACTACCCCTCGCGCCCTGGCCAAGCCGCCCTGCAAGATGTGAACCTGCGGGTAGTCTCTGGCGAAACCGTAGCCTTGGTAGGTGAAAGTGGAGCCGGTAAAACCACCGTGTTTCAGTTGTTGCAGCGTTTTTATGACCCGCAAAACGGCAGCATCGCCCTGCTTGGCACGCCGCTGGCAGACCTGGCACTGCCGGCCCTGCGCAACGCCATTGCGGTGGTGCCGCAAGACGCGGTGATTTTTTCTAGCAGCGCGATGGAGAATATTCGCTACGGCAGGGTTGATGCCACCGATGCCGAGGTGCTGGCTGCTGCGCGCGATGCGTTTGCGGACGAGTTTTTAAGCAAGCTTCCTGAGGGTTACCACACTTTCTTGGGCGAGCGCGGCGTGCGCCTGTCTGGCGGCCAGCGCCAGCGCATCGCCATCGCCCGCGCAATACTGAAAAATTCCCCTATTTTGCTGCTGGACGAAGCCACCAGCGCGCTGGACGCGCAAAGCGAGCACATGGTGCAAGCTGCGCTGGAGCGCGCCATGCAGGGCCGCACCACGCTGGTCATTGCCCACCGCCTGGCCACCGTGCAGCAAGCCAACCGCATCGTGGTGATGGACCACGGACGCATTGTGGAGGTAGGCAAACACGACGAGCTGGTGCAGCGCGGCGGTGTGTACGCAAAACTGGCGGCACTGCAGTTTGCCAGTTGATAATTCTAGTGCTTTTGGCCTATGTCCCAAGGAAATGCTGAATAAGTAGCTATTGTATTTATAGTACGCAGGTTTCCTAAATCTGCTTACCGTATTTTGCGGAATGCGCCCAGCTCGTCGCGCAGGCGCTCAAATTCTGCAATCATGTGCGCATCGCAGGTGTAGAAGACTGCAAATTTACCTAGCAAAGTGCGGCAGTACAGGCGGGGTGCAATCAGCCAGTCCAGCCCTGGCACGCGGATCAGTTTGCAGTAGGCCAGCTCACGCAGTTCAAGCTTTTTGTTCCACACAAAAGTTTGCTCCAGCATGGTGCCCGTCAAGGTGGTAACGCTGGTAAAAATGCACCACAAGGTGTAGAGCAGCATTGCCAGCGCCGAGAGTGCCCAAATTAAACCCGAGCCATAGACGCTGCTTTTGGGTGCCAGCGGGCTGGCCGCTGTGGCCTGCGCGGTGAGTTGCCCCCCCATCCACAGCGACCACACCCCATAAGTGCAGCCCGCCACAATCGCCAAGGCCAGCAGACGAAATACCCAAGAAAAAGCCGGGCTGGTCAATGGGTCTGACGACGGACTAAACGGAAACGAGGGTGGACCAAGGTGGTCCATGGGTCGAATGTCAAACATAGTAGAGTGGGGCCTAACCGCCGCTTATTTCTTTTCTTTGAACAGCTCGTCCATTTTCTTTTGCTCTTCTTCAGCGGCTTTGTCGGCCGTTGCGTTGGTGTTGGCCAGGTCGGCAGCGGCATTTTCAGCAGCAGTGCCTGTGGTCGTGGGCATGGAAATTTCTGGAGTCAACGCGGCACCGGGATTCTTGGCAGCAGCCTCGGCCTCGGCAGGTATCTCAATTTTTACCTTGTCTACATCCACAACAATCTCTTTGTCCAAGAATACCGTAACGGTTTCTGGTACAAAAATAACCACTGCCACCAAGATTAACTGCATGATGATCCACGGGATGGAGCCTAGGTAAATGTCGTTAGATTTAACCGCCTCTGGAATGCGTTTTTCCTTGAACAGCGTGTCCGATATGCCGCGCAAATAAAACAGTGCAAAACCAAACGGCGGGTGCATAAAGCTGGTTTGCAAGTTAACGCAGAGCAGCACGCCAAACCAAATCAGGTCAATGCCCAGCTTTTCTGCCACAGGGGCCAACATCGGCACAATGATGAAGGCAATTTCAAAGAAGTCCAAGAAAAACGCCAAGAAGAAGACAAACACGTTCACCACAATCAAAAAGCCCACTTGGCCGCCCGGCAACCCGGTGAGCAAATGTTCTACCCATTTGGCACCATCAACGCCTTGGAACACTTGGCTGAACACGCGTGAGCCGATCAAAATAAACACCACCATGGCCGTTAAACGCATGGTGCCCTGCATGGCATCCCATAGCAGAGCTAAAGTCAGCCGCTTGTAAATACCTGCCAAAATTAGTGCCCCCACTACACCCATGGCACCGGCTTCAGTGGGGGTTGCGATGGCTGAATTTTGGAACGGCAAGCCGCCCATGGAGCCAAGCACCGTAAAGATCAAAATTGCCGATGGCACAATGCCGCGCAGGCACTTGGACCACAGCGCCCAGCCATTGAGCGTGCGCGCTGTTTTGGGCACGCCGGGCAAATAGTCTGGCTTGGCCAAAGTCAGCGCAAACGTGTAGGCTGCAAAAAACAGCACTTGCAATATCGAAGGGCCCCAAGCGCCTTTGTACATGTCGCCCACGGGCCGGCCCAACTGGTCAGCCAGCACCACCAGCACCAACGACGGCGGTACCAGCTGGGTAATGGTGCCAGACGCTGCCAGCACACCCGTGGCATAGCGCATGTTGTAGCCGTAGCGCATCATCACAGGCAGCGATATCAACGCCATGGCAATCACTTGGCCTGCCACAGTACCGGTGATGGCACCCAAAATAAAGCCCACAATAATCACCGAGTAGCCCAAGCCGCCTTTCATAGGGCCAAACAACTGGCCCATCGAGTCGAGCATGTCTTCGGCCAGGCCACATTTTTCTAAGATCGTCCCCATGAAGGTAAAAAACGGAATCGCGAGCAGCAAATCGTTAGACAAAATTGAAAACAAAGCCAGCGGTAGATTACTTAAATACGCAGCGGGGAACCAGCCCATTTGAATGGCAAAAAAGCCGCAGCCCAAGCCCAGCGCTGCCAATGAGAATGCCACAGGAAAACCTATAAGCATGATGACCACCAAGCCCGCAAACATGATCGGGGCAAAATTTTCCATCACCATTTTGTTACTCTATTCTTAAAATTAGTTGGGTTGGGTGTGTGGGGACTGGGCTGGCCATTGCAGCGGCTTACTGCAAAGGCTTTTCGTAGTGGGTGTCCATCTGGTAGCTGCCTGTCAGGTAGGCCACGCGTTTGATGACTTCCGACACGCCCTGGGCCAGCAGCAAGCCAAAGCCCAGAGGCAGGGTCAAAATAGCGGGCCAGCGAATCAAGCCACCTGCGTTTTGGCTCATCTCTTTAGACAGGAAGGCTTGGTAAAAATAGGGCACGCACATGTACAGCAGCACGATCACCACCGGCATGAAAAAGAACAGCAGGCCAAACAGGTCTACATACACCGGGCCATTGCCTTTGAGCTTGCCGTAAATCAAATCTACGCGCACATGCTCGTTCATCTTAAGCACGTACGGTGCCCCAAGCATGACGGTCACCGCAAACAAATACCATTGAATCTCTAGCCAGCCGTTGGAGCTCATGTCCAGGCCATAGCGAATAAACGCATTGCCTGCACAAATCATGGCAGAGATAAACACCGCCCAGGCCGCCAGCTTGCTAAAGCGCTCGTTGATCCAGTCTATTGCCAGTGCAAACTTTAAAAATACAGCCATTTCATACTCCGTGAAGGTGTTGCCTTATTGTCGCAAATAGTATCCCCTGTGCACTGGCAAAAGCCTGACATAAAACTGCGGGGTTAACCCTTGCTTTTACTTTGATATTACCCAGCTACCGGTTCATAATCAGGCATGCAGCTGAGCACCTCTTTGTCTATCGATTCTCCAGCCATTCGCCGTTCTGGGGCCGATGTACTGTCACTGGCCCTGATGGACGCGCGCAACCACACGCTGGACTTGATGGCACAGTTTGAAAAAGCCGTGCCCAGTTTGGACTTCTGCAGCGAGCCTGCCCTGCTGGAACACGCCCAAGCCATGCCACCGCAGTGGCTGCTGGGCTATGTAGGCTGGTTTCAAGAATGGTGGATTGGCCGCAATACCCAGCGCAGCCTGGGTGCGCTGTGCCCGGCGCAGCCTACCCGCTTAGCCTCGATTGAACCGCGTGCCGACCTGCACTGGAACCCCGCGCTGCATACGCGCGCAACCGCATGGGCCGCTACCTACCCTGGCATCAGCACCACTAAGGCCTATTTGCTGGAAACCCTGGAGACCACGCTAGACCTGCTGGGCACAGCCACCACCAGCGAGCATGACCTGTATTTTTACCAGCTTGCGCTGGCCCGCGAAGACCAAATTGGCGAGCAATTTGTGGTGCTGGCGCAGGCATTGGGCCTGCGCATGGCCTTGCCCGCCAGCCCGGTGTGGACCCAACGCATGCCGTTGTGCCTACCGGCTACGCGCTGGCAACTGGGCGCTGCCCAGACAGGTTTTGCCTGGGACAACGAACGCGCGCAGCACACTGTGGCAGTGCCCGAGTTTGAGATCGACGCGCAGCCCATTTGCTGGGCGCAATATGTAGAATTTATTGACGACAGCGGCTACGACGACCAGGCTTTTTGGTCACCCCAAGGCTGGCAGTGGCTGCAAGACTTGTCGGCCAAAGAAGGTCGGCGCGGCCCCCGCTATGTAGACCAGATAGGCGTGGCCAGCGGCGCGGTGCTGCACACGCGTTTTGGCGCCACTGCGCGGGCGCCCAGCGGTGCCAGCGCCATGCACCTGAGCTGGTACGAGGCACACGCTTACGCCCAATGGGCGGGCCGCAGGCTGCCCACCGAGGTAGAGTGGGAAATAGCCGCACACACAGCGCAAGGCCAAGGCTTTCGCTGGGGCGACGTATGGGAATGGACGGCCAACACCTTGCGCCCTTACCCTGGCTACAGTGCAAGCCCGTGGGCCAACTACAGCGGCAAAAACTTTGAGCACACCAAGGTTTTACGCGGCGGCTCGCTGGCCACCCGCGCGCGCATGAAGCAAGCCACTTTTCGCGGCTTTGCCGCGCCGCACGCAGATGCAGGGTTCTACGGTTTTCGCACCTGTGCGCTTTAAACCGGTTTGGCAGGCGCGCAAAAAAGCCGCCCGTAGGCGGCTTTTAACAAATCAGCAGTGCCAGGTGGTAGCTGGTTATTACAGCTTTTGTGATTGCATAAAGCTGTCAAACTTGGCTTCAGTAAAGCGAAACCACAGGTTAGAGTCAGCGCGGAACTTACTGTAATCCGTGTAAATTTTCTTCCAGTCTTCGTTCTTTGCGCTCAGCTCGCCGTACAAAGCCATGGATTCTTTGAAAGCCAGTGTCATTACATCGTTAGAGAATGGGCGCAGCTTGGTTCCAGCACCTACCAACTGCTTGAGCGCAGTGGGGTTTTTAGCATCGTAACGGGCTTGCATTTCGGTATGGGCTACAGCGGCTGCAGATTCAACAATGGCTTTGTACTCTGGCGACAGTGCGTTGTAGGCTTTGTCGTTAACGAACAAGTCCAACTGCGGGCCGCCCTCCCACCAGCCTGGGTAGTAGTAAAACGGCGCAACTTTGTTAAAACCGAGCTTTTGGTCATCGTACGGGCCAACCCATTCGGCTGCGTCGATCGTGCCTTTTTCCAGAGCCGAGTAAATCTCGCCGCCAGGAATGTTTTGCGGCACACCGCCCATGCGTTCAAACACTTTGCCGGCAAAACCGCCAATGCGCATTTTCAGGCCTTTGATATCGGCTACTGATTTGATCTCTTTGCGGTACCAGCCACCCATTTGTGCACCGGTGTTGCCCATCGGGAAGTTGACCATGTTGTATTTGGCGTAGAACTCACGCATCAGTGTGAGGCCGTTGCCTTCGTACATCCAAGCGGTCATTTGGCGGCTGTTCAGGCCAAATGGAATGGCGCAGCCCAAAGCAAATGCTTCGTTTTTGCCAAAAAAGTAATAAGGCGCGGTGTGGGCGCACTCTACGGAGCCTTGCTGCACTGCATCAACCACGCCAAACGGTGGGGTGATCTCACCGCCCGCATGGACAGAAATTTCAAACTTGCCGCCAGACATGTCTTTGACCTTTTTGGCAAACACTTCAGCAGCACCAAAAATGGTGTCAAGCGCTTTGGGAAAGCTTGACGACAGGCGCCAGCGCACTGCTGCCTGGGCATGGACAATGGCGGGAGCTGTGCCAGCTGCCAACACGCCGGCAATGCCAGCGTTTTTAATAAGGGAACGACGATCCATCTTGTCTATCTCCGAAAGGGCAATTTTTTTGCCCGGTTGAACAACCCATCTTTGGTGCGGTACACCTAAGGCGAGGACTTGTTTTAGTCAAGTATGATTTTAGAAACCGCAGGGCCTGTACAGCCCGGTGTTTACCCTTGAGATGGCCTTACCCGGCATGGGGCTTCAGGCTTTTGCAAGGAAACGTCCCGCAGGTGACTTTTCAGCCCGGCGTAGCCTGTCCACGCTTCATGGGCCGCAAATTTTTTGCAACAGCAGCACCAGTTGCTTTTGTTCGTCTGGCGCTAACGGTGCCAATAGAGCGGCTTGCACTTTGCGCACTGGCTTTTTCATTTGCAGCGCCGCTTGGCGGCCTTCGTCGGTTAGCCACAGCAGCTTGCGGCGCTTGTCCAGGGTATCGCTCTGGCGGCGCAGCCAGCCGCGCGCCTCAAGTCGTCCGATGACTGAACCAGAAGTTGCGGCGTCCAGCGCAACCCGCTGCGCCACGGTGACTTGGTCTGCGCCAGGAAAATCAAGCAAGCTTTGCACAATAGCAAACTGCACAGCAGTCACGTCAAACGCCACCAGTTCGCGGGCAAAGACGGCCATGGACACTTGGTGCGCGCGGCGAATCAAGTGCCCCGGCGTTTGAGAGAAATTAAAACTTGGCATAACTGAAAGCGCAGTTTAAAGCAGAAAAAAGCGCGGGGCATTGGGGTAAATGCTAGCTATACATATGGTATGTATGCATAGCATATGTGTGATGCAAAATTCTTTGAAGCAGCCCCATGTTTTGGTCGCAGGCGGCGGTATCGGCGGCATCGCTGCAGCCTTGGTGCTAGCCCGCAGCGGTTACGCCGTGACTGTGCTAGAGCAAGCCCCTGCATTTGGCGAGATTGGTGCGGGCATTCAGCTGGGGCCCAACATTTTCAAAATGCTGGCCTACTTAGGCTTGAGCGAACAGGTGGGCCGCGTAGCCTACTTTCCACCCGCTATGGGCATGCGCGATGTGCGCACAGGCGAACAGGTCGTGCGGGTAGCCATGGGCGACGCGGCGCGCGCAGCCTATGGCGGCTTTGCTTACGGCGTGGTGTACCGCAAAGACCTGCACGATGTGCTGCTGGCTGCTTGCCGTGCAGAACCACTGGTAACGCTGCGCACGGGATGCAAGGTGGGCAGTTACACCCAAGATGCCACCAGCGTGACGGTGCAGCTAGCAAAAGACCAAGGGGAAGCAGAAGGTGAAGTGCTGACAGGCAGCGCTTTAGTAGGTGCAGACGGCCTGTGGAGCAACATTCGCCAAGCGATCGTAGGCGACGGCAAACCGCGTGTGAGCGGCCATATTGCCTACCGCGCCGTACTCCAAAGGCAAGACGTACCCGCAGACCTATGGAGTGATGAGGTGCAACTATGGGGCGGTGAAAAAACCCACCTGGTGACTTACCCCATGCGCAGGGGCGAGCTGTTCAACTTGGTGGCCGTATTTCACAGCGACAAATACGACGAAGGTTGGAACACCTATGGCGATGTCGCTGAACTTACGGAGCGCTTTAAAGACGCACACCCTACAGTCAAAGCCCTGCTGGCCAAAATAGATGTGTGGAAAATGTGGGTGCTGTGCGACCGCGAGCCCGTAGCCAACTGGAGCGACGGCCGCGTAACCTTGCTGGGCGACGCAGCCCACCCCATGCTGCAGTACCTGGCCCAAGGCGCAGGCCAAGCCATTGAAGATGCAGTAGTGCTGGGCAAAGCCCTAGAATATTACCGTGGCCAAGGTCACGGCAAAAGTCAAGACCACTTTGCACAGGCTTTTCAAGCTTACCAAGCCGCGCGCTACCTGCGCACAGCACGCGTGCAACTGACAGCGCGCTTGTACGGCGACATCTACCACGCCAGCGGCGCAGCACGCACGCTGCGCAACAGCCTGTTCCAAAGTGGCCAAGAAAGCGCTGGCTTTGCAGGCCTTAAATGGATGTACGACGGGATTGATGTAGATACGCTGTTTGCGCAACCCAAAGACGCGCTATGAATCCAAAGCAGTCGGTATTTGCGGTACGCTTGGGGTTTTGTTCAACGCTGATTGGAACTGACATGCTGGCCGCCCATAGACTCTTGCATACTACTGTTTTCATAGCTGCTTGTGCAGCATTTCCTTGGGCGTGGGGCCAAAATGGCATTAAAAATTCACCTGCTAAACTGCCCGCTGCCTGGCCTACCAAGCCCCTCAAAATAGTGGTGGGATTCCCCGGCGGTACCACGCCAGACATGGCAGCGCGCACCTTGGCAGAGCCTTTGTCCAAAGCATTGGGCCAGCCGATCACGGTGGAAAATAAACCAGGGGCATCGGGCAACATTGCCGCCGACTTGGTGGCCAAAGCCACCGACGACCACACCCTGGGCGTGGTAATCAACGGCAACCTCACCTCCGCCAAAATGCTCTACAGCAAGCTGCCCTACAACCCGGCCACTGACTTCAGCTACCTCTCGCTGCTGGCCACCTCGCCCTTGGTGCTGGTCACCACGCCTGATCAGCCTGGTGGCTCTGCATTTTTCAAAGCGGCGCAAGCGGGTGCAGACAAGTGGAACTTTGGCAGCCCCGGTAACGGCACGGTGGGCCATTTGGGCATGGAATACCTTAAAACCAAGGTCAACGGCATTACGGCTGTGCATGTGCCCTACCCCGGCTACCCCCAAGTGGCCACCGCCATGCTGGGGGGCCAAGTGCAAATGGCCTTGATGGCACCCGGCGTGGCCATGCCGCAGGTGCGCGCAGGCAAGCTCAAGGCCATTGGCGTTACCGGTGGGCGCAGTAGCCTGCTGTCTGAGCTGCCCTCGCTGGCCGAGGCAGGCTTGGCCGACTTCAACCTAGAGGTGTGGACAGCTTTGGTTGGCCCGGCCAATTTATCGGCCGCTGCCAAAGCCCGGCTGGCCACCGAAGTGGGCAAAGCCATCCGCGAAGCTGACACCCGCCAAAAGCTGTTTAACCAAGGCTGGCAAGCCGTGGGCTCGTCGCCCGAAGGCCTGCAAAACCGGGTGGATGCCGAGACCCGCATTATGGGCAACATCATCAGCACGCGCGGTATCAAAATAGACTAGCACAGCACTTAGCCCAACTGCACACTGCACACTGCACACTGCACACTGCACACTGCAAACCGCCCACCCGCACCATGCCCACCACACACCACCCCGACCGCGCCCAGCTCTACGCTGACATGGCCCCACAGCACCTGACCCCGCTGTGGGAGGTGCTGCACGCGCTGGTACCGCCCCAGCCCGCCACTCCCTGTGTGGCCGCGCTGTGGAAATATGCCGATGTACGGCCTTTTTTAATGCGCGCAGGTGCGGCTATCACGGCCGAAGAGGCCATTCGCCGGGTACTGATTTTAGAAAACCCTGCGCTCAAGGGGCAAAGCTGCATTACACAGTCGCTGTACGCAGGCTTGCAGCTGATACTTCCCGGCGAGGTAGCGCCCAGCCACCGCCATACCCAGTCTGCACTGCGCTTTATTGTGGAAGGCGCGGGGGCGTATACCGCAGTAGATGGCGAGCGCACCACCATGGCACCGGGTGACTTTATTACCACACCATCGATGGCCTGGCACGACCATGGTTACGAAGTAAGCCGAGGTCAAAAATCGGAGGCGCACAGCTCCCCCATGGTCTGGCTCGATGGCCTGGACATTCCCATGCTGCGTTTTTTTGACGCAGGATTTGCCGAAAACGGCAGCGCTCAGTTACAACCCATCCAAGCGCCCGAGGGCAGCAGCTTTGCCCGCTACGGCCACAACATGGCCCCCGTGCGCGGTGTGTCGCCCTACGGCAAAACCAGCCCCATTTTCAGCTACCCCTACAACCGCACCCGCGAGGCACTGCACCAGTTAGCGCGGGCCGCCCCGGTAGACGCGTGGGACGGCACCAAGCTGCGCTACACCCACCCGCTGACGGGCGGCTGGGCTATGCCCACCATGGGTACTTTTATGCAGTTTTTGCCGCAAAATTTTAGCGGCAAGCCCTATCGCCAAACCGACGGCGCAGTCTTTAGCGTAGTGGAGGGCACAGGCTCAGCACACATTACATCGCACCACGGCACAGCAGAATTTAGCTTTGGCCCACGCGACCATTTTGTGGTGCCGTCGTGGCACACTTTGCAACTGAGCAGCAGCGCAGGCTGTGTGCTGTTTAGCTATTCAGACCGCCCAGTGCACGAAGCATTGGGCATCCACCGAGAAGAAAGAATCGACTTATGAGCTATGTATTTCCACCTCCCGCCATCGTCAGCGTGCCCGTGCTGGGCCGCGCAGAGCGCTTTGCCGTTAACCGCATTTATTGCGTGGGCCGCAACTACGAAGAGCACGCCAAAGAAATGGGCTTTACCGGCCGCGAACCGCCGTTTTTCTTCCTCAAACCGGCTAACGCGATGGTTGTGGTGAACGCTGGTGAGACAGCCACTGTGCCCTACCCAAGCCTGACCAAAAACTACCACCACGAGATTGAACTGGTGGCCTGCATAGGCACGGGCGGCAAAAACATCAAGGCTGCCGATGCTATGGCGCATATTTTTGGCTACGCCGTGGGCCTGGACATGACGCGACGCGACCTGCAAGGCGAGATGAAAAAAGCCGGTCGCCCTTGGTGCATTGGCAAAGCCTTTGACCATTCTGCACCGATCGGCCCCATCACCCCAGCCGCCCAAGCGGGCGATATAGTCAACGCCGAGTTATCGGTACAAGTTAACGGCGCAGACCGCCAGCGCAGCAACGTAAGCAAGCTAATTTGGAACATGGCAGAGACGATAGAGCATTTGTCCGCCGCATGGGAGCTGCAGCCCGGCGATTTGATTTACACCGGCACACCTGAAGGCGTGGGCGCCGTGGTCAGTGGCGACACCATGGTGGGCGCCGTGACGGGGCTGCAAAGCATCGCGGTAAAGGTGCTTTAGGTGATTTAGGTGATTTAGCGCTGCTTTAGCCCTATCGCCCAAGGAAATGCTGAACGAACAGCTATTTAAATAATAGCGTTATATTTTTATATTGCCCCGAGGTAACCTGTGAAAACACTAGAACCAATAGCCAAGTGGTGCGCCATTCTTGCCGGGCTCCTGCTGATTTTCATCACGCTGATGACAGTGATCAGTGTGGTGGGACGCGACACCATTGGCAAAACCATTGTGGGTGATTTTGAGCTCTCTGGCGCGGCGGCAGGCGCGGCCATTGCGCTGTTTATGCCATGGTGCCAGTGCAAGCGCGGCAACATCATGGTGGACTTCTTTACCGCCCACATTGCGCAACACCAGCAGGACATGCTGGACCGCTTCGGTGCGTTCGTGTTGGCTTGCATCATGGCATTAATGACGTGGCGCACCAGCTTGGGCGGCCTTAATGCATGGTCCACCCAAAGCGGCACCATGATGCTGGGCTTTCCTGAATGGGTGGTGTACCTGGCCATGGTGCCGCCTTTGGCGCTGACCGTGTGCATCGCAATGCACCAAACTGTTTTTGGGTTTGCAGGCGACAACCAAGAGAGCAACCCGGAGCTGGCCGTATGAGCGCCATCCAGCTCACCCTGTTGATTTTTGGCACCATGCTGGTGTTGATGGCCGTGCGCGTGCCGATAGCCGCCTGTATGTTTGTCGCAGGCGGAGTGGGCTACACCCTGCAAGCGGGTTGGTCACCATTGGCCAACTTTTTAAACAACCAAGCCTACGCCCGTTTTGCCAGCTACGACCTGTCGGTGATTCCGCTGTTTATCTTAATGGGCCACTTTGCCACGCAAGGCGGTATCAGCAAGGCGCTGTTTAGTTTTGCTGCGGGCGTAATGGGCCGGTTTAAAGGCGGCTTGGCCATGGGCGCGGTGCTGGCCTGCGCTGCGTTTGGGGCTATTTGCGGCTCGTCGGTGGCCACAGCGGCCACCATCACCAACGTAGCCTATGACGAAATGCGCAAGCACGGCTACTCAGGCCGCCTGACCACCGGCACCTTGGCCGCAGGCGGCACGCTGGGCATTTTGATTCCGCCGTCCGTGCCGCTGGTGATCTACGCTATTTTGACCGAGCAAAACATTGCCAAGCTGTTTGCCGCCGCCATGGTGCCGGGCATTATTGCCATGCTGGGCTACATGCTTACTATCGCCATCTATGTGCGCATCGTGCCCGGGCATGCCCCCGAGAAAGATGAAGTAGCCCAAAACAGCCTGGGCAGCGCCTTGCTGGGCATTGGCCCTATTGCGGCTATCTTTGTGGTTGTTTTTGGCGGTATCTATGGCGGCTTCTTTACCCCTACCGAGGGCGCTGCAGTGGGCGCATTTGCCACATTTGTTGCCGCATTGCTGAAGCGCGAAATGACCTGGGACAAGTTTAAAAACTGCTTTTACGCCACCGCTGAAAGCTCGGCCATGATTTTTTTAATCTTCTTGGGCGCTGACCTGATGAACGCTGCGCTGGCGCTCACGCAAGTGCCCGCGCAACTGGCAGTGCTGGTGGGTACTTGGGGCTTGTCCCCCTACACGGTGGTGGCCTGCATTATGCTGTTGTACGTGGTGCTGGGCGCTGTGATGGACGAGCTGTCGATGATATTGCTGACCGTACCCATCTTCTTCCCCATGGTCATGGCGCTGGACTTTGGCATGAGCAAAGAATACACCGCCATTTGGTTTGGCATCATGGTGCTGATGACCGTGGGCTTTGGCATGCTGGCCCCGCCTGTGGGGCTGAACGTGTACGTGGTTAACGGCATGACCAAGGGCAAGGGCGATGCGGTACCGATCGCCGAGAGCTACCGGGGCGTGCTGCCCTTTCTGATCAGCGACACCGTGCGTACGCTGCTACTGCTGTTTTTCCCGATGATTGCGTTGTACGTGCTGCGGTTTATGCAATAGTGCAAATAAAGGGTATTTCCGCTCAACATTTGCTGGCCCTGTGCGTTAAGGTGGAGCCAGTGTCATTTTGTCATTCTTATTTTGGAGTTTTTGCTATGGTTCAACGTCGGGCACTTCTCAAGTCTAGCATCGCTGTCGCAGTGGGCACTGCTGTTTTGCCGGCGATTGCGCAGCAACCGGTCGTCACCCTGAAGTTTCACACCTTCATGTCGCCTCAGTCTAACGTCTGGCTCAACATGCACAAAGTTTGGATGGACAAAGTAGAGAAAGAGTCGGGCGGCCGTATCAAGTTTGAGGCCTACCCCGCCATGCAATTGGGCGGCACACCTGTGCAACTGTACGACCAGGCCCGCGACGGCGTGGTGGATATTGTGTGGACACTGCCGGGCAACACCGCAGGGCGTTTTCCTCGCGTGGATGTTTTTGATTTGCCTTTCATGATGTCCAACGCTGAAGCTACTTCCAAGGCCTATTGGGAATACGTACAAACTATGGCACCGGACGAATTTAAAGACGTGCAGGTTTTGGCGTTGCATGTGCATGGGCCTGGTGTCATTCATACGGTCGACAAGCCTGTCAAATCTGTAGCAGATATTAAAGGCTTAAAACTGCGCGCGCCCACGCGCCAAGTTACCAAACTCATGGCCGCGCTGGGGGCCACGCCCGTGGGCATGCCACTGCCTGGCATTCCCGATGCACTTTCCAAAGGCACCATTCAAGGCTGCGTGATCCCCTGGGAGGTGGTGCCGTCTGTCAAAGTGCACGAACTCACCAAGTTCCATGCCGAATTTGACTCCGCAGGTGGCGCTTTGTACACCCTCACCTTTGTCATGGCCATGAACAAAGCCAAA
>JAYSRE010000023.1:0-2108 GCA_043721235.1 Polaromonas sp. | reverse complement strand
GCCAGCAACGCTGGCCCCGACGCAGCTGACGGTGCAATCGTCAAAGACAGCTCCAGTGCGGGCCTGTTATGCACTTTGGTTACTTGCCCCATTGCCAGCCTCAGCGGCGGTGCTACCTGCCCCACTGCGCCAAATGACTTTTTGTCGCCTGCTGGTGCTACGCTACCAGCCTTGCCCGCCAATAGCACCGTCACTTTGTCGGTCACTTGCTCTGTCTTGGCCACAGGTCTATAGCCAGTGATTGCTCACCGCGTGCGATAGATTACCCGTCTTTTAGCTCTGTCGCCCAAGGAAATACTAGATAGTATGCTATTTAATTTATAGCTGTTTAAATTACCTGTCCGTAGGAATACGGCGGCTTGGGCCTGATTGCCGCTGGCTACTGCTGAGGTGTTTACGGGGCAATGAACCGATGGGCGCGCGTTTCAGCGGTCAGCGCAGCTTGATGCAGGGTAAAACACCTTCAAATACCAAAAAATGCAAGTTTTGGTTTTCAAGGTCAAAATAGAGGTATGGACAACACTACCCCTCATGCCCTCTACGCGGCACGCCGCGCCCGCGTCGCATCGCAGCTAGGCAAAGACAAAAATCAACCCGCTGTGGCCATCGTGCCCACCGCCCCCGAGCGCCCACGCAACCGCGACAGCGACTTTTTGTATCGCCACGACAGCTATTTTTACTACCTGACTGGCTTTACCGAGCCCGGTGCCACGCTGGTCATCCAGTCTGATGGCAGCACCACGCTGTTTTGTCAGCCCAAAGACCTGGAACGCGAGATCTGGGACGGCTACCGCCTAGGCCCCCAGGCCGCGCCCGAGGCATTAGGCATCACCGCCGCCCACTCTAACCAAGAGATAGAGCAGCACCTGCCCAAGCTGCTAGAAAACCAGCACACCGTGTGGTACCCCTTTGCCATCCACCCCGGCCTGGAGACCCGCGTAGACGGCTGGCTGGGCAAGGTGCGCGCCCGCGTGCGCTATGGCGCGCTGTGCCCCGAGCAGCAGCGCGACCTGTGCAGCATCCTGGACGAAATGCGCCTAATTAAAGACGCGCACGAGATAGCTACCATGCGCCGCGCCGCGCAGATCAGCGCAGGTGCCCACATACGCGCCATGCAGCTGTGCGCCCGCATGATCAAAGCCGGCAAAGACGTGCGCGAATACCACCTAGACGCCGAGCTGCTGCACGAATTTAGACTGCACGGCTCGCAATACCCCGCTTACGGCAGCATAGTAGCTGCCGGTGCCAACGCCTGCGTGCTGCACTACCGCGCCGACGCAGCCCCCGTAAAAAGCGGCGACCTGGTGCTGATCGATGCAGGCTGCGAACTAGACAGCTACGCCAGCGACATCACCCGCACCTTCCCCGCCAACGGCAAGTTCACCGGCCCACAAAAAGCGCTGTACGAGCTGGTACTGGCCAGCCAAGAAGCCGCCATAGCGGTGACCAAACCCGGCATGCGATTTATCGACCCCCACGAGGCCGCAGTCAAAGTGCTAGCCCAAGGCATGCTAGACGTAGGCCTGCTCAGCCGCGACCAACACGGCAGCGCGCAAGACGTGATTGACACCCGCGCCTACTTTCAGTTTTACATGCACCGCACCGGCCACTGGCTATGCATGGACGTGCACGATTGTGGTGGCTACAACGAGCTAAGCGAGCTAGCCAACACCACCGAGCGCAAAGACCCGCTAAGCAACGAGACCATCAAAAACCGCCCCAGCCGCATCTTGCGCGAAGGCATGGTGCTCACCATCGAGCCCGGCCTGTACGTACGCCCCGCAGCCGGCGTGCCCGAGAAGTTTCACAACATCGGCATTCGGATTGAGGATGATGCGGTGGTGAATGCGAAGGGATGCGAGTTGATTTCGCGGGGGGTACCAGTGCGCGTGGCTGACATCGAGAACATCATGCTGACTTGAAGTGAGTGCAATATGTCGCGCCCAGTATGTAACGTGGATTGAACAACCACGCTTCAAAATACCGCGCCTTCAGAGCAAGCGCAGGCTTTTGACTGCCTGATAAGAAAATATGGTGGCCTGGGGCGGAATCGAACCACCGACACAAGGATTTTCAATCCTCTGCTCTACCGACTGAGCTACCGGGCC
>JAYSRE010000022.1:0-5248 GCA_043721235.1 Polaromonas sp. | reverse complement strand
GGGAAAGCTCTGGTTTCATGGTGATCAAGATTAGCACATCGCCCGTTTACGCAGACTAAACAAGCAAAGCTTTACACGCCCCACACGATGGGCGTGTTCTCTGCCTGGCAGCGCTGAATCATCTCAAAGACCGGAGTGGCGCGCTGGCGCAAAGAAATGGTAGTCAGCGGCTCGACTGTCTCGTCCCCCTGGCCTGCCAGGGCTTGCGTGGTGGCGCGGGCCTCATCATCGTGTAGCACTGCCTGCTCCAGAGCCGCAATGGCTGCGGGCATTTCAACCGGCGCCAAAATGCCCCGCACCAGGTTTTCAGCGTCGCCCTTGCCCAAAATGGTCAGCATTTGGCGGCCGTTGGGTTCCAGCATGATCAGGTCGCTGGTAACTTTGGATTTGAATTTGTAGAGCATGGTGGTTTTAGGGTTGATGCCGGCACAAGGCGTTTTATGATCCTGCAGTATGTTCCTTTCAGCATGTTTCTACTAAAACCGAGAGAATCTTGATGGCCAATTTACACATCGTTCGCGAACACGCCCTGGGCCTGCCCGCTGCACGCAAAATCGCGCTTGCCTGGGCACAGCAGGTGGAGTCAGACTTCGGCATGGAGTGCAGCTACGAAGAAGGCAAGGCGGCCGACCAGGTCGCGTTTTCACGCTCAGGGGTGAATGGCACGCTGCAAGTAACTGCTGATCGCTTTGAGCTTGATGCCAAGTTGGGGTTTTTGTTGGGTGCCTTCAAGGGCAAGATTGAGGCCGCGATTGTGAGCAACCTGGATGACCTGTTAGCGCCCAAATCCTCAAAACCCGAAATAAAGCCCGCCTCTAAGCCCGCAGCCAAGCCCGCCGCTAAATCTGCAGCGCCTAAAGCTGCAACCCCGAAAAAATAGCGCATAAACCCATTGTCTGTAGCGCTACTGTTTTGATAGCTGCCCACGCAGGTAAAACGTGGGCTACAGCCCGATTTAGCTTAAAGATTCGATCAAATCGACGTATTGCTGCATCGCGGCTTTCGGCTCGGTGCCCTTAAAGCCATTCCAGGCATCCCACTTGGCGCGGCCCACCATGTCGGTAAACCCGGGCTTTTTCTCGGTGTTGTCGCCTGTGGTGGCTTGTTTGTACAGCGCATAAATCTTCAGCAGCGTGGCGTTATCGGGGCGGTCGGTCAGATTTTTGGAATTGGCAACAGCCGCTTCAAATTTTTTCTTCAGGTCTGCCATGGAGTTCTCCGGTCTGGGTGGGTAAAAGCCTTCATCTTAAGCTGCCTTTGCACGCAAAGCTGCCTAGTCTTCCAGCTCCGCCTTGGCCATTTCCACGTCCAGGCGTTCGGCTGCATCTTTGGCCGTAATTTGGGTGGCGCGCTCATATAGCGCGGTGGCTTCGTCCATGCGCGCGTCGCCTTCCAGTATCACCAGGGCGTTCGCATATTCCATCAGCGCCCACTGCGATTGGGGTATCAGGCTCAAAGCCTGCGCAAACAAAGCCAGGCTGGTGCTCTTTTTGGCCCCGTAAGTCATGTTGCCAATCAGGGTGCCGACTTTGTCGATTACTTCGGCATGAAAGGCACCCAGCGCCACATGGGCATCGGCGTGCCCGGGTTGCAGGGCAATCGCCGTTTCCAGCGCCGTTTTTACCTTGCCGCCCAGGCCTTGGGCCAGCGCTTTGGCCACGCTAATGCCCTGGCTGTAGCGTGCCAGTGCGTAGGCCTGCCAGTAAAAGGCGTTGGCGTTTTCAGGCTCCTGCGCGGCCATCTCAGCGCTGCGCTGGGCCACCTGCAAAAACAGATCCCGGCGCACTTTCTCGCTGGGCTCCAGGTAGTTGGCATATATGCAGGTGGCCTTGTTGGCTACCGTTGCGCCCGCCAGGCCCAGCTTCAAGCCCGCCTGGGCGGCTTTTTCAAATTCCCCCCGGTGAAAAAGCACCCAGGCCGCAACCACCTTGGGGTTGCCGGGCCAGGCTTCCAGGTCGCCCGCGTGCAGCTTGGCCCAGCGGCGGCGCAAGTTAGTGGCGGTGATGTCATAGTCGTCCACATAGGCAAATGGGGTCCACTGCGCTGGCATAAGGTGTGTGGGTGCTTTCAAGTTGCTGCGTGGGTCTGATACGCCCTTACCAGACCAATCAGGTGGTTGCGCTGGCCGGCCTCCAGGTAGGGCACCAGCAAGTTGAGCACATGGTGTGCCCCGCGCATCAAGGCAGCCTGGGCGCTCTCAGGCTCTAGCGCCTTGCGCGGATCCCGCACGTATTCAAAACTCAGCCAATACGTCAACACCACCACCATGCTGGTGGCAGTGGGCTCGGCCTCACGCAAGTCAATGCTCACCGCCCCGGCGCGGCGCATGCTGTCGAGCATGGCTTGTACAGAGCGGGCTTTGTTCTTCAACACCCATTGAAAATGCGTTTCCAGCCGCCGGTTTTTGCTTAGCAGGTCGTTCAAATCGCGGTATAAAAAGCGGTACTGCCAAATCAACTCAAACAGCGTGTGCATAAAGAACCAGGCGTCCTCCACATCGCGCACGCTGTCGCTGGCGTTCAGCAGCTCATTGAGCGATTTTTCATAGCGGTCAAACAGCGAGTTAATCAACTCGTCTTTGGCCGGATAGTGGTAATACAAATTACCAGGGCTAATGCCCAGCTCCGCCGAAATCAGCGTGGTCGACACATTGGGCTCACCAAAGCGGTTAAACAGCTCCAGGGTGACTTCCAAAATACGCTCAGCGGTGCGGCGGGGTGCTTTTTTAACCATGCCAGGCCTCAGTGGGCGCGTGCGGGTAACGCCGAAGCGCTGGCAACCGCTTCGTCCAAATCATCCATCACTTCTTGCAGCGTGGCAATGGCACGGCCTACGCGGGTTATGGCCTTGGGCGGTGCCGTTAAATGGCGCTTGGGGTCATCCAGCGCTTCGTGGTTCAGGCTGATGCCGTGGCGGTCCAGTTTGGCGCTCAGGCCGGTCTTGCGGGATCGCAGCATGTGCCGGGTCTGCTGGTAAGCGTGCTCGGCCAGGTGGCGGCGCTGGGCGTAGCTAAAGGTGTTGGCCAGATACAGCTCGGGGTCGCGGTGGTCGGGCTCAATCAGCACAATGTCAGTGTCGGGGTAAGCGCGCGCGTAGTGCTTCATGCCCAGCTCCATGCGCGAATGAATCATCGAGCGAAAGGTCTGGCTCAACACTGCGGGCAGGCCACCATCCACAATGCGCGGAATCTTGCGCTTCTCAGACGCAATACCCCGCTGCATCACTTTGGCCACATGGGGCGATGTGGCATCAAACGGCACCAGCGGGTTCAGGCAAATCATCAGGTCTACGCCATCGTCCAGCGCCACCGATGCATGCATGGTCTTCTTGAGAGCGCCGTCTACGTAATACTGGTCGTCAATCTCTACAGGCGGAAACAATCCCGGCAGGGCCGAGCTGGCCTGCACCGCTTGCGAAATTGGCACATGGTCCCATCCGGGGCGGCCAAAGGGTGCGGCCTCGCCGCTGTCCAGGTTGGTAGCCACCAGCGTCAATTTGGTTTTAAGCTTGCGAAAATCATTGGTGCGCCCCCCGCGGCTGAACAACCGCGCCAGTTGGGTATCTACCGCTTTGTTGGAGAACACCCCGGTGGGCAGGCCGGGGCTCAATTGCTCCAGCGCCGTCAAGATGGACTTGCGCCCCAGCGTGACATGCCACAGGGCCGAGGCAACCAGCCCCGGCAGCATGATGCCGCGCCGTGCAAACTCGCTGTAGGCCGGCTCCATCAGCCACGATGGGTCAAACGTCTCAGAGGGCTCGCTGTCGTTTTCAATAAAAGACGCACACAGCTCGCGCGGCGTCATGCCGTTGGCCAGCGCCGCCACAATAAAACCACCGGCCGATACGCCCACATAGTGGTCCAGCTTACTGAAGTTAAGCCCATTCAACGACTCTTCCAGCGCGCACAAGGCACCAATCTCATAAATGGCTCCTAACGGCCCGCCGCCCGCCAGCGCCAGTGCGATTTTGGGGGCGTTGTTTTTATTGACTTTCATGGGCAAAGTGTAGAGCGAGAAGCAGGGGCAATATGCTGCATTGCAATAAGCCATCTGTGCACGGATCGTGCAAGGGTTTTGCAGGCACAAAAAAGGCGCCTGAGCGCCTTTTTTCAACTAGCGCAGCGCGCCACGGGTCATCAAAATTCGTCTTCAAACCTGGCCGGGAGCAGCGTCAACCACCGGGGCCGCTTTGGCCTTGGCAGCCGGCTTTGCAGAGGCTTTTGCAGATGCTTTTGCGGGTGCTTTGGTTTTTGCAGATGCCTTGGGGGTTGCTACTTTGGCCTTCGGTGCAGCCTTCACAGCTACTTTTGCTTTTGTCGCAGCTTTGGGTGTGGCGGCCTTGCGCGCAGCGGCCTTCGGGGCGGGGGCTTTCACTGACATCTTTTGCACGGCCTTGTTCAGCTCATCAATGCGGGTAATCAACGCGTTCACGTCTTTGGCAGATGGCACGCCCAGCTTGTTCAGGGCCTTGGCCACGCGCTCTTCAAAAATATTTTCCAGCTTGTCCCACTGGCCGTTGGCTTTGGAAGAAATATCGGTGGCCAAAGTGGACATTTTGTTGGTGGCTTCCGAGATTTTTTCCTCAGCCGCAGCAGCAGTCTTGCGCTGAATGCTCATGCTCTCTTTCATCAAAGACTCTACGGCCTTGGTGCCTTCGGCTTGCGCACGGGTCAGCGCGCCCAGCCCGGCCTGCCATATTTGCTTGGCAGAGCCCTTGACAGCGTTTTTGGCAGCGCTGGCGGTAGAAGATGTGTTTTTGTGCAATTTTTTAACCATGGTGTTCTCCGGTGATTGATTAGGTCAATACTTTACGGGCAGTGCCTGCGTTTGTGTAGGTGCGCTCGTCTAAGCGGGTTGAGCAGGTGCAAGTCATGGTGTGTGAGGTGCTCAAAACCCCTCGGGTAAACTCGTTATATTGTTTTAATGTTTGAAATTTCGTGTCGAACGGGAAGATGGATAAAAAATTTCAGGTAGCGCACGCTGCATCGCAAACCCCACGTGTTGGCCTGTCAGAGCTTCCACTGCGTACCCGCGTATCCGTTCTGATTCGCACTATTGGGCGCGGCAGCCTGGAGAGAGCTGTTCGCTCGGTGTTATGCCAGTCTTACCCAGCCTGGGAAGTAGTCATTGTGAATGCGAGTGGGGGATCATTACCAGAATTCGACCCTGCATGGAAGGCATCCGGCGTCAAACTTTTGGAGCCTGGATTGCATTTGAGCAAAAGCGCAGCTGCCAACCAACTCTTGGCA
>JAYSRE010000021.1:0-5254 GCA_043721235.1 Polaromonas sp. | reverse complement strand
CCATATCTACCCCGGTTGCAGCGGCGGCAGCCGTGTCAAACACTTGCGCTCCAAAAGGCAGCAGCTGCTGGGCCTTGGCACGGCTGCGGTTGTAGGCATGTACGGTGTGGCCTGCTTGGCACAAGCGGCGCGCGATGGGCCAACCCATCAGCCCAATACCTAATACAGCTATTTTCATATTACTCTTAATTTAATAGCTGCATATGCAGCATTTCCTTGGGCGGTAGGGCTATTTTATGTAAATAATGGCCTGCAAATGGCCCATTATGAATGGGGTAGATTTTACGCGCTGCCAGGTTGAACAGTAAGAATTTTGCAATTTATCCCACTGGCGTTACAGTGCAGCTATGGCCCAACGCTTCCCTTTCAACCCCGACCCTGCCTACCTGGACAACCAGTACAACAACCGCCTGCGCGTGCCCGACTTTATGGCCCGCTACGTCCAGGGCTGGCAAAGCGGCTCTGCAGCGGTGCGCGCAGCGCAAGCCTGTGTGCTAGACATCAGCTACGGCCGCGGCAGCGCAGAAAAACTCGATATTTTCCCGGCAGGCGGCACGCGCCAACCGGTGCTGGTATTTGTCCACGGCGGCTATTGGCGCAGCCTGGACAAATCTGACCATAGCTTTGTAGCGCCCGGTTTTACCAAGCATGGCGTGTGCGTGGTGGTACCCAACTATGCGCTGTGCGGTGCCCACAGCCCAACCACCATCGAAGACATCACCCTGCAAACGGTGCGTGCGGTGGCTTGGGTGCACCAGCACATAGGGCAGTATGGCGGCGACCCAGCGCGCATTAGTGTAGTGGGCCAGTCTGCGGGTGGGCATTTGGCCGCGATGATGGCGGCTTGCCAGTGGGAGCAGTTTGACAAAAAGCTGCCCCCGCAAGTGGTGCGCAACGCGCTGAGCATCTCGGGCCTGCATGACTTAGCGCCCCTGCAGCTCAGCCCGTATTTGCAGGCTGACTTGCAGCTAACACCAGCCCACGTGCAGCGCTGCAGCCCGGGGTATTTTGCCCAGCCGCGTGCACCGCTGACTGCAGTATGCGGCGGTGATGAAAGCGCAGAGTTTGTACGGCAAAACCAGCTGATTCATGCCGCTTGGGGCTCGCAGCATGTGCCCGTATGCGAAGCTATGGCCGGGCATAACCACTTTAGCATGCTAGAAACTTTAACCGACCCACAGCACCGTACCCATGCGCTGGCGCTGGCGCTTTTAACCGCCTAAGCTAGCGCCCATTTTTGCAAGCGCCCGTTTTTACGCTGGCACCCAGACAACTTCTACAAATCTAACACCATGACATTGACAACCACCCAGCACCTGCCCACTTCACGCACCGCAACGTGGGCCAGCCTTCTAGGCGCTATGCTGCTAGTAGCCTGCGGCGGCGGCGGCGACAGCAGCGCCGTGCCCACGCTGGCCAGCGGCTACCCGCAAGCGCCAGTAAGCTGCAGCACCACAGACCAAAAAGCCTGGCTGCGTGACTACATGAACGACAGGTACTTTTGGTACGACCAGCAAGGCACCCCCGACGACGCTGCCAGCGTGCCTGCAGGCTACCTGAGCTCTTTACTTTTTAAGCCTAAAGACCGCTACAGCTATACCCAGAACACAGCCCAGTACACCCAGTTTTTTGCCGAAGGTACCCGCACTGGCTATGGCTATGCGCTGATGTACGAAGATGCCGCTAAAACGGTGCTAAAAGTGCGCTTGATTGAGCCGCGCAGTCCCTTGGGCAGCCAAGGCCTGCTGCAACGCGGCGACACCATCATCAGCATCGATGGTTTTACGCCCGCGCAAATTACAGCGGGCCAGCTTAGCGCCGTCAGCACCGAGGGCGTGCAGCGCAATTTTGTAGTGCAAGGCAGCACCGGCCAACGCAGCTTTAGCGCGCTGTCGGCTACTTTTCCGCTCAGCCCCGTGATCGATGCGCGGGTGCTTACCGTGGGCAGTACCCGCGTGGGGTATTTGATGTACCAAGAGTTCATCACCACCGGCGCGGCGGCTTTGGGCAGTGCTTTTGAGGCCTTTAGTGCAGCAGGTGTCACCGAGCTTATTTTAGATTTTCGCTACAACGGCGGCGGCACTACCTCGCAGGCCCGCAACATCGCCAGCATGGCAGGTGGCGCGGCCGTAGAAGGTAAAGTCTTTGCCAACTACCGCTACAGCGCCAAGCTGGCGGCCAACAACGTGGTGCAAAATTTCACTACCAGTGGCTTGCCCGCTGTGCCGCTGGCGGGCGTGAACCGGGTTTTTGTGATTACCTCGGGCGACACGGCCTCGGCCAGCGAGCTGGTGATTAACGCGCTGCGCCCGTTCAAACCTGTCATTACCATTGGCAGCACCACCTACGGAAAACCCTATGCCTTTGTACCCCAAGCCGCCTGCGGCACCACCTACAGCGCTGTCAATATTGAAATTGCCAATGCATTAGGCTCTGCCGACTACAGCGCAGGCTTTGCCGCCACCTGCCCCGTGGCCGACGACCTGGCGCGCCAGCTAGGCGACCCGCTGGAGGCGCGCTTGGCTGCCGCGCTAAGCTATGTGCGTACCGGTAGCTGCCCCGCAACAGCCGGTGTTTTACAGCCAAATAAGTCTACCGCCCAAGGAAATACTAAGCAAGAAGCTATTAAAAGCATAGTAAACAGCGCGCTGCAGTCTGACACAGGCTACGGCGAGATAAGCCCAGCGCAGATGCGCGTGGACTAACCTACGCACCCAAGTATCTGGCCAACTCTGGCTACCAACCCAGCGACCAACCCTACAGCCAAAGCTTTCAACCCAGCGGCGGCCCGCCCGGCGGTATGCGCGCAATAGAATGCAGCCCCAACACACCCACCACAATCAACGAAATGCACACCAGCTTAAGCGCAGTGGAGGGCTCTTTGAAGTACAAAATACCAATCGCAGCGGTAGCCACCGTGCCTACGCCCGACCACACAGCGTAGGTAATGCTCAGGTCGAGTGTTTTAGTAGCAAACGTATTGCAAGAAAACGCCAAGGCATAGCAAACAAACATCACCACCGAGGGCAGTAAATTTGTGAATCCTTGTGACAGTTTCATGCAGGTCGTACCCACCACCTCAAATACGATAGCCACCGACAGCAAAGTCCAAGCTTGTGACATCGTAGGCGTGAAAGACTGTAATAAATGGAGCATGGTAAAGGACAGTGATTAGGCCAAAGTATTATCAACCAAACACCAGGTACCCCTCTATGCCGCTCACCGATAACGAACTGTCTGTCCTCAAATACCGCTCTAAAGCGGCCGGCTACGACGCATCTGCCCAGTACACCATGCCGCTGCGCAAGCGTGCCGTTCGCCTGCTGAACCTGCAGCCCGGCGATGTGGTGCTCGACGTAGGCGCAGGCACTGGCCTAAGCTACGGCTTACTGCATGCTGCAGTAGGGCCGCAAGGCCGCGTGCTGGCTTTTGAGCAAAGCCCAGAGATGTTTGTACAGGCACAGGCGCGGGCGCACAGCGCTGGCTACACCAATGTATGGCACCAACAAACCAGCGCTGAAAACGTCACTTTGCCTGTGCAGGCCGATGCTATTTTGTTCAACTACGTGCACGACGTATCGCGCACACCCCAAGCTGTAGCCAACATCTTGCGCCAAGCCAAGCCTGGGGCACGCATTGCCATGGCAGGGGTGAAATTTTTCCCATGGTGGACAGGCCCGCTTAATCTGCTGGCCTGGGCTAAAAACCGCCCTTACAACGCCAAAGCGTCCGATTTGTGGGCACCATGGGACCTAGTGCAACCCTATTGCACGCACTTTGAACGAAGCAGCACGCAGTGGGGCATGGGCTATATAGCGCATGGCAGGCTGGGGCCCCTAGCGCATGACTAAGCAGCAATTTTCTAGTGGCCCACCACCACACTCCCCGGTCTTTAAAGTTGCTTAAATTGAACAGGCACGAGGACAGATCTACATCAGCAAATGCTCGCCCGCATTGTCACCACCCAAAATAACATAGTTCACTTTGCGAATGTCCATCAGCTTGGTTCCGCCAGCGTAGCTGATCGAGCTTTGCACGTCTTGCTCCATCTCTACCAGCGTGTTGGCCAGTTTGCCTTTGATGGGCTCTAAGATGCGTTTGCCTTCTACGTGTTTGTATTCGCCTTTGTTAAAGTCGCTGGCGCTGCCGTAGTATTCTTTGAACAGTTTGCCATCCACCTCCACCGTTTTGCCAGGCGACTCTTCATGCCCAGCCAGCATGGAGCCGATCATCACCATCGTGGCACCGAAGCGGATGCTTTTTGCTATGTCCCCGTGCTCGCGGATACCGCCATCGGCAATGATGGGCTTAGTGGCCACACGGGCGCACCACTTCAGCGCAGACAGCTGCCAGCCGCCCGTGCCAAAGCCGGTTTTGAGCTTGGTGATGCACACCTTGCCAGGGCCTACGCCTACTTTGGTGGCATCTGCACCCCAGTTTTCCAAGTCAATAATCGCCTCGGGCGTAGCCACATTGCCGGCAATAACGAACGAGCCCGGGAGTTTTTGCTTTAAACAGGCAATCATTTTTTGCACACTGTCGGCATGGCCATGGGCAATGTCGATGGTGATGTAGTCAGGGCACAGGCCTAGTGCCACCAGCTGGTCTACGCTAGCGTAGTCGGGCTGCTTCACGCCCAGCGAGATGCTGGCAAAAAGCCCTTGCTTGGCCATGGCTTGTACAAATTGCACATTGTCCAAGTCAAACCGGTGCATCACATAAAAATAGCCGTTTTTCGCCATCCATACGCAAGTGGCTTCATCGACCACGGTCTTCATATTGGCGGGCACCACGGGAATTCGAAAACTGTGCTTGCCCAACTGCACGCTGGCATCGCACTCGCTGCGTGACTCTACGCGGCACTTGCGCGGCAGCAGCAGCACATTGTCGTAGTCAAAAATTTCCATGTTCTCAAATCTTTCAAAAAATCATTTCAGATCATTTGAGCGCTTGGAACTGCCCCGGTCTTTATGTTACTCCTCACATCGGCGACACAAAAAAACCGGGCACAATTGCTTGGGCCCGGTGATTGATTGTATACAGTTTAGATCAGCTTGAAAGCCTAGATTGCAATGCAAAAATATAGTATCGACGAATACCAGAGATTGACAACAAAGATTTCCCGAAATCCAATCAGAGCCAAGATTGGAATACCTTGGCCATCTCAAATCCCAAGTGCAACACCCCTGAATTAAACCCAGTAAGGTACGCACATGAAACCACAACCCTGTTATCAACAACTCACTTACCAAGA
>JAYSRE010000020.1:0-2118 GCA_043721235.1 Polaromonas sp. | reverse complement strand
GCTGCCGTCTCGCGTGTGGTCAGCGCGGCACAAATTTGCCCAGCGGGCAGCACTGAGCAGCTGACCAACTTGCTGAGCAACAGCGACTACACCAATATCTCTTCATCTGTCGGTTCGTTTGTGCCGCAGGTTGCCCCCAATACACAGCCCGCTGATACCAATGTGGCTGTGCAGCAAGGCCCCAAAAATTACGGCGTGGCCGTGCAGTCTTCTTTCCCGGGCGACACCACCCGAAGCGTGGCCAGCGCCAACAACTGGCTGTACAGCAACGGCAATACGACTGGGGGGGCGTACCGGTTTTGGTCGCAAGCTGTGACAGGTCTGGTGCTGGGTCAAACCTACGAATGGATGTACTACGGCTCAAACGCCCTGGACCGAGGCTCGGCTGCGGCCGCTTTGCCCACCATAGAAATGCGGGTTGTGACAACGACCACATTTACCCTGGTGTCCAACAGCTTTCCAAACGAGGGGGCGGGCACGTCTGACACATGGACGCTCCGGCAAAGCGTGTTTGTGGCGACCAGCACATCGGCTACTTTGCAACTGTGGGACACAGCGCCTGCCGGTGCTGGTGACGACTTTGCCAGCACCCAGGTTATTTTGCGCGAATGCAAACCCAACACCAACCCGTTTGTGACCAAAACCAATGGCACGAACACGCTGGGCACATTAACGACCACCAGTTATGTGATCACGGTGGGCAACCTGGGTGCAGGGCCGGCTGACAACATCATTGTCAGAGACCCGCTGGCCACGGGCCTGAACAAAACCGGCATTGTGTGCGCAGCGTTTGGCGCAGGGGCAACATGCCCACCGTCCAGCACCATAGGCGGCATTGAGGGTGCGGGCTTGACCATCCCATCGCTGCCCATCAACACCACAGTGGTGTTCACCCTCACAGCATCAGTGACCGCGCTGAACGGCACGGTGACCAACAGTGTGAGCTTGCAGTTGCCCAACGGCATGGTGGACAACGACTTGACCAACAACACTGCAGCAGATGTAGATGCCATACGCGGTGCGGCTAATTTGTCTGTGACCAAAACCAATGGCACCAACACGGTGCTGGCGGGCGGCACCACTGCCTACACAGTCACGGTAGCCAACGGCGGCCCCTCAAACGCATCGGGCGCGGTCGTCAGTGACTCAGTCACGCCAGGCCTGTCATGCACCACACCCGCAGTTTGCACGGCGTCTGGCGGCGCAAGTTGCGTGGGCTCTATTCCAATTGCCACTTTGCAGTCGGGCTATACGATTCCGGGACTGCCCGCAGGTGGGCAAATCAACATTGTGCTGACTTGCGCTGTGACCGCTAACGGCCAATAGCAACCAACTAGAGCAATGCGGCCTGCTTGTAGGCTTCAGCAGCAGCAACATCGTCACTGCGCTGCTCGGCCAATAACGCCAGCGCCCGCCATGCTTTGCGGTGCAGGCCAGTATCTTGCAGCCCAAGAACACTGAGCGCCAGTAATTGCCGGGACTTGCCCCACAACTGGCGGCTCAGGCAAGCCATGCCCGCCAGGTACTGCACATTGGCGTCGCGTGGCCTGGTCGTTTGCGCCGCTTCAATCCTGGCCAGCCAGCCTGCATCGACCGAATCCAGACCCAGCTCCAGCGCACCAATCAGTTTGATACGCAGGCTGTCACTAATGCTTGATGAGGTCTGCATGGCCTGCTCCCAAACCAATAGCAACCAACTGCGTGCCAACCCGGCATCACCCTGCAACGCCATCAAACGTGAGGCAGCATGCACAACCAGCTCGGGCATGGCACGCTCACTGTCGTCCAGCATGCCCCACGCTTGCTCAAGCTGCGCCGGGTCGTGCGCATCGCTCAGCAGTTCCAGCCCCAGGCCGCGCACAATACTTTGCGCCGCAGCGGTTGAAAATGCACGGTGTTTGGCCAAAAGGCGGGCGGTTTCCAGAGCCTGAGCGGTTTGCCGCAGTTGCCGGGTGGCGCGCAGCTTCATGCGCAAGGCCAGCGTGCGGCGTGTCGCGCCTTGCGGCAGTTGCGTCAGGACGTCGAGTGCGGCAGCAGCGTCGCGGTCGTCAAGCGCCCAGCGCGCCGCCCTGAATTGCACGCCTTCGCGCACCTCTTGAGCATGGCGCGGGGCTGAGC